>DASWRS010000258.1:0-41259 GCA_036403075.1 Kofleriaceae bacterium
CGCGGGAATTTTCGACGACATTTCCGGACCGCTTCGTCGAGGATGTTGCCTTCGCCGTGAAATGAGCGGCTCGGCTTCCCGGTTGTGACTCTGTCGAGGCTGCAAGCTTCACTTCATGTTGCGGCCCGCGTCCTTGCCTCCCGGTCTTCCCGGGCTCTTGACGTCGCGCTTCGGCCTTCGAGATCTCTCTCGACTCCGGCGACCTGCTACCCGGCGCTCCGACGCCTACCGGGGCGGGACTTGCACCCGCTGGAGAAGCGCAGCGTGGCTGGTCGATCCCCTCGCGGGTCTCGTCTTTGCCGTCACGGCGCACCACCGCCCGAGCCTAACATGGGCCGATCGCGGTGCCGCGCTCGTGCGGCCCTCGTGCGGCGGCCGCGCTGAATGCCCTGCACCGGCGTGAGAGATGTCCGCCATCGCCGAGGTTGCTCGCGAGACGTGTGCTAGCGTGAAGCGTGTCCGTCTGGCAGGGCCTTGTGGGCCAGGAACGCGCCGTCGCACAGCTTCGTCGATCGGTTGATCGCGGACGCGTGCCCCATGCCTATCTGTTCTCCGGGCCGCCCGGGGCCCCGCTGTTCGACACCGCGATCGCGCTGGGCATGGCGCTGTCGTGTCACCGCTACCCGGGCGAGGGTTGCGACGGCGACCCCGAGTCGACGTGCGTCGCGTGCGCGAAGATCGCCGCGGGCATCCACCCCGACGTCGTGACCCTGGTCCGCGAGGGCGCCGCACAGATCGTGCCGATCGAGAGCGTGCGCAACCAGGTGATCGCGCGGATCGGATTTCCGCCCCACGAGGGCGAGATCCGGATGTTCATCGTCGAGGAGGCGACCTCGCTCGCGCCCCCCGCCGCCAACGCGCTGCTCAAGACGCTGGAGGAGCCGCCGGGCCGCACCCTGTTCGTGCTGTGCACCACCGCGCCGGACCAGCTGCTGCCGACGATCCGCAGCCGCTGCCAGCGGGTGCGGTTCGCCGCGGGCACGGCGCTGCCCGCCGACGCCGATCCGGCGCGCGCGGAGCGGGTCGCGGCGCTTGGCGCCGAGCTCGCCGGCGACGTCCACGACAGCTCGCTGCCGGTCCGGATCGCCGAGACCAAGGGCGACGCGGCCCCGGTGCTGGTCGCCGCTGCCCGCGCGCTCCACGTCCGCGCCCACGCCGCGGCGAACGCCGGTCACGTCGAGGTCGCGCGGCGCGCCGGCTCGCGCGCCCAGGCGATCCTGACGTGGCACATCCCCGTGGTGATCCACAACGCCAACCCGCAGCTCGCGATCGAGGCGCTGATCGCGCAGCTCCACGACCTGCCGGAGGTCGGCGCGCCATGAACCCTCCCGGCGACGCGCCCGATCCGATCCCCGGCGAGCTGCGCGCCGGTGCGGGCATGTCCGACGCCGGCGATGGCGACGCCGGCGACGGCCCCGACGCCGGCGATGGCCCCGATACCGGCGAAGCCAACGATGCCCGCGGCGACGCGGGCGAGGCTGCCGGTGACGCGAGCGGCGATGCCGCGCCCCGGCGGCGCCGCCGGCGAAGGCGCCGCCGCGGCGAGACGCTCGGCGCCGAGGCCGAGGCCGGCGACCGCGGCGACGCGGCCAGCGCGCGACCGGCGCCGCCCGCGGGAGGCCCAGCGTCCGCCCCGCCCCGCGGCGAGCCCCGCCGCGATGGCCGGGGACGCAGCGACGAACGATCGTCCGGCGGGCCGGACCGCCCGTCCGGCCCCGAGCGCGGCCGCGGCGACGAGCGCCGCGATCCGCCCGCGCATGCCGACGGCACGGGGCACGGCCGCACCGAGCCTGAACGAGAGCCCGGACGAGAGCCCGGACGAGAGCCCGGACGAGGCCGGAACGAGACCCGCCGCCAGCGCCGTGACGAGCACCGGCGCGGCGCGAGTGGCGGCCGCGACACGCCGTCGCGCGAGCCCGCCGGCGACCGCGGCCGCGACACGCAACCACGCGAGTCCGCCGGCGACCGCGCGGGCGACGAGCCCCGGCGCGATCCGGGCGGAGATCGCGGTGGCGACGTGCAACTGCGCGATGCCGACCGCGACACGCCAGCGCGCGAGCCCGCCGGCGACCGCGCAGGCGACGAGCCCCGGCGCGATCCCGGCGGTGACCGCGGCCGCGACGGGCAGCTGCGCGAGCCCGGCCGCGACGTGCGGCCGCGCGAGCCGGGCCGCGATCGCGGGCGCAACGAGCCCCGGCGCGATCCGGGCCGCGATCGTGGCCGCGACGAGCCCCGGCGCGATCCGGGCGGTGACCGCGGCCGCGACGCGCAGCCGCGCGATCCCGGCAGTGACCGCGGCCGTGACGCGCAGCCGCGCGATCCCGGCAGTGACCGCGGCCGTGACGCGCAGCCGCGCGATCCCGGCGGTGACCGCGGCCGTGACGCGCAGCCGCGCGATCCCGGCGGTGACCGCGGCCGCGACGGGCAGCCGCGCGGTGAGCGCGGCCGCGACGGGCAGCCGCGCGATCCCGGCGGTGACCGCGGCCGCGATGCGCAGCCGCGCGGCAGGGGGCCCGCCGTCCGCGGTCCGGACGCCGCGCCGGCCACCGATCCGGACGCGCTGGTCGACTCCGGCATCGACGACACCATCGTCCGGCACGATCCGCGGCGGCCGGCCGCACCGGCCGACGACGTCGAGGTCGACGGCCTGACCGCGCCGGCGATCGCGTGGGGCAAGGACGACGATGGCCCCGTGCCCGAGGTCGTGCTCGCGCCGGACCTGCCGGACGACGCGCCGCCCGACGACCCCGATCCGGTGACCCATCCGCTGCTCGAGGCGGCCAGCGCGCCGAACGCCACGCTGGGCGACGACATCGCGAGCGTCGCCGGGGTCCGGTTCGTCGCCGGCGGCCGCGTGCAGTGGTGCGACGCCGGCGAGGCCGACTACGCACACGGCGAGCGCGTGATCGTCGACACCGAGCGCGGCGCACGCCTGGCGTGGGTCGCCGTGTCGCCGTCGCGCCGCGCGGTGCGCGATCGAGGCCTGCGCCGGGTGATCCGCAGCGCCAGCGATCACGACCTGCGCGACGAGCGCGCCGGCGACGCCGACCGCGCCCACGCGCTGCGGACCGCCAAGGACAAGGCCGCCGCGCTGCGCCTGGCGCTCAAGGTGTTCCGGGTCGAGCTGCTCGGCCCGCCGGGTCGCGCCTCGCGGCTCAACGTCTACTACACCAGCGACGAGCGGCTCGACCTGCGCGACTTCATCCGCGAGCTGTCGACCGCGACCGGCGCCCGGATCGAGCTGCGCCAGCTCGGCGTGCGCGACGAGGCCAAGGCGGTCGGCGGCATCGGCTCGTGCGGCCTGACGCTGTGCTGCACCACGTGGCTGCCCGACTTCGTGCCGGTCTCGATCAAGATGGCCAAGGATCAGGGCCTGGTGCTGTCGCCGACCAAGGTGTCGGGCCAGTGCGGCCGGCTCAAGTGCTGCCTGGTCTACGAGCAGGCCGGTTATGCCGAGCTGCGCAAGGGCTTGCCCAAGCTCGGCAAGCGGGTGATCGGCGCGCGCGGCGAGGGCCGTGTCGTCGAGGTCGACGTGCTGCGCCAGCGCGTCCGGGTGTCGTACGGCCCCGGCGACACCGAGGTCGTCGCGGCGACCGAGGTCAAGCCGATGTTCCCGTCGGGCAACCAGCCCCGCCCGCGCGACGACGAGGCCGACGACGATCGCGACGACGCCGTCGAGGGCAGCGATACCGCCCTCGCCCTCCCCGCCGGCCTCGATGACCCCGATCCCGCGTCCGCGGGCGGCGCCCCCGACCCGAGACTGGCGGGGCCGGCACTGCTGGACGATGACGGCCCGTTGACCGGCGACGATCCGAGTACCGCGACATGACCCAGACCTTCTACATCACCACGCCGATCTACTACGTCAACGACGTCCCGCACCTGGGCCACGCTTACACCACGCTCGTGGCCGACACGATGTCGCGGTTCCACCGCATGCGCGGCGACGACACCCGGTTTCTGACCGGGACCGACGAGCACGGCCAGAAGGTCGAGGAGGCCGCGCGCAAGGCGGGCCGGACCCCGCAGCAGTTCGTCGACCAGGTCGCGCCGCGGTTCGACGAGACCTGGAAGACGCTCGGCATCGAGGGCTATCGCTTCATCCGCACCACCAGCGAGCGCCACAAGCGCGTCGTCCAGGCGCTGTGGCGGCGGATCCGCGCGACCAACCCCGACGACCTCTACCTCGCGTCCTACCAGGGCTGGTACTGCGTCGGCTGCGAGGCGTTCTACACCGAGAGCCAGCTGATCAAGGACGGCGACACGTGGACCTGCGCGGTCCACAAGAAGCCGGTGGCCTGGCTCGACAAGGAGCGCAGCTGGTTCTTCCGGCTGTCGCGCTACGCCGAGCCGCTGCTGCGCCACATCGAGGCTCACCCCGAGTTCATCCGCCCCGAGGCCTACCGCAACGAGATCGTCGCGTTCCTCCGCGGCGGGCTGCGCGACCTGTCGGTATCGCGCACCAGCTTCGAGTGGGGCATCCCCGTCCCCGAGGACGATCCCGAGGGCCTGCGCCACGTGATCTACGTCTGGATGGACGCGCTGACCAACTACCTGACCGATCTGTGCCCCGAGAGCGGCGAGATCACCGGCCCGGATGTCGAGCGCTACTTCCCGTCGGTGATCCACCTGATCGGCAAGGACATCCTGCGGTTTCACGCCGTGTACTGGCCGGCGTTCCTGATGGCCGCGAACCTGCCGCTGCCCCGCGGCATCTTCGCCCACGGCTGGTGGACCGTGCGCGGCGAGAAGATCTCCAAGTCGATGCCGGCGACCCGGATCGATCCGATCAAGCTCGCCGACGCGCTCGGCGCCGGCTCGCCGCTGGGCCGCGCGCTCGGCATCGACGCCATGCGCTACTACCTGGTGCGCGAGATGCCGCTCGGCAACGACGGCGACTTCACGTTCGAGTCGCTGTTCGGCCGGTTCAACGCCGAGCTCGCCAACGACCTCGGCAACCTGATCAACCGCAGCCTGACCCTGATCCTCAAGCTCGCGGCGCAGACCCCGCCGGCGCGCGACGACTCGGTGTACGCCGGCGAGGAGAACCCGTACTGGGCGCTCGAGGTTGGCGCCGTCGAGGCCTGCCGGCAGGCCGCCGCGCAGCTCGAGGCGTTCGCGCCGTCGCGCGCGCTCGAGACGATCTGGCGGTTCGTCGGCATGGCCAACCGGTTCATCGATCAGACCCAGCCGTGGGTGATGGCGCGATCGAAGGACAAGGCGCTCGGCCACGCGCTGTGGTGCCTGCAGGCCAGCCTGTGGCTGATCGCCCGGCTGATCGCGCCGGTCCTGCCCGCCACCTCGGGCGCGCTGCGCAACTGGATCGGCGACACGGAGGCCTCGCCGCGGTGGCCCGAGCCGGTCGACGGCCGCGTGCTGTCGCTCGCGCCGGCCACGCTGACCGCGAGCTCGCCGTCGCCGCTGTTCCCGCGGCTCGACGACAAGCTGCAGCAGGCGATCCTCGACAAGATCGTGCCGCCCGACGCGGCAGCCGCCGCGCCGGCAGCCACGCCCGCCGCGCCTGTGGGTCCGGTGGGTCCGGCGGCTTCGGCCACCGCCGCGCCGGCCGCGAGCGCGCCCGCTGCCGAGCCGCGCTCCGCCCCGCTCGCGCCGATCAACATCGACGAGTTCGGCCGGATCGAGCTCCGGGTCGGCACCGTACTGTCGGCGGTCGCGGTGCCCAAGGCCAAGAAGCTGCTGCAGCTGTCGGTGGATCTCGGAGAGCCGCAGCCGCGATCCATCGTTGCGGGGATCGCCGAGACCTACGCGCCCGACCAGCTCGTCGGCAAGCAGGTGATCATCGTCGCCAACCTCGAGCCCGCAACGATTCGAGGCATTCCGTCGCAAGGTATGGTGCTGGCCGCCGGCGACGCACAGGTGCTCGGACTTTCGGCGCTCGATCGCAACGTCCCCGCGGGAACGCGAGTACGATAGTGCTGGCATGTCCGAGCTTCGCCGCGCTGCACGCCTGGTGATCAATGCACCTGCGATCGTCGAGTCGATCGGCCAAGGCCCGATGCACCTGCACCCCAACCTGGCGGCGGTGTTCCGGCGCGTCCAGGCCGACGCGACGATGATCGGCAAGCGGTTCCCGGCCGTCGTCCGCGACCTGTCGACCAACGGCGCGTTCATCTCGGCGCCGCCGCTGCCGCTCTTGTCGCGCGTCGCCGTGAAGTTCGACCTCAAGGGCGTCGGGGCGGTCGACGCCGTCGGCTGGGTGCTGTGGCAGCGCACCGAGGACTGCGAGCTGCCGGGCCCGACCAGCTCGATCAGCTTGCCCAAGGGCTTCGGCGTGTTGTTCGAGTCGATCCCGCTCGAGATCCGGTCCGCGATCGCCGCGCTGGTCGCCCGGCCGTGACCCCGCGGTCGTTCGCGTTCCGGCCGCGCTACCGGTTCCTGGCGTGGGGCTCGATGGGCGTCGGCGGCGCGATCGCCGCGGTCGCGGCGCTGCTCGGCCCGGTGACCGTGCCGCTGGCCACCGGGGCGCTCGGCGTCGTGCTCGGCGCGGCCTACCTTGCCTCGCCGACCTGGCGGATCGCGGTGACGGTCGACGACACCGGGCTCCGCGTCGGCTCGCCGAAGCGGCTCCGGTTCCAGCTCGCCTGGACCGAGGTCGTGCGCGTCGTCGCATCGCCGGCGACCCGGTCGTGCTTCGTCGACGGCGGCAGCCCCGAGCGCAGCCTGCTGGTCCCCGGCGACGGCGCGCCCGCGCCCTACGACATCGCCGACCGCGGTGCGCTGGTCGACGCGATCCTCGCCCACGTCGCGGCCGACAAGGTCACGACGGTCGCCTCGCTCGACAAGGCGGAAGCCCGCGTACCGCCGAACCCGGGCTGAGCGCCCCCGTTCGCGACCATGTTGACGCGTGGCGTGGCGTGGCGTGGTGCGGGCGCGCGGTCCGCGCGGCTGCCGCGCTCGGGGTTCCTCCTCGGACCCGCTCCGCCTCGGCGCTTCCCCCGGGCGTTCTCTCCTCTGCAGTACCCTCCGGGCCGCGGCCACGGCGATCACCGTGCTTTCACCACCGGTGAGCCCCGCGGGCCACGGCGCTTCGCGCCTGCCCGCTGGGGGGCCCCCGCGCCTCGGCTCCGCTCTCCGAGGAGGACCCACTCGCGGGCGCGCCGCGCGGTGGCGAGAGCACGCTGTGCCCGAAGCACACCACGTCTCGTCAATGTCTTGTCGATCCAGGGATCAACCACCGCGATGTGAGTCGCGGCGGCTCTGGCCGCTCAATGCGTGAGCCGCCACAGCATTGCGCGAACCCGGTCCAGCGCCGCGTCGACGGCGGCAAAGTCGGCGGGCGTGATGTAGCCGCGCGCCCGCGCGATGCGGAGCGCGGTGGTGAGCTCGCTTGCCGAGCCTGCGGCGCGGCGGAAGAGGTCGGCGCGATCGAGGCCGGCGCGCAGCCGCGCTTCGCTGACGTTGAGGGCGATCGATTCAGCGGCGCGGCCGATCTCGTCGGCGAGCGACTTGCGGCGCTGGCGGAGCTTGGGCTCCAAGGGAGCGAGTTGTTCCAGGACGGTGAGTGACATCTCGAGCGTATCGAACATCCGAGCCTCCTTGTGAGTGGCCTCCGAGCGCCGGGGGCCGTCGTCGCCCGACACGCCGCGGAGCGCACGTCCCGTGACGAGCGCGGGCACAGGTGCTCGCGCCTCGTCGATCGCTCAGCTGTGGGCGCGCCACCCGCGCCACGTCGGCGACTCAGGCGCTCGGCGCGGGACGGTGCGCGAGAGCGGCGCAAGGGCGACGGCCCCCGGCGCGGGCGGGCGAGCAGCGGCAGCGGTGGGGCGGCAGCGGCGGAGCGGAAGCGGTGGAGCGGCAGCGGTGGAGCGGAAGCGGTGGAGCGGAAGCGGCAGCGGTAGCGGTCGCCGCAGCGGCAGCGGCAGCGGTCGCCGCAGCGGCAGCGGCAGCGGTAGCGGTTGCGGCTGCGGCTGCGGCTGCGGCTGCGGCTGCGGCTGCGGCTGCGGTAGCGGCTGCGGTAGCGGTAGCGGTAGCCGCAGCGGTTGCGGTTGCGGCTGCGGCTGCGGTAGCCGCAGCGGCTGCGGCTGCGGCTGCGGTTGCGGTTGCGGTTGCGGCTGCGGTTGCGGCTGCGGTTGCGGTTGCGGTTGCGGCTGCGGCTGCAGCGGTTGCGGTAGCGGTAGCCGCAGCGGTTGCGGCTGCGGCTGCGGTTGCGGTTGCGGCAGCGGCAGCGGCAGCGGCAGCGGCTGCGGCAGTGTCGATCGTGTTCACCGACGCAAGCTCCCCGCCGACCAGTGAGATCGCAGGCGCCCTGGAGCGGGGTTCTTCGCTACACTATGCGCATGGTGTCTCTGCCGTACAGTACGGACCCGAGCGACGCGACGTCTCGCCAGAAGGAGATGGCGGAACGCGCCGCCCGTATCGCCGCGATGCTCGCTCGCTGGGAAGCCGAAGATGTCTCCAGAGAACCACAATGGGACATCGAGGATCTCGAACCGATGACGTTGCATCGCGATCCCGCTCCCGAAGCACCTCGGAAGTGAGGCTGTTGCTCGATACCGGCGTCCTCGGGCAGATCTGCCACCCGAAGAAGCATCACGATGTCCGTACCTGGTTCGGCCGAGCAGTCCGCGAGCACGACTGTCTGATCTCGGAGGTCGCAGACTACGAGCTCCGCCGCGAGCTTCTGCGGATCGGCTCACACAAGAGTCTCGATCGACTCGACGAGCTCGCGACGGTCGTCACGTCGAACGAGAAGCATTTCAAAGGAATCGCCGCCGCACTGTCCTGGACGGACGTGCCGATGCCCGAAACGTAGCCGGGTGCACGGCCGCCGCCATCTGGTAGGGTCGCGGCCGGTGTCGTTCCTGTTCCCCAGCTCGACCATCACGCTCGATGCGGCGCTGCGCGACCTCGCGCAGGGCAGCCCCAAGGCGCGCACGGCGGCGGCGCACGCGCTCGGCGACCTCGAGGAGCCGACGGAGAAGCGCCGCGCGGTCGACGCGCTGGTCCGCGCGCTCGACGACGACCGCCCCGAGGTCCGGGCCGAAGCCTGCGCGTCGCTCGGCGACCTCGGCGACCCATCCGCGGTGGCGGTGCTGGTGCGGCGGCTCGACGACGGCGTCGCCGGCGTCCGGCAGAACGCGGCGATCGCGCTCGGCTCGCTCGGCGATGCCGAGGGCTTCGCGCCGCTCGCCCAGGCGCTGCTCGAGGGCCCGGCGGACCTGCGGTTCCAGGCGGCGACGTCGCTGGCCGAGATCGACCCGGTGCGCGCGTTCGATCCGCTGGTCCGGGCGCTGACCGACGCCGACCCGCAGGTCGTGGCGGCGGCGGCGCTGTCGCTCGGCGCGATCGGCGACGCGCGCGCGGTGCCGCGGCTGGTGGCGGTGCTCGAGCACCGCGATCCGGCGACGCGGTTCGACGTCGCGTACGCGCTCGCCGAGCTCGGCGATCCGGGCGGCCGCGAGGCGCTGGCGGCGGCGCTGCGCGATCCCGAGCGCGCCTGGGACGCGGTGGCCGCGCTGGGGCGGCTGGCCACGCCCGACGACGCCGAGGCGCTCGGCCGCGCGCTGCTCAACAAGCAGACGCCGCCGGAGGCCACGGTGCTGGCCGCCGGGGCGATCTTGCGGTTCGCGCCCGCCAGCGCGCACCGCGACGCGGCGCGCCGCGTGTTGCTCGCCGCGCTGGGCGCGCGCAAGGTCCACGTCCGCGGGATCGCGGTCGAACAACTCGGCGAGGTCGGCGACGCCTGGGCGGTGGCGCCGCTCGAGAAGCTCGCGCGCAGCGGCAAGGGCGCGGACCTGCTCGAGGCGATCGCGGCGGCGCTGCGCGCGATCTCCGACCGCGCCGGCGGCGGCGCACCCGCCGGGGACGCGTCATGATGCTGATCGATTCGCACGCCCACGTCGACGGCCCCGAGTTCGATGCGGACCGCGCCGAGGTGCTGGCGCGGGCGCGCGCGGCAGGGGTCCAGCGGATCATCGTGATCGGCGCGGTCGGCGACCCCGGAAGCGCCGAGCGCGCGGTCGCATTGGCCGAGCGCGATCCCGAGATCTGGGCGACGGTGGCGACCCACCCGCACGACGTGGCGCAGATGACGCCCGCGTGGTGGGACGTCCACGAGCGGCTCGCGCGCCACCCGCGCGTGGTCGCGGTCGGCGAGACCGGGCTCGACTACTACTACGATCACTCGCCGCGCGATGTGCAGCAGGCGGCGTTCGCGCGGTTCATCGAGCTCGCGCGCGCGGTCAGCAAGCCGGTGGTATGCCATATCCGGGACGCCCACGATGATGCGCGGGGGATCCTGGCGGCGGGCGGGGTCACCGACTGCGTGATCCACTGCTTCACCGGCACGCCGGAGGACGCCCGCGCGTACGCCGAGCGCGGCTACTACGTGTCGTTCTCGGGGATCGTGACCTACAAGACCGCCCAGGCGCTGCGCGACGCGGTGCCGCGGGTACCGCGCGATCGGCTGCTGATCGAGACCGATTGCCCGTACCTGGCCCCGGTCCCGCGGCGCGGCAAGCGCAATGAGCCCGCGTTCCTGACCCATACGGCGGAGGTGGTGGCCCAATGCTCCGGTATGAGTTTCGAGGAGTTAGCCGAGATCACGGCGCGAAATGCGTGCCGGGTATTCGGCCTTGCCGACCCGGGCGCATCGGCTTGACGTGCCCCGGGCCGACGGGTATAGATTCCGCCTTCGTTTCGGCAGCGTAGGAGCTGTTCGCCATGGCACAGAAGATTGGCCTGCTCGGCAAGAAGATCGGCATGACCCAGGTGTTCGCGGATGACGGCGAGGCCGTCCCCGTCACCGTGATCCAGACCGGTCCGTGCCACGTCATCGGTACCCGCACCGAGGAGCGCGACGGCTACTCGGCGGTCGTGCTCGGCTTCGACGAGAAGCCGCTCCGGCTGGCGACCAAGCCCGAGCTTGGCGCGATCAAGGAGTCCGGCGCCAAGCCGCAGCGCTTCATCCGCGAGCTCCGGCTGCCCGCGGACGAGGTCGCCAAGTACAAGGTCGGCCAGGTGCTCGGCCCCAAGGACGTGTTCGCCGACAACTCGGTGATCGACGTCGAGGGCATGAGCAAGGGCAAGGGTTACCAGGGCGTGATCAAGCGCCACCACATGAAGGGCATGACCCGCGCCCACGGCACCCACGAATACTTCCGCCACGGCGGCTCGATCGGCTGCCGGCTGACCCCGCAGCGCGTGCACAAGGGCAAGCGCATGGCGGGCCAGATGGGCAACGAGAAGGTCTCGATCCAGAACCTCCAGCTGCTCCGGATCATGCCGGATGACCACGTCATCCTCGTCCGCGGCTCGGTGCCGGGCGCGGCCAACGACTACGTGGTCGTGACCAACGCTGCGACGCGGACCGTGTACAAGCGCAAGGGCGTCGGCAAGGAGGAGGTCCGGTCGAAGAACCCGCTCAAGGCCTCGAAGAAGGCCGCGGCCGGCCGGTAGCTCCGCGCGCCGATCGTTTCGCTCGCGTCGCATCGCCGGCCGTGTCGCCGGCGCACGAGCGCCTGGCGCGCCTGTTGTCCGTCGCGCAACACATGCGTGGCAGATCTGTGATCGCCGCGGGTACCGGCTTCCTCCAGCCTGGCTCCTGCTTGGCTTCCGGCGCCGTCATGGTGAACTCTCCGGGCTCGTATGGCCAAGCTCGATGATCGCAGCACGCGCCGCGATCGCTTTCATCAGAAGGCGAAGCGCGAAGGCTACGTCGCGCGCGCGGTCTACAAGCTCGAGGAGATCGACACCCGGCACCACATCTTCGAGCCGGGGATGACGCGCGTGCTCGATCTGGGCTGCGCGCCCGGATCGTGGCTGCAGCTCGCGCGGCAGCGGATCGGCGATCCGGCGCGGCTGGTCGGGCTCGATCGCGGCCCGCTGCAGCGGCCGCCGGCCGGCGCGCGGATCGTCGTCGGCGACGTGATGAAGATCGAGGTCGCCGAGCTGCTGGGCGAGCTCCCGGCGTTCGACATCGTGCTCTCCGACATGGCGCCCGACACCAGCGGCATCCGCCACCTCGACCAGGCGCGGTCCGAGGCGCTGTTCGAGCGCGCGCTCGAGATCGCCATCGCCGTGCTCGCGCCCGGCGGCAACTTCGTCGGCAAGCTGTTCCAGGGCCCGGACTTCAAGAAGCTCACGGAGGAGGTGCGCGCGCGGTTCACGGCGCAGAAGACCGCCAAGCCGGCATCGAGCCGGCAGATCTCGATCGAGCAGTACGTGATCGGCAAGGGCTTTCGCCCGGCGGCGCGCGGAGCCGCGCCGTGAGCTCACCGCTGCGCCTGGTGATCGACCGCTGGGGGCCACCGTCGCCGCGCAAGATCGAGGCGGCCATCGAGGTCCTGCACCGCGGCGGCGTCGCGGCCTACCCGACCGATTCGATCTACGCGCTCGGCTGCGCGATCGAGGCGCGCGACGCGATCGAGCGGATCTACCGCGCCAAGGGCATGAAGAAGAACCAGCGGCTCGCGCTGATCTGCCCCGACCTGTCGAGCGCGTCGGAGTTCGGCCTGTTCTCGCAGACCGCGTTCCGGCTCGCGCAGCGGATCTTCCCCGGGCCGTACACGCTGGTGGTCCCGGCGACCCGCAGCGTGCCGCGCACGCTGACCGACGCCAAGCGCCGCACCGTCGGGATCCGGGTCACCAGCCATCCGATCGCCCAGGCGCTCGCGGTCGGGCTCGGCCGGCCGCTCCTGACCTCGAGCGCGATCGCACCGGCGACCGGCGAGCCGTGCCGCGACGCCGACGAGATCCTCGAGGTATTCGGCAGGCACATCGACGTCGTGATCGACACCGAGCAGACGCCGGCCGAGCCGTCGACCGTGATCGAGGTCGACGGCGACACGATCACGCTGATCCGCGAGGGCCAGGGCACGATCGACGGCGTGCTCGACGTCTGAGCCGCGCTACTGCCGCGTGATCAGGACGTCGTCGACGGCGGCCTCGACCAGGCTGCCGGTCGCGGCGTCGGCCGCCGAGATCACGAGGCGCACCGACTGACCGGCGAACGCGCTGATGTCGACCGTGCGGGTGACGTACGCGGCGTCGTCGTTGGCGGTGCTGCCGAGCTCCTCGATCACGGTCTGCGTGGTCGCGCCGACGACCTGGACCCGGAAGAAGTCCGCGGTCGACGAGTTGGTGGCGTGCGCGAAGTAGAACGCCAGCGACAGCGTGACCGTGCCGCCCGCCGGGATCGCGATCACCGGCGACTGGATCGACGTCGTGCCGCCGTCGATGTCGTTGTCGCCGGCCGCGGCGCCGGCGGTGCCGCCGGTGACCAGCGCGAAGCTGCCGCTCGGCGTGACGTCGAGCTGCTTGGCGCCGCCGCTGTTCGTGGGCTGCGGGTTGGCGCGCTCCCAGCGCCCGGTGGTCGCCGTGTCGGTGCCGGCGGGGTTGGCGGTCCAGCCGCGATCGGTCTCGAAGTCGTCGCTGAACACGGTCTGGGCGCCGCCGCCGCCGCCGGTGTTGACGGCGCCGGACACCACGAGGGCGAAGCGCTGCGCCGAGCTCGGCACGTTGAACGCGCGCACGGTGATCGTGTAGGCGCCGGCGACCGGCGCGTTGAGCGTGACCTGCTCGACGTTGTTGCGGCGGTCCGCGGTGCCGCCGGTGATCGACTGGCTCGCCGAGAACACGTTGCCCAGGAACGTCCCCGACGGGCCCGAGACCACGAGATCGAGGTCGTTGTTGAGGTTGACGCTCGCGGCCGGCGTCGACGGGAAGTCGGTCCAGGCCAGCGTGGCGCGCAGCGCCTGGCCGGCGGCGACCTGCACGGTGAAGGTCTTGGTCTGGCCGGCGGAGCCCTGCGGGAAGCCCGGATCGTCGGTGGCGAACAGCGTGCGCGCCTGGCCGGTGAAGAACAGCGTGTCGTCGAGCAGGACCCGGCCCCAGCCCTGGCAATTGTTGGGCACCGGACCGGTGCCGGTGCCGGTCATCACCTGGGTCGAGTTGAGCATCGTCGCCTTGACCAGCGCCGCGCTCGGCGTGAACCGGTTCGCGGTCACCGCCGCGCCGGTCGGGTAGAACCCGTCGGTGTAGTACTGGCGGACCAGCGCGGCCATGCCGGCCGCCGCCGGGCTCGCCATGCTGGTGCCGCTCATCGTCGTGGTCGCGCAGTTGTTCGACGCGACGTTGGTGTCGTTGCGCGCCGACACGATGTTGGAGCCCGGCATCGTCAGATCGGGCTTGATCCGGCCATCCCGGGTCGGACCGCAGCTCGAGAAGCTCGCCATCGAGTTGGCCGAGGCCGCGCGCAGGGTCGCGCCGACCGAGATCCCGTTCTTCGCCGTCGATGGGCTGCCGACCGAGCCGGTCCCCGGGCCGGAGTTGCCGGCCGCGAACAGGATCAGGAAGTCGGGGTGATCGAACATGAACTGATCGACGTCCTGGCTGGCCACGGAGTAGTTGTTCTGGGACGCGGCGTTCTCGTTGTCGCCCCACGAGTTGGTGTGGATCCGCGCGCCCTGGTTGAACGCCTGGAGGAAGATCGGCTTCAGGTCGACGACCGGGCAGCCGATGCCGGGGAGATCGCCGCAGTTGTCGGTGCTGAACCCGGCGTCCTGCACGACCAGCTTGGCGCCCGGGGCCATGCCGTCACCCGGGTCGTGGGTGATCGGGCTGGCGAAGTTGTCACCGGCGATCGTGCCGCCGACGTGCGAGCCGTGGCCCTGGGTGTCCCACTCGGTGCTCGCGATCCCGCCGGCGCACTCGGCCGCGGTCAGGAAGTCGACCGCGAGGACCTTGCGCTGCGCGGCATCGATCACGGTGCCGCCGTTGCACGCGTTGGTCGGCGGCAGGCCGCGCGCCGGGTCGCGGAAGTAGCACATGTCCGCGTCGACGCCGGTGTCGATGTAGCCGACGACCTGGCCCTCGCCGTGGATACCGTGCGCGAACACCGGCGTGGCCATGCCGGCGTCGAGCCCGGACTGGCCCACCCAGATCGTGGTGTCGTTGAGCAGCTGGCGCCGGCCCTCGACGTCGATCCAGAACACATCCGCGATCGCCGACAGCGCCGTGGTCGCGGCGGCGAGCTCGGCGCCGGCGACGCGCAGCCGGACGCGCGAGAACTCCTGGCCGGGTTGCGCGCCGACCACGGTCGCGCCGGGCAACCTGGCGGCCGCGCCGGCGACGAGCGCCACGTCGGAGTCGGGGTACACCGAGGCCATCACGGTCACGGTCTCGGCCGGGGCGGTGGCCGCGAGATCGGCCGCGTTCCGCGAGATCTTGTACTCGGGCCGGTACGCGCCGGTCCACGACGGGCCGGCGGCGCCGCCGGGGGCTCGCAGCGTGGCCATCGCCGCCGCGCCGCCCTGGTGGGGACGGACCAGGAACGTGTCGTGCGGCAGGTAGGTGTAGATCCGTGCGCTCGCGGCCAGCGCCTCGATCTGCGCCGCGGTCACCGGACCCGGGAACTTCACCAGCACGTAGCCGTCGCCCGGGGTCGACGCCGGCGCGGCGTCGGCCACCACGAGCCGCGTGTCGATGACCTGCGATCCGAGCTCGATCGTGTGGCTGCGATCCGGATCGGGGCCGGTGGGGTCGGCGCCCGGATCGCAGGCGACCACGAAGCTGAGTAATGCGACGGTCATTCGGCTACGGCGTGTCATGGGTGTCCTCCCGTTTCGGGGCACAGGACCACGCGCACGCGATCGCCGACAAGCCCGGCGTGTCGCGAAACCACGCAGCTCGGCAACCGCGTAGTCGAGCGAACACGGCAATCGAGATGCGATGTGTGCCACTGGCACCTACCATCATCGCCGCGACCGGCCGGTAGGTTGCGCCGGTTGCGCCGGTTGCGCCGGTGCGTCGCCGGGCTGCGCGGTCAGCGGCGCTTGCGCTTGTCGGTCGGCGGCGGCCTGGCCGCGTCGGGCGCGGTCGGCTCGGGGACGCCGAGCTCCTTGGGCAGCTTCGGATCGATCGCCGCCGCGGCCCGGGACAGGTCCGCCGCCGGGACCTGGTCCTTGATGTCCTTGAGCACGCCGATCGCGCTGGCCTTGTCGGCCGCGGTCGCGTTCTTGCGGGTGCCGGTCGCCTCGGCGAGCACCAGCCGCAGCGACGGGGGCACGGTGCCCATCTCGGCGAACACCGGCTTGAGCAGATCGAGCGCGCGATCAGGCTCGCCGTGCCGGAGCACGACCTTGGCCTGCAGCGCGAGCGCCGGGAAATAGCCGGAGTTGATCTTGAGCGCCTCGTCGAGGTGCTTGCCCGCGCCGACGATGTCGCCGTTCTGCAGCGCGATGTCGGCGAGCACGGTGCGCGAGCGATAGACCAGCGGGTTCGGGGCCTCGTCGGTGATCTCCGCGATCGCGAGCTCGAGCTGGGTCTGGGCGTCCTTGAGGTTGCCGTTGGTGTAGTGCGCCACGCCGAGCGCGTGGCGGCCGATCTTGCTCTTGGCGCCGCGCGCGAGCTTCTCGAGCGCGTCGGTCGGCTCGTTGCGGTCCCTGCCCTCGGCGATCACCATCCGGGCCTGCTCGCGCAGGATCTTGGCCTCGACGTTGTCCGGCGCCTTCTTCAGCGCCTCGCCGGCCTCCTTGAGCGCGTCCCGGGGCTTGCCGAGATCGAGATCGGCGTAGGCCCGCAGGATCTGCGGCCGCACGCCCTGCAGCTTGTCGGCGAGCGTGAGCGCCTTCTCGGGCAGCCCCGACGCGACCAGGAGGCCGGCGTCGACCAGCTGCGCGGTGGGATCGTCCTCCGCCTTGGCCTTGCCGAACCACACGATCCGCGCGCGCGCCTGCGACGCCGCGAGCAGGTCGCCGCGGACGTAGTCCGCCCACGCGATCCGGGCCCAGAACCTGGGCTCGCTGGGCGCGTGCCGGCTGGCGGTCGCCTTCTGCAGCGACTCCTTGGCCTTGGGGAAATCCTGCAGCGCGGTGCTGGTGACCGACAGCGCGAGGTTGCGATACGCGGTGAGCCGCGACGGCAGGTCGCCGGACAGCTTGACCGCGAGATCGCCGCTGACCTCCTCGTTCTGGACCGAGGCCTCGGCCCGGCCGAGCGAGCGGCCGATGACGATCAGCGGGTGGTCCTTGGCGTGGGTGGCGGTCTTGTCGCCGGCCACGGCCGCCACCGCCTTGTCGTAGATCGCGCCGGCCTTGTCGTAGGCCGCGAGCGCGTCGTCGAGCTTGCCGTCGTCGACCAGCAGGTCGGCGGTGTCGATCATCGCGACCAGGAGGCCATCGTCGCCGTCGGCCGCGGCCTTGAGCATCGCGCGGCCGGCGGTGCGCTCTCCGGCGGCGAGCATCGCGCGGCCGGACAGCCACTTGATCCAGCGATCCTTGTCGTCCTTGGCGGCGTGGCCGTCGAGCGCCTTGCGCTGCTCGGCGAGCGTCGACTTGGCGACCTGCGCGGTCGCGGTCTGGCTCGACTGCGCGCCGTCGCCGACGCCGAGCCGCGACAGCTCGAGCGCCGCCCGGCCGATCAGCATCTCGCGCGCGCCGGGCTCGCCCGGCTTGATCTGCGGCGCGAACTTGAGCGCAGTGTCGACCCGGTCGGCGTCGGTGCCGTAGAGCAGCGCCTCGAGCCCGGCGCACTCGGCGATGTACGCGTAGGTCAAGAGGCTGCTCGGATCCTTGTCGATCGCCTCCCTGAGCTTCTTGAGGCAGGTCTCGAACCCGGCGAAGTCGCCCAGCGGGATCGCGAGCTGCGACTCGTGCTGCAGCCGCGCCACGGCCTCGGACTTCTGCTTCTCGCTCCACCAGTACCAGGTGCCACCGCCGCCGATGCCGAGCACCAGCACGACGAACAGGAACACGAACGCGCGCCGGGTCGAGCGGCCCCAGCGCCGATCCGGGCGCAGATCGAAGTCCGAGTCGGGCACGCGGACGCCTGCGACGTCGAGCAGGCCGCCGGTCAGCAGATCGTTCAGGTAGTTCTCGCCGACCGCGGCCGACTGGCGTAGCGACGCCGCCGCGGCGTTCTGCGGCCGGGCGGCATGGACGATGCGCGGCCGGACGCCCTCGACGCTGACCGGCGCGGCGGCGGGCCGCGGCGCGCGCGAGCTCGGTGCGATGCCGGGAGACGCATCGGCGAAGCTCGGCGGCGGCGCGTGCTCGGTCGGCGGCTCGCTGCGCCAGTCCGGCGCCGGCTCGACCGCCATGGTCGGCATCGCCGGGGCAACGACCGGGACCATCGGTGATCCCATCGGCGAGCCCATCGCGGGCCCGCCGCCCGACCGGAGCGGCGCCCCACCCGGCCGCGACCGCGCCGCGGGACCCTGTCCGACGTTGCCGCGCGACCGGATGATCTGCTGGCCGTTGTCGGTCTCGCCACGCGGCGGCACCGGCACCGGCAGCGGCGGCGGCGGATCGAGCGGCTGGTTGGCCCGCGCGCGCTTGAGCATCGCGAGGATCTGCGGGCTGGTCGGATCGAGGTTCTGCGCGTGCTGCAGCACCGGGACCGCGCGCTCGAAGTCCTGGCGGCGCAGCAGGACCTCGCCGAGCAACGCGAACCCGGCGCGGTTGGAGCGGTCGACCTTGACCACACGCAGCAGCTCGCCCTGCGCCTCCTTCCACTGGTGCATCGCGACGTGGGCGCGGGCCAGCATCACGCGGCCCTCGAGGTTGTCGGGCGCGGCCTCGAGCCCGAGGGTACCGACCTGCAGCGCGTCGCGCGGCCGGCCGAGCGCGAGGTAGGCCTCGCCGAGATCGATGAACGCCGGCGATGCGGGATCGCGGCGAACGAGATCGATCAGCTCCTCGATTTCTTGAGCCGTGGGCCGGCGATCCGGGTCGACCATCCGCGGACCAAGGGTACCTCCAAACCGGGCCGCGCGGCAAACCTACATCGCCACAACTCCGCGACCGCCCGGCGTATGCTGCGCGCGATGGGTTCGAGCTTCGGCACGCTGTTCCGGATCACCACGTTCGGTGAATCACATGGCCCGGCGCTCGGCGTGGTGATCGACGGTTGCCCGCCGCGGCTGCGGCTCGATCTGGCGCAGATCCAGGCCGAGCTCGACCGCCGGCGGCCCGGCCAGAGCCGGCTGGTCAGCCAGCGCAAGGAGGCCGATCAGGTCGAGATCCTGTCGGGCGTGCTCGACGGTGTCACGCTCGGCACGCCGATCGCGATGATGATCCGCAACCAGGACGCGCGCGGGAAGGACTACGACGATATCGCACGCGCGTACCGGCCGAGCCACGCCGATTACACCTACGACGCAAAGTACGGGATCCGCGCCGTCGCGGGCGGCGGCCGCGCAAGCGCGCGCGAGACCGCGGGTCGGGTCGCCGCCGGCGCCGTGGCCCGCCAGTGGCTCGCCGCACGCGGCATCGCGGTCGTGGCGTGGGTCGACGAGGTCTCGGGCATCGCGGCCGCGGTCGACGACCGCACGGTGACCCGCGACGCGGTCGACGCCAACGACATCCGGTGCCCCGATCCCGCCGCGGCAGCCGCGATGATCGAGCGCGTGGAGGCCGCGCGCAAGGCCGGCGATTCGGTCGGCGGCGTGATCTGCGTGATCGCGCGCGGCGTCCCCGCCGGCTGGGGCGAGCCGGTGTTCGACAAGCTCGACGCCGATCTCGCCAAGGCGATGATGTCGATCCCGGCGGTCAAGGGCGTCGAGGTCGGCTCGGGCTTCGCCGGCACGCTGCTCACCGGCAGCGAGCACAACGACCTGTTCTACCGGCGCGACGACGGCTCGATCGGCACCCGCACCAACCGCTCCGGCGGCATCCAGGGCGGCATCTCCAACGGCGAGCCGGTCACCGTCCGCATCGCCTTCAAGCCGACCGCCACGATCATGCAGCCGCAGCCGACGGTGGATCCGGGCGGTAACCCGACGGTGCTCGCGCCGCGCGGCCGCCACGATCCGTGCGTGCTGCCGCGCGCCGTGCCGATCGTCGAGGCGATGCTGGCGCTGGTCCTGGCCGACCATGGCCTGCGGCAGCAGGCGCGCGCCGGCGCATTTCCAGGTAGTTAGCGGGCCGCCGGCGGACTGTCAGACCTGCCGCGTAGCCTCGGGCGATGGGTCCTGCGTCCGCGCAGCTGCTCGACGAGCTCGGCTACGACCCCGACGACGGGCGGCCCGAGCTGTCGGTGGCCGGCGACCCGGCGGCGCTGGACCGGCTGGCGCGGGGCCTCGTGCGCGGGACCATCGTGGCCGCGCGCGTCGGGGCCCGGCGGGTTGCGGTGGCGCGGCTGGGCAGCGGCCGGCTGATCGTGGTTGCCGACGAATGCCCGCACGACGGCGGCCGGATCTCCGACGGTTTCGTCGACGGCGAGCGCGTGATCTGCGCGCGCCACGGCTGGGAGCTCGAGGCCCGGAACGGGCGCTGCGAACGTGCTTGCAAGCTGCGGGAATGAGAGCGAATTGTTGACCCGCCGGTGAGCGCACGCTAGCGTCGTGGCAACGTGGCGGCGGTCCTGGTCCACATCGATCTCGAGGGCGGCCGGCCGCATGCGTCGTCGTTGCAGGCGCTCGCCGCCGGTCGCGTCGTCGCGTCGTCGTGGGGCGCCATCCTCTACGCGGCCGTGATCGTGCACGATCCCGACCGGCGCGCGAGCGACGCGGCGCTGCCCGGCGTCGCCGCCGCGCGCGTCCCCGGCGAGGCCCGGGCGATCCATGCGGTGCGCGTGGCGCTGGCGCGCGGCGGGGCCGACAAGATCGTCGTCGTCAAGACCGAGGCGCCGATCGTGCCGTTGTGGAGCGCGCTCGGGACGGCGTGGCAGGCGGTGCTCGATCAGCTCCGGCCGCGCCTGGTCGCGTTCGGCGCCGACGCGCCGTCCGCCGGCGAGCTCGGGCCGCGGACCGCCGCGCGGATCGGCGCCCGGCTGTTCCTGCGCGCGCGCGCCCACGGCAGCGACGACGTCGAGCTCCGCGACGGAGGCGGCAGCTACGCCCGCGCGGGGGACGGCGGCGCCGCGGTGGTGCTGATCGGCGCCGCGCCGCGGCTCGCCACGCACGGCGAGGACGACATCGACGTGATGGTGATGTCGCCGCCGGGCGGCGCCGATCCGCGCATCGAGCTGGTCAGCACCGCGCCGGCCGAGCTCGCGCACACCACCGGCGTGCTGATCGCGATCGGCGACGATGCCGCCGCCGAGCCCGAGATCGCGCGCGCGACCCAGCGGCTCGCCAAGGTGCTCGGCGCGCAGGTCGTCGGCAGCGCAAGCGCGGCGAGCGCCGGCGTCGTCGGCCCCGGCGCGGTGCTCGAGCACGATGCGCCGCTGGCGCCGGCGCTGTGCGTCACGATCGGCGTGCCCGCGATCGACCTCGCCGGCGCGGCGAGCCTGGTCCGCGTCGGCTCGGCCGGCGGCAAGGGCGTCGACGGCGCGCTGACCGGCCCGATCGCGCCCAACCTCGCCGAGCTCGCGCGCGTCCTGGAGGGCCGCTGATGACGAACCACCCGGTGGTTGCGGTCTGGCTCGGCAGCGCGCCGCCGGTGCGATCGATCCGTTGGCTCGACGGCGCGCTCGAGGCGGCCAGCAAGTTCCCCGGCGCCACGGCGGTCGCCGCCGGCGATCCGACCTGGCTCGACCTCGCGGCCGATCGCGCGTCGCGCCTCGGGCTGCCGAGCGTCGGTGTGCCGACCGACCTGCAGCTCGACTACCTGGGCTGGGCGCAGGTCATGGCCGGGGTCGCGCGCCAGCTCGGCGCGACGACGATCCTGGTCGACGAGGCGAGCCGCCCCGAGCGGTTCGCCGAGGTCGCCGCGCTCGCCGAGCTGTGCGACGCGGCCCAGCTCACCCACGTCGTCGCGATCGCCCCCGACGCCACGACGATCCACGCCAGCCGGATCGCCGGCACGCTGCTCCAGACCGTGCGGATCCACGGTCCCGCGGTGATCGGCATCCGGATCTCCGGGGCCCCGATCGACGAGTACCCGACGCCGAGGCCCTCGGCTTCGATGCGCCGGCTCGATCTCGCGGCGCTCGGCCTCGATCCGGTCGTGCTCGGCCACCGCGCGCTGCCGCCGCGGGCGAGCCAGGAGCCCCGCCGCAGCATCGAGCGCGTCGCCGAGCACCTCGCCGTGCACATGGCGCCGCGCAAGGCCGCCCCGGACGGTGGAAACGGCGGAGACGCCGCAATCGCCCGGGACGTCCGGGTCTCCAGGAGGCCCCGGGACGGCAAGGTCACCCGGAGCGGCAGCGAGGCCAAGGACGCGCGAGACCCCAAGGACGCCCGAGACCCCAAGGACGCGCGAGACCCCAAGGACGCGCGAGACCCCAAGGATACGCGGGACCTCAAGGACGCCCGAGACCCCAAGGATGCGCGGGACCCCAAGGACGCGCGGGACGGCAAGGACGCGCGAGACCCCAAGGAGGCCCGAGACCCCAAGGACGCGCGAGACCCCAAGGACGCGCGAGACCCCAAGGACGCCCGAGACGGCAAGGACGCCCGGGGTGCCAAGGGTGCCCGCGGCACCAAGGACGCGTGATGGCACAGGCCCGTCCGGTCGCGAGCGCTCCGGCCTCGGCGCGCGTGCAGGTGATCGCGCCGGCGCACCTGGGCGCCACCGCGGTCGCCGCGCTGCGCGCCCGCGGCATCGACGCGCGGATCGCCGGCCATGCCGCGGCCGACGCCGCGCCCGGCGACGACGTGATCGCGTGGGCGCTCGATGCGGCTCCCGGCGCTGCGGTCGCGGTCGAGCTCGCGGCGGTGTGTGCCCGCGCCGCCGCCGCGGGCCGTCCGGTGTGCTTGCTCGCACCGCCGGCGCACGGCACCGGCCGCCCTGCGATCGAGCGCACCGCCGCGCTCGCCTACCTGCGCGCGTTCGGCGCCGCCGTCGGCCACGACATCGACGCCTGGCTCGAGACCGTGGTGCTGCTGGTCCGCTTCGGCCTGCCCGCCGGGCCGCGCGCCGCCGTGGTCGCCCCGCCGGGCTCGTGGCTCGAGGCCCAGGCGATCGCGATCGTCGCCGATGCCGAGGTCAGCGGTGCGCGCTCGCCGCTGACCTCGCCCGACGATCCGACCGACGTCGTGCTCTACGAGCCGGGGCTCGGACCGCCGCCCGGCGCGACCCCGGCGCTCCACGTCCCGGTCGCCGCGCGCGGCGAGCTCGCCGGCGCCACCGCCGTGCTCCACGGCGCCCGGTCCGCGCTCGGCGCGATCGCCGTGCTCGGCCGCGCCGCCGAGCGCATGGCGGTCGGCCTGGGCCCCGCCCCCGCCGCGGCCTCCGCCGAGCTCGCGATCGATCGCGAGCGGCTCGCTCGCCAGCTCGCCAAGCTCGGCCCCGATCAGCGCCGGCTCGGCGATCACGACACCAAGGTCCTGCTCGCCGCGTACGGCGTGCCGATCACGCGCCAGGCGGTCGCGACCACGCCGTCGGCCGCGGTCAAGCTCGCGCGCCGCGCCGGCTACCCCGTCGAGGTCAAGCCGTTCGGCCACGACCTGCCGAGCGAGCCCGCGGGCTGCCCGGTCGAGCGCAACGTTGGCAGCGACGCGATGGTGCGCGCCGCGTTCGGCGCGGTGCTGGTCGCCGCCGGCCGGACCCCGGGCGACGCGACCGGCGTGATCATCCGCGAGACCCCGCCGGCGGGCCGCGAGCTCTCGGTCTCGCTGCTCGAGCTGCCGTCCCTCGGCTGGACCGTCGTGCTCGACGCCCCCGGCGCCGGCCCGCTCGCCGCCGCGCCCGCCCCGCTCCGGCTGATCGACGCCCAGGCGCTCGCCGCCCACGTCGCGGCGTCGCGCGCCGGCGACCCCGATCCGGACCGCACCGGCCTGGCCAACCTGCTCCGCCGCGCCTCGCACCTCGCCGTCGATCTCGGCGATCGCCTCGCCCGCCTCGACCTGCCGCGCGTCATCGTCGGCGGCCGCGGCGCCCGCACCCTCGTCGTCGATGCCGGCGCCGAGCTGCGCTAGCCCCAATGCCGACGGCTAAGCGGCGGCGCAGGTAGAACGCCAGCACGCCCGAGTACAGCCGCTCGATCGCTCATCCGGGTCCGCCGGTTCGCGGCAGCTTCGCCAGCGTGCTCGCGATCCGATGCAGCTCGGCCTTCCTGCAGATCACGTGGGCGCCGGCCGCACGCAACTCGGCGTTGCCCTGGTCCCTCGCGGACACCGCGATGATGACTCCCGGGAAGCGGACCGCCCGGAGCTGCCGCACCACCTCGGTGCCCTTGCCGTCGGGAAGGTCGTAGTCCACCAGGACCGCATCGAACGCGGCATCGGCCATGAGCGCGCTGCGCGCGGCGGCGATGCTGCCCGCGATGTCGACCTCGTCGCCCGCGAGGAACTCGCTCGCGACCGTCTGGGCGAACACGCGGTGGTCTTCGACGAACAGGATGCGCATGCCACGCATGCCATGCACCCGAGATACCAGCGCCGCCGCCACGGTGGATCACGTGGATAGCAGCTCACTTGGCGCCATCCTGGCGAGGTCGCTCGATCACCGCTGCCGGACAGACAACCACCGCGCTGCCGCCGCCGGCGAGCGACGCCGCGGCAAGAGCGCCCGACCGGAACGCCGCGCGCGTACTCCTGGGAATAGACCTTGCTCGTGCAGGCTGTGGATCGCCAATGTCATCCAATGGATGGCGCACGCGAGCCCTGATGGCCATGCGATCGCAGGTGGCGCACGCGATCCTCATGAGCGAAGGCTACGTCACAGGCTGCTTGATCCGCGTGTCGAGCACCGTGTGCCCGCTCCCATCCCGAGTGGTCGCTCGCGATCGGTCGACGGACACCTGCGGCCGCTCGGTGCTGTTGTTGGGAATCACTTTCGTCACCGCTCCGCATGCTCAGCGGCGCTCGCCGGGGACATCGCGCGCGCTGATCGGACCCCCACCGCGCTTCCAGCCCTCCGCCAGCAACCAGCTCTGCGGCCTCCGGACCACGAGCGGGTCATAGGTCGCGCGGATCGGCCACATCAGCGGCTTGTCTTGCAGCTCCTTCCAGTCGGGGAACAGGATGGCGCTGGAGAACGGATCGACCAGCCACGTGCGCGCCAATCCACGTCGATCTTCTCCATGGTGACGCCAGTTGGACAGCACGTACCCGAGCGCGTGGTGGGCTCGCGTCGGCGTCGTGATCACCTCCGCGTGATACCGATCGACAAACACCTTGCCGCGGCGCCGGCGGGTGCCGTCTCCGAGCGCGATGTTGATGTTCCGCGCCGCGGAGATCGTGAAGCCCTGCATCCCGCGGGCGAGCGCGGCTTTGCCCTCGGCCTCGACAAGCATGTGGACGTGGTTGCGCTGCAGGCTGACGTGCACGATCCGGAACTGCTCGCGCATCGCCGCCGTGATCGTCGCCTCGCGCACGGCCTTGTACATCCTGCGCCGCCTGAGGCTTCCCACCGCGGGCGCGACCCGCATCACCACGTGCAGCGGATGGCACTGCTTGAACTCCGGCCGCGCGCCATGCCGCTCTCTCGTCCTCGCTCCCTTGGGCTTCCGCCCGGCGCCGCGCCGCTTGCCGCCGCGCCGAAATAGCGCCTGCTGCACGTGCCGCTTGCGGACTCGCCTCGACTTCGCCATGCGCTCATGGATACGCACGCAAGAGGAGCATGTCAATTGATTCGGCACTATTAATACTATTCATAATAGCGATCTTGCGTGAGCGCAAATCGCCCTATTGCATCGATTCGATGACACTCGTGCGGGTTCGGCGACGGTGCGGCACGGCGAAATCACTAGATCAAGCAGACAGGTGCCTGCTCGACGGTCTGGCCCTCGAGCGAGGACCTCTGCTGACCATGGGGACGGCCTGTGGACAACGCGGAGGTCTGATGACCCGCGCCAGGAGCCGACCAGGTACATTCATGCGCGGCTCACAGCCCTCTTCGCGTTCCCCACAGTCCTGGCCCTCGAGCCAATGCTCCCTGCCGGTTCTTTTTCTCTTTTCCGGATCGGAGTCCGGAAACGTATCTTCAGCTACACGCATGCACGGCTCGATCGCCGCGCACATGGCGACACGCCGAAACACGCGCGCTGAGTAGCACCAGGTCCTTGCTCGCGTGTCGCGGGCAGCAGCGTGAGCAGCGCGGGCAGCGTGCGCTCGCCGATCAGAGGCGCGGCATGCCGGCGTGGCTCACGCGGACCCGGTACACCACGGTGCGCGCCGTGATGTAGAGCGTGCGGTGATCGGGCTCGCCGAAGGCGCAGTTGGTGGGCGCCTCGGTGGTGGCGATCAGGCCCCAGCGCGAGCCCGAGGGCGCGAACACCTCGATGCCGGCGTCGGTCGCGACGAAGATGTTGCCGGCGGCGTCGATCGCAAGGCCATCGGGGCCGCCGGCGGTCGCGGCGACGACCGCCGGTGCACCGAGCGCCCCGCCGGCCATGATCGGGAAGCGATAGAGCTTGCCGTCGCCGGTGTCGGAGACGTAGAGCAGCGTGCCGTCGGGCGACAGGCCGACGCCGTTGGGCTGCGACAGGGGGGCGCCGCGTAGCTCGGCGGTGACGGTGCCATTGGTGGCGATGCGAAACACGCCGTTGAACCCGAGCTCCTGCTGCGATGGGCTGATCCCGAACGGCGGATCGGTGAAGTAGATCGTGCCGTCGGCCGTGACGATCACGTCGTTGGGCGAGTTGAAGTGCTTGCCCTCGAACATCGTCGCGAGCGGCGCCCCACCGCGGGTCACCGAGCGCGATCCCTGCTCGGCCGCGATCACCGCGCCCGCCGAATCGAGCGCGATCCCGGTGGTCCGCCCGCTGGGCTGGCGGAAGATCGTCGGCCCGCTGGCGGCGGTGTAGCGATACACGGTGTCCGCCGCGACGTCGCTGATCAGCAGATCAGCCTCGGTATCGCGCCACTGCGGGCCTTCGCTGAACAGGTACTTGTCGCCGACGAGCTCGATCGGGCCGAGCTCGAACAGCGGATCGGCGGGATCGGTGTGTTGCGACATACCGCCGCCGCCACAGCCCCCGAGCGCGAGGGTCAGGGCCGCCAGCCTGCGAAGCATCATCGGCAGACGTTACTCGATCGAGGATCGCGCAGGCCGACGTTGCGGCCATCCCTGCGCGCTTGATCGTCGGGGGTAAGCGCGATCACCAGCCCGCTCCCCTCTGATGCTGGCAAGCCCGGCTGGCTCAGCGCCCACCAGCGCGATCAACGGCTCCGCAGTGTCGAGCGCCAAAGTGTCCGGATGCAAATCTTCTTGTCCTTCTCCGGGAGAAGATTACCCGGCGCTTCTAATTTTCAACGCTATCGCTGCTACCCCGAGTGGTGCACGAGCACCTTCCGTCCATCGGCGCCGACGAGGAAGCCGCCCGGCCCGATGCTCCCGGGGCCATGGCGGGGGCGGCGGCGCCGTCGCGCAAGAGCACGTAGGACTTGCCGTCGAATCACACCTCGGGCGCGCGGTCGTTCGCCGCCTCATGCGAGCGCATGGAACCGCCGATCGGTCCCGGAGATCATTGTGTTCTCGACGCACGATCTCCTGTAGGTTCGAGCCATGAGCTCCCGACTTCTCGCACTCGCGTTTTGCCTCATGGGTTTCGGCATCGCGCAGCCAGTGTTCGCCCAGGAGGTCGAGACCGAGACCGCGCGCACGCTACGGCAGGGTGTGGTGAAGGCTGGCGGCGGCTTCGAGTACCAGGTGTCGTCGGACGGTACCGAAGCAGCGCTGCCGCTCATCATCGAAGGCGGTCTCACGGATCGCCTCGAGCTCGTCGTCGAACCGGTCGCGCTTACCCGTATCCACCCAAAGGTCGGCGGCAACGCGACCGGCATCGGTGATCTCGAAATCACGCTCGTGGGACTGGCGCTGCACGAGCGAGAGCTGTTGCCGGCGCTCGCGGTCGCCGCCGAGGTCAAGCTGCCTACCGCAGGCGATGCTGCGATAGGCACGGGCAAGACCGACGTTGCGGGCTATCTGATTCTCAGCAAGCGGTTCGGTCACCTCGATATCCACATCAATGGTAGCTACACCGTCGTCGGCAAACCCGACAACGTGATGGCCATCGACAACATCTTCGGTTTTGCGGTCGCGGCCAAGTACTATGCCGGCAAGCTGGATCTCTTCGGCGAGGTCTATGGCAACACCGCGGCGAGCGGCGAGGGCGAGCGCAGCATGGGCGGCGCGGCTGAGCTCGCACAGGGTGAACTCGTTGCGGCCATTGGTGCGGGCTACCAGATCGCCGACACCGTGTTGGTCCACCTCGGGATCAGCCTGGACAACAACGCCGCGGTGATGTTTCACCCGGGGTTGATCGTCACGCACGATCTATTGTGACGTCATCGCTAGCGCGCCATCTCGAGCTCGAGGCCGCGCGCCAGCGCGATCAGCGGATCCCGGGTGTTGAGCGTCGGGTCGCTCAGCACGCGATCGAGCAGCGCCGTGAGCAGGCGGCCGACCAGCGGGCCGGGCGGCATGCCGAGCGCGGTCATGAGGTCCTTGCCGGTGACGGCGAGCTCGCCGACG
The DNA here is from genome assembly GCA_036403075.1 of Kofleriaceae bacterium. Lineage (GTDB taxonomy): Bacteria > Myxococcota_A > Polyangia > Haliangiales > Haliangiaceae > JABFXX01. The sequence goes on from DASWRS010000258.1 coordinate 28,263, forward strand.
GCCAGGGCGTCGCCGCGGGCGAGGATCGCGGCGGCGCGATCTGCGAGCTCGGTGGCGCCATCGGCGCGCCACAGCGCGACCGCCACCGGCGCGTGCGGCCGGGTCACGTCGGCGAGCAGGCGCCGGATCGCCGGATCGACCCACTCGGCGGCGAGCCCGGCGGCGGCGGCGCCGATCGCCACCGCGGCGGCGGCGCACTCGTCGTTGGAGAACTTGAGCCGGCGCAGCACGGCCTCGGCGGCGCGCTGCGAGCGGCGATCGAGCCGGCGCGGCGCGGGATCGGGATCGGCGAGCTCGGCGAGCAGCGCGGCGAGCCGGGCGTCGGGCCCGGCGGCGTCGACCCGGGCGAGCCAGCGCGCCAGCTGGGCATCGCGGCCGGTGCCGCGCGCGGCGGCCCACGCCGTGATCCCGGCGGCGTGCTCGGGGAGGATCAGCGCGAGGATGCCGGTGCGCTCGGCGATCGCCAGCGCGCGCGACGGCTCGCGGGCCGCGAGGATCTTGCGCAGCTCGTCGCAGATCCGCTCCTTGCTGACCCGGGCGAGCGACGGCAGCGCGGGCGGGATGCCGCGCTCGGTGTCGGGATCGAGCTCGAACTCGAGCGCGGCGGCGAACCGCACCGCGCGCATCACGCGCAGGCCGTCCTCGGTGAACCGCGCGACGGCGTCGTCGTAGACCCGGCCGGTCGGGCCGACGGCGCGCAGCCGGCGCTCGGCGAGGTCGAGCTGGCCGCCGTACGGATCGATCACGGTGTCGGATGCGGGATCGTAGGCGATCGCGTTGACCCGCAGGTCGCGGCGCGCGAGGTCCTCGACCAGCGGCACGCCGAACGTCACGTGATCGGGCCGCCGCGCGTCGGTGTAGGCGCCCTCGCCGCGGAACGTGGTGACCTCGACGTGCGAGGCGGCGCCGCGGCCGGTCACGACGGTGATCGTGCCGTGCGCAAGCCCGGTCGGCACCGTGTGGGGGAACAGCGCGATCACCTGCTCGGGGGTGGCGCTGGTCGCGATGTCCCAGTCGCCCGGCGTGCGGCCGAGGATCGCGTCGCGCACGGCGCCGCCGACGGCGACGGCCTGGTGGCCTGCGGCCGCGAGCGTCCGGCACACCGCGCGGACGTTGGCCGGCACGGCCGCGGCGAGCCGCTGTCGGACCAGGGCGTCGTCGGATGGCACGGCGCTACTCGGTGGCCGTGGCCGCGGCGCCGCGCAGCCGGTTGAAGATGTCGGCGGCGCGGGCGCGCAGCTTCATCGCGTCGCCCGCCATGCCGTTGCGCTCCTTGACCGTCGCGAGGCCCTGGTAGGCGCGCGCGAGCTCGACCTCGTGCTTGACCGCCGCGAGGATGTCGATCGCGCGGCGGAAGTCGTCCTCGGCCTGGGCCGGCTGGCCGAGCGCGGCGGCGACCTCGGCCTTGACCCGGTAGCCGCAGCCGATGTGGACGCGCAGGCCGACCGCCTCGCTGACCGCGACCGCCGCGGTGGCCTCGGCCGCGGCGGCCTCGAGATCGCCGAGCTGGAGCTGGACGTGCGCGAGCCGCTGGTGCGCGGTCGCGAGCGCGCCGCGGTCGCCCAGGCCGGACGCGAGCTGCTTGGCCTCGGACAGATCCTTCACCGCGTCCTCGCCGTGGCCCATCGCGGCCTTGACCTCGCCGGCGCGCGACAAGACGTCGGCGAGCGCGAGCTTGTCGCCGACGTCGCGCGCCATCGTCCGGGCCTCGCCGAGCAGCTCGAGCGCGAGCTCGTGGTTGCCGTCCTCGGCGTGGACCCCGGCGAGGTCGCACAGCGACTGGACCACGCCGACCAGGTCGCTGATGTCGCGCCGCAGGTCGAGCGCCTCGCGGAACTGGGCGAGCGCGGCCTTGAAGTTGCCGGTGTCGTGGTGGACCCGGCCGATGTTGGCCAGGGACAGCGCGATCGAGCGCCGATCGCCGAGCGCGCGCCGGATCGTCAGCGCCTGGCGGTGGAACTCGAGCGCCTGGCCGAACCCGCCGCGCAGCCAGTTGACCCGGCCCATGTCGTCGAGCGTCGACGCGATGCCGCGGTCGTCGCGCGAGCGCGTGAACAGCTCGTGGGCGCGCCGCAGGTGGTCCATCGCGAGGTCGTACTTGCCGAATCGGCGATAGCCGCGCGCGAGCCGGCTGTACGCCGCGCCGGCCTTGGCGAAGTTGTCGTAGCGCCACGCGAGCTGCAGCATCTCGGCGAAGTAGCGCATCGCCTCCTCGGTGCGGCCGCTCTGCTCGAGCACGTCGCCGAGGTTGTGCAGGGCGTCGAGCCGGGCCGGCGCGTCGACCTCGGCGAGCATCTGCAGGCCCTTCTCGTACAGCGCGCGGGCCTCGTCGGGCGCGTAGCGCGCGCGCGCGCGGTCGCCGCCCTGCAGGTAGCAGTGCGCCGAGCGCAGCCGGTCGCCGCCGCGCTCGTAGAGCACGGCGAGGAACTCGAGCTGCTCGTCGCTGCGCTGCACGGTCTTGGCCTCGAGCCACTGCGCCGCCGACAGGTAGTAGCGGGTCCGCCGGCTGATCTCGGTCGAGCGCACGATCAGCTCGCGCTCGAGGTTGTGCTTGAACACGACCTCGTACTCGCCCTGGATGCTCGAGTCGTCGACGTCGAGCGGCAGGACGTAGTCGCGGTCGGCGAGCGAGGCCACCAGGTCCGAGACCCGGCGCCGCACGTCCTCGCCCTCGCCCCACTCGATGTCGAGCGGCCCGGGCAGGACCTGTGGCAGCTCGGACTCGAGCCGGGTCATCGCGATCACCGCCGAGACCCAGAACACGTTGCCGAACACCGCGGCCTTCTCGAGCAGGTCGCGCTCGTCGTTCTCGAGCGCCGCGATCCGCGCCTCGATCGCTTCCTCGATCGAGATCGGCAGCTCGGTCGCGGCGGCCTTGTCCGGATCGAGCCGCCACACCGGTCCGCGGGTGTCGATCGTGCCGTTGTCGAGGAACCGCCGGACGAGCTGCTCGAGGAACGCCGGGTTACCGCCGGTCATCTCGACCGCGGCCTGGGCGGTGTCGTCCGGGATGTCCGGCACGCGGCCCAGGAGGTTGCGGAACATCTGCTCGGCGTCGTCGGGCTCGAGGTTGCGCAGATCGATGCGCTCGTGATCGACCGCGCCCTCGCCCCAGCCCGCGGCGTGGACCAGCATGTCGGGCCGCGCCGCGGTGAGCAGCACCACCGGCGAGCCGCCGAGCGCCGTGGCGATCTCGCTGACCAGGCCGAGCGTGGCGCTGTCGGCCCACTGCATGTCATCGAGCACGAGCACCAGCGGCGACTGCGCGGCGTCGAGCTCGATGAACCGGCGCAGCGCGGTCCGGGCGATCTCGGCGTGCTGCCGGGGGTTCTCGGTCACCGCGCGCAGGAACGGGGTCAGCGGGTACGCAAGGCCGACGAAGCCGCCGAGGAAGTGCAGCATCTCGGCGACCTGCTCCGAGCCCATCACGGTCCGGACCTCGTGCGCGAACCGCAGCCGCGACGCCTCGTCGGGCACCGGCAGGAGCTCGAACCGATCGCGCAGCAGCGAGCTCAGCGCGGCGTGGAGCACCGGCGTACCGGCGGCGTCGCGCTCGGCGGCGCCGTGGAACACGCGGCACGGCCGCTCGCGGTTCTGGGCCAGGATCGGCGTGAGCTCGTGGATCAGGCGGGTCTTGCCCGTGCCCTGGTTGCCGACCACGGTCACCAGCTGCGGCGCCTGGAAATCGATCGCGCGTGCGACGACCTCCGACAGCGTCGCCAGCTGCTCGGCGCGTCCCACCAGGGGACTTCGCACGGCCCGCGCCAGCTCGGACGCCGTATCCGCCCTCACGGTGCTGCGCAGCCCCGGGATCGGAGGCGGCAAGGCTCTCGACCCGGGTGCCGGAATCGGAGGCGCCGTCGCCGCTGGCCGGCCCGGGGGACGGGACGCTCCTGTCGACACTGCGATCGAGGTTACACCAACCGCGTGGATCCGTCCCAACCGTGGCAGCCGTCAGCAATTCGGGTGTATCGTTTCCCGAGGATGGGATCCTGGTCTTCGGTTGCTGCGGGAGGTCTGGCAAGCGTTGGCCTCGCGCTGCTGGCGGGCTGTCCCACGGTCGATCTGGGCGACACGCCGACCGAGGTCGGGCTGTGCAATCCGCCGGGCGGCGTCCAGTACTTCCAGGACCAGATCTGGCCGAAGTACGTCGTGCGCGGCGCCTCCGATGGCGGCTGCGCGCGGATCGGGAGCTGCCACGTCGCAGGCGGCAATGGCCTCGACTTCCCGATGCCGGTCGACTACCCGACGGCGTACAGGCGCTCGCAGATCTATCTCAACTGCGGCATGCCCGCCGCGAGCCCGTTCCTGACCAAGCCGCTGGCGGGGATCGATCCGCACGGCGGCGACGACATCTTCACGAGCACCAGCGACCCCGCGGTGCAGGTCTTCCTCGACTGGTTCAAGTGAGCGCCTGCATCTTCCCTGTCCGGTTCGTCCGGCTCGTCCGGATCGTCGCGACGCTGGGTGCAACGGCGGCGCTCGCGCTGTCGCCGGCGCGGGCCGACGCCGAGGCCTACCTGCGGGTGATCGCGCAGCGCGCGCCGGTGCACTCGGGGCCGAGCAGCACGTACCGCGAGGTCTACTTCGCCGACCGCGGCCAGGTGTTCCAGGTGCTCGAGCGCGGCACCCGCGACTACTGGTTCAAGATCGAGCTCGAGGACGGGACCAGCGGGTGGATCGTCGGCGACATGGTGTATCCGTTCGAGGTCGGTCCGCCCGGCGAGGCCGGTGCGCTCACCCGGATGGGCCGCGCGATCAAGGATGCGGTGCTCGGGCCATCGCCGGTCACCAGCGCCAGCGTCGGCCTGTCGTTCTCGGCGGGCATGCTCGACAACGAGGGCGTCTACCTGCTGCGCCCGTCGTGGCTGATCGATCCGTACTGGGCGATCGAGGGCTTCGCCGGACTGTCGCCGCGCTCCGAGAAGGATGTCTTCCTCGGCGGCCTGGGCTTCGTGCTGCGCCTGGTGCCCGGCGCGGTGATCGGCCCGTACGCCAGCCTGTCGACCGGCGCCGCCCACATCCGGCCCAAGGCCGACAACTTCGTCGATAAGGACGAGACCCTGATGGCGCTCGGCGCCGGCGGCGGCGTCGAGATCACGTTCAAGAAGCAGATCACGGTGCGGCTCGACGCCCGCAACTGGTCGCTGTTCAACCAGAACCACGCCAGCAACGGCCAGGAGTACTCCGGCGGCCTGGCGATCTTCTTCTGACCCGGAGCCCCCCCCCCCATGCGCAGCGCCCTCCTTGCGATCGTCCTGGCCGCCTCGGCCCTCGCCGCCGGCACCGGCTGCGGCCGGCAGGCCGTGCGCGCCGCCGAGAAGGAGTTCCTCGCCGACCAGATCATGGTGTTCGACGGCGACCCGCACGAGAGCGCGTCCGACGATCACATCCGCAGCAACCGCGAGGGCGCGGCGGGCGGCCACGGCGCCGGAGGCGGTGGATGCGGCTGCAACTGATCACGGCGGGGACCTCGCTGGCCACCGCGCTCGCGGCGGCCGCGCCGGCGCACGCCGACGACCGCGCCGAGGTCTCGACCTCGCTGTTCGCCGAGAAGCGCGATGGCGGCAAGGGCGGGCTGACCGTGGTGCATCCCCAGGCCGACCTCGGCGTCGACCTGGGCCGGTTCGTCACGCTCGACGCGTCGTACGCCGCCGACGCGGTGTCGGGCGCGACCTCGGTCATCTACCAGGCCGACGCGGTCAGCTCGGCGACGTCGTTCTCGGACACCCGCCACGAGGGCACGCTGAGCCTGGGGTTCCACGGCCGGCGCTCGCGGGTCAGCTTCAGCGCGACCGTCGGCACCGAGCGCGACTACCTGTCGCGCCAGTTCGGCGGCAGCGCGTCGATCGACCTGCCCGGCCGCAACACCACCGTCGCGCTCGCCTACAGCCACAGCTTCGATCTGGTCTGCGACAAGGACAACGGCACGCTGTCGCCGCAGGAGGCCAAGGCGCTGACCGGCGCCGACGCGTGCGACAAGTCCGGCGGGCTGTTCGGCAAGGACCGGCCGGGCGTGACGCGGTGGCGCGACCTGTCGATCGACACCGCGCAGGTCACGCTGACCCAGAACCTGACGCCGACGATGAACCTCCAGGTCGCCGGCTACGGCCAGGTGCTCGAGGGCTTCCAGTCCAACCCGTACCGCCGGGTGCGGGTCGGCCAGAACTCGCCGCAGGAGCACATCCCCGACACCCGCGATCGCTGGTCGGTGTCGGCGCGGCTCAACCGGTTCTTGCCCCGGCTGCACGGCGCGGTGCACTTCGACGGCCGGTTCTACGACGACACCTGGGGCGTGATCGCGGGCGACGTCGAGCTCGGCTACTCGCAGTACATCGGCAAGAGCCTGCTGCTCAAGGTCCACGCCCGGGTCTACCAGCAGTCGGCGGCGACGTTCTTCAAGGACGCGTTCTACTACCAGACCCAGTCGACCGCCGGCGCGTACTTCACCGGCGATCGCGAGCTGTCGCCGGTGCGTAACGCGACGTTGGGCGCCAAGCTGACCTTGATCACGCTGCGCGGCGACAAGCCGGTGTGGGGCCTGTTCGACAAGCTCCAGTTCAACGCCAAGGCCGACGTCCTGCTGCTCGACGTGCTGCCGGCGGACAACCTCGCCAATAACCCCATGGGCATCGACAAGCAGTTCATCTACGGCAACAGTTTGATCGACGCGGTGATCCTGCAGCTCGGCCTGCAGGGGAACTATTGACCTGGGGCCCATGTAGGCGCCAGCTGGGCGCCGACGTACGGCAATTTCAGTCCATGGCGGCCGGGGTGCTATGCTGCAGGATATGTACCGCTATGGTGACGGGACCCCGTTCCCGCTCGATGAAAACTTCATCGAGACGCTGACGACGGCGGTCGAGACCTGCACCAATGCCTTCGTGCCGCTGACCGAGCTCGACGCCCGGCGCGAGAAGGCGCGGGAGGTCCGGCGCGAGGCCGACAAGGAGCTCGGGCGGCTGTCCGATCTCGAGGCCACGGTCATCGGCTCGCTCCTGGCGTTCGCCCCGTCGGACAGCAAGAAGCCGAGCCTGACCCAGCAGGTATCGCAGAAGATCACGGCGGGAGTGAAGGCCGCCGTGTCCGAGGCCCGCCGCCAGGTCGAGGGCCGGGTCGCGGCGACCGATGCCCAGGCCGCGGCCAAGACCGCGACCGACGCCGTGCTCAAGGCGCTGCGGCCGTTCTTCGAGGAGCAGCAGCTGCCCAACGCCAAGTGGATCATGTCGTGGGATGTGCGCGGCGCCGAGCCCGCGGCCAACGCGCTCGCGACCGCGGGCCGGATCTCGGCCAGCTTCAACCTGGCGCCCGATCCCTACCGCACCCCGATCCGGGTCGAGCAGCTGTCGGACGGCGTGATCGTTCACATGATGAAGAAGGGCGTGTTCGGCAAGGCCAAGCCGGCGCCGATCGATCTGGGCAAGTACGTCGTGGTCGCGTTCGAGCGCACGTTGCACGAGGCGATCGTCACGCTCAAGGAGAACCCGAACAAGTCGGCGCAGGGTCTGCGGTTCGCGGTCACCGACGTCGGCGCGACCTGGGTGTCGATCACCGCGGCGGGCGATGCCGACGGCGATCCCAACCCGCTCGACATCGAGGACGTCGCGCCGGTCCGCCAGCTCGCCGAGCGCGCCCACGCGACGCTCAAGGATCTGCTCAACCGCCGCACGCTGGTCGACCTGACGCTCGGCGGCGCCGCGATGTCCGATCTCGAGGAGCCGCGGATCGTTCCGCTCGAGCTGCTCGCCCAGCTGACGCCGCTGGCCCGCACGATCCGCGAGAAGAGCCGGATGAGCGGCGAGCTGATCTTGAAGCGCGACATCGGCGATGGCCGGCGCGAGGAGCTGTTCGTGCCCAGGTCCACGCTCGCCGCCCAGTTCGTGCGGCTGCCGGCCGAGTACCGCCGGCCGTTCGAGGACATGGGGATCACCAACGACGAGACCTCGCCGGCGATCCAGCTGCCGCGCCCGCCCGCGCCGCCGCGCGCCGGCGCCAACGCCAACACGCTCAAGATCGACAACGACTGAACCGGCGACTCCGGTGACCGACCGGCCGGCTTACGCCGCGCGGTGGACCGTGGCGAGCCCGACGATGCCGGTGACCAGGCGCTCGAGGATGACGCGCTCGGCGAGATCGCGGCCGAGCGCCTTGATCTGCGGCCCGGTGAACGCGTTGTCGGGCCCGGGCGGCGTCGAGCTCAGCGTGATGTCGCCCTTGAGCGCGCGATCGGCGTTGGCGAGCTGCCGGGTGGCGAGCGCGAGCGCCGGCGGCGCGTAGCTCCGGGCCTGGGCGATCAGCTTGTCGACGACGAACGGCGGGACGCCGAGCATCGGGCCCCAGCTCGGGCGCGGCACGCCGGTGTCGCGCAGGCTGTAGACCAGGCTGAGCTGGCGGACGTGGCGCGCGAGCATGACGACCACCCCGACGGCGCTCTCGCGCTGATCGCACAGCGCGGCGACCGCGGCGAGCGCGCGCGGCCGGTCGGCGGCGCCGATCGCGTCGGTCAGCTCGAACACGGTGCGCTCGCGGGTGTCGGCGACCAGCTCGTCGACATCGTCGGACGTCACCGGGCGGCCGCCGGCGTAGAGCCCGAGCTGGCCGACGGTGAGCGCCAGGCGCGACAGGTCATCGCCGACCGCGTCGACCAGCCGGGTGATCGCGGCGGGCTCGAGCTGGACGCCCTGCTGCTTGGCCTCGGCGCGCAGCCAGGGCGCGACCTGGCGCGGCGCGTCGAGGACGTGGAGGTAGCCCTTCTTCGCCAGCTGGGCGTAGAGCTTGATCCGCTTGTCGATCTTGGTCGCGACCGCGGCGATCACGGTGCTCGGGTTGGGCTTGGCGAGGTAGCCGAGCAGCGGCTCGGCCTCGTCGGCCGGCATCGCCGACAGGTCGCGGACGTAGATCAGCCGGCGCTGCGCCATCATCGGCAGGGTCTGGGCGAGCGCGACGATCCGCGCGCCGGTCGGCTTGCCCTCGACGACGTCGTAGTTGAAGCCGCGGGTCGCCGGCGGTACCGTGGCGTCGCGGATCGCGACCAGCACGCGCTCGATCAGGATGGGGTGCTCGGAGTGGAGCACGTACATCGGATCGAGCCGGCCGGCCGCGAGCTCTGCGATCAGATCGTCCACGCGGCGCAAACTACCACGGCGTGCCGACAACCGGCCCGCATCGGAGCGGCGGCGCGGCGCGCCGTGGAGGTGAATCTCCCGGCTCTGCGGAGAGACGGGAAACTCGACGAGCGCAAGCCCCGCAGATGCAGGGCCGCGCGGCGCGGCGCGCGGTGGGGTGAATCTCCCGGCTTTGCCGGGAGAGAGGGGGACGGGAACGTCCCCTGAAATGCTAGGCTGCCGCCGTGAAGCTCACACGGCGATCGTTTCTCGCAGGTGGCCTCGCAGGCGGCTCGGCCGGGGCCCTCGCGCTGTTCGCGGGACCGCGCCTGTCCGCCGCGCGCGGCCTGCTCACCGAGCCCAAGCTCGACGATCTGGTCAAGCGCGCGCTGGCGGCCGCGACCAAGGCGGGCGCCAGCTACGCCGACGTCCGCGTGGTCCGGATCCGGCGCGAGAACGTCGCGACCCGCGAAGACCGCGTCGAGCGCGTCGCGTCGACCGAGGACTACGGCGTCGGCGTCCGCGTGATCGCCGGCGGCGCGTGGGGCTTCGCGGCGACCCCGAGTGTGACCGCGGTCGACGCCGAGCGCGTCGCCCGGGATGCGGTCGCGACCGCGCGGGCCAACGCCAGCCTGATGAAGCGGCCGGTGACCCTGGCGCCGGTGCCGGCCAACGTCGATGTCTGGCAGACCCCGCTGACCAAGGATCCGTTCAAGATCCCGCTCGAGGACAAGGCCGAGATGCTGCTCGCGATCAACCGCGAGGCGATGAAGGTCCCCGGCGTCAAGTTCGCGACCTCGGGGTACGCCGCGATCGCCGAGTGGAAGCTCCTGGCCTCGACCGACGGCGCGTACATCGAGCAGGAGATCGTCCGGCTCGGCCCGGGTTACCAGGTGACCGCGGTCGACGACAAGCGCGGTGAGTTCGAGACCCGCGACTACCAGCTGCCGCCGCGCCAGGCCGGCTGGGAGTACGTCGAGGCCGCGCCGATGATCGCCGACGCCCGGCGGATCGGCGAGGAGGCGGTCGAGAAGCTCAAGGCGCCGACGGTGCCGGCCGGCAAGAAGGACCTGATCCTCGATCCGTCGAACCTGTGGCTCACGATCCACGAGTCGATCGGCCACCCGACCGAGCTCGACCGCGCGATGGGCTACGAGGCCAACTACGCCGGCACGTCGTTCGCCACGATCGACCAGCGCGGCAAGCTCAAGATCGGCTCGCCGCTCTTGACGTTCTTCGCCGACAAGACCACGCCCGGCGGGCTGGCGACCTGCGGCTACGACGACGACGGCGTCGCGACCCAGCGCTGGAACCTGATCGAGAACGGCGTCCTGGTCGACTACCAGACCACCCGCGAGCAGGCCGGCTGGATCGGCGAGAAGGCGTCGCGCGGCACGTGCTACGCCGACAGCTACGCCTCGTTCCCGTTCCAGCGCATGCCCAACGTGTCGCTCGCACCCGGCCCCCGGGAGCGCTCGATTGACGACCTGATCGCGATGACCGACGACGGCGTCCTGATCGTCGGCAACGGCTCGTGGTCGATCGACCACCAGCGGCTCAACTTCCAGTTCGGCGGCCAGGCGTTCTGGGAGATCAAGCGCGGCAAGAAGACCCGGATGCTGCGCGACGTGGCCTACCAGGCCAACACGCTCGAGTTCTGGCGCTCGTGCGATGCGATCGGCGGCCCGAAGTCGTGGTGGCTCGGTGGCTCGCTGTCCGACGGCAAGGGCGAGCCGCAGCAGATCAACTCGGTGAGCCACGGCTGCCCGCCCGCGCGGTTCAAGCAGGTCAACATCCTCAACACCAACCGACGGACCGCCTGACATGCTGACCCAACCCGAAGCCCGCCGGCTGCTCGACCGCATCCTCACGCTGGTCCGCGCCACCAAGGGCGCCGACGCGATCGTCACGCTGCGCGCGTCGCGCGAAGGCAACACCCGGTTCGCGGTCAACGAGATCTCGACCTCGGGCGACGTCGAGCGGATCTCGATCGCGCTGACCGTGCAGCTCGGCCAGCGCTCGGCGTCGGCGGTGATCAACCAGCAGGACGATCACTCGCTCGACGACCTGGTCGGCCGCACGGTGCGGATGGCGCGGCTCGCGCCGGAGAACCCCGAGCAGATGCCGCCGCTGGGCCGGCAGCGCTACGTCGCGGCCAAGGACGCGTCCGATCCGGCGACCGCGAAGCTGACCCCGGACGTCCGCGCCCGCGCGGTCGGCGCCGCGCTCGCCGCCGGTGACGCCGCCAAGGTCGCGATGGCCGGGTTCGTCAGCCACGCCAGCCACGCCGCGGCGATCGGCACCACCGAGGGCCTGTCGGCGTTCCACGCCTGGACGTCGTGCGGCATGTCGTGCACCGCGCGCACGACCGACGGCACCGGCTCGGGCTGGGCCGGCGCGGGCGGCCACCGCATGGCCGACCTCGACGCTGCGGCGCTGGCGAAGACCGCCGTCGACAAGGCGACCTCGTCGGTCAAGCCGCACAAGCTCGAGCCCGGCCGCTACACCGTGATCCTCGAGCCGGCCGCGGTCGCGAGCCTGCTGGCGTTCCTGACCAACTCGCTCGACGCGCGGCGCGCCGACGAGGGCCGGTCGTTCTTCAGCAAGCACAAGCCGGGCGACAAGCTGTTCCCCGACACGATCACGCTGCGCAGCGATCCGACGGACGCGGGCATCGGCGCGCTGCCGTTCGACGTCGAGGGCTTCGCGTTCGCGCCGACGCGGTGGATCGACAAGGGCGTCTTGACTGCCCTGCCCTACACCCGCTACTGGGCGAAGAAGCAGGGCAAGCCGCCGACCGGACGGGTCAACGGTGGCTTCGGCGGTGGCGGTGGTGGGGGTGGTGGCGGCGGGGGCAGCGGCGCCGGCTGGGTGCTCGACGGCGGCAACGCATCGCGCGACGAGCTGATCAAGGGCGTGGCGCGCGGCGTGCTGATCACCCGGTTCTGGTACCTGCGCGCGCTCGATCCGCAGACCATCCTGGCGACCGGCCTGACCCGCGACGGCGTGTTCCTGATCGAGAACGGCGCGATCACCCACCCGGTCAACAACTTCCGGTTCAACGAGTCGCCGGTCCAGATGCTGGCGCGCTGCGACGGCCTGGGCGCGACCTGGATCCCGACCGGCGTCGAGGGCGGCGGGGTCCGCGTCCCGGTGCTGCGGACCCACGAGTTCAACCTGGCGTCGATCTCCGAAGCGGTCTAGGCGGCACGATGAGCGCGGTGGTCGTGACGGCGGATCGGGCGCTCGCGCCGGCGCCGGGCGCCCCCGCGGCGGCCCCCGATCGCGCGCGCGGCGCGACCTCGGTGCTCGCGATCGACGGCGCGATCGCCGCGGTCGGCGATCCGGACGCGATCGCCGCCGATCCGCGCGCCGCCGGGGCTCAGCGGATCGCGTGGCCCGGTCGCGCGATGGTCCCGGGCACGGTCAACACCCACAACCACAGCTTCCAGTCGCTGTTGCGCGGCATCGGCGACGACCTGCCGTTCCTCGAGTGGCGCGATCGGGCGCTGTACCGCTACTCGCCGCGGCTCGGCCCCGACGACATGGCGACCGCCGCGCTGTTCGCGTTCGGCGAGATGCTGCTCCACGGCGTCACCACGGTCTGCGACTTCTACTACCTGAACCACCAGGGCAACGACCACGCGTCGGCGACGATCGAGGCCGCGCGCCGGCTCGGGATCCGCGTCGTCCTGGCGCGCTGCTTCTACGACTGGTCGGGTGCGCCCGAGGCCTATCGCGAGACCGTGCCGCAGGCGGTGGCGCACTTCGAGGCCCTCGCCCGCCGCTACCACGACCCCGCGCGGTTCCTGGTCTCGGTCCAGCCCGCGCCGCACAGCCAGCACGGCGCGAGCCCGGCGATGATCGAGGCCGGCGCCGGCTGCGCGCGTGAC
>DASWRS010000259.1:0-34966 GCA_036403075.1 Kofleriaceae bacterium
TCGACCACGACGCGCTGGCACGCCTTGCCGTGGCCGAGGGCGTACTTGATCGTGGGGAAGATGCGCGCGGAGGTGATCGCGAACGCGAGCGAGACCAGCGCGCGCCGGCCCCAGCGCCGGACGATGTCATCGCGGAGCTCGTCGGCGGCCGGGTCGTGGGCGGCGACGGCGTGGGCGAAGCGGACGCCGAGCCGGAGGTCGTCGGCGAGCAGCGCGTCGCTGCCCTCGAGCACGCTGGCCACGGTGCGCGGCGCGACGCCGTCGAGGAGGGCCATGGTGACCATGAGCTGGGTGCACGGGCCGCAGTCCTCGAGCACGGTGCTGGTCAGCTTGACGGCGTAGTAGACGTCGAGCGGGACGTCGCGGCGGTAGACCGACAGGCCCTCGAGCCGCGCGAACCGGAAGAATGCGGTGACGTCGGCGTCGAGGATGTCGCGCGCGTAGTCGACGTTGTAGTCGAACTTGCGCTGGAACGCGGCGAGCCGCTTTCGGATGAGCCACTTCAGCATCGGTCGTCTCCTTTGCTGGATGACGAGATGGCCGCCGCGCGTGTGACATCGGGCGGGCGGCGTGCGATCTCGCCACGTTGAGTGGCCGCGCCAGATCGCGCATCCTTGGGGTTCGATGCTGGATCCGGTGCTTCGCAGGCTCGCGCGCGACCAGTGGGTTCGCCTGCATGGCACGCCGCGCGTGACCGTGCTGGTCGGCGGCGAACGCGGCCGGCAGATCTGGGACCAGTGGATCGCGCTGTCGGGCGTGGCCGGGACGCTGCTCGAAGGCGAGCCGGGAGATGCGGGGGAAGGCGTGACGGAGGACGCGCGGGACGTGTCAGGACCCGAAGTCGACGAGCAGATCCGCGCTGCCGTGGCCCGGGCCATCGCCGAGCCGGGGCACCCGATCGCGGTGCTGCTCGGGTCGGACGCGGCCGCGCGCTGGCGCGCCGGACGGCATGACCGGATCGCGGCCATGGTCGACGAGGGCTGGCTCGTCGTGCCGGAGCCACCGGCGCCCGGCCCGACCGCCCCGGCGCCGGGCGGCGCGGGCGGCACGCGGCTCCGGGGCACCGGCGTGAACGGGATCCTCGACGCGCGCAGCGTCGCCGAGGCGACGTTGTTCGAGGCGCTCGAGGCGACGCCGGCGACGGCGGGGAAGTTCCGGCTCAACGAGTCGCTGTCGGTGCGGTTCGGGCCCGCGGCGGCCGAGGTCGACCTGCTGTCGCGCGCGGACCGGATCGCGATCGAGATCGACGGGTTCCATCACTTCAGCGACCTCGACTGCTACCGGCGGGACCGCCGCAAGGATCTGCTGCTGCAGACCCAAGGATTGGTGGTGGTGCGCTTGCTCGCCGAGGACGTCGTGCGCGATGTTCGATCGGCGGTGACCGCGATCAGCCAGGTGCTCGCATACCGGATGCAGGAGCGGCGATGACGCTGGTCGCGGAGCGCCTCGAGGCGCTGGTCGTCGCGCGGACGCACGCGCTGGTGGCGGGGCAGGCGGTCGGCGAGCTGATCAAGCCGCTCGCACGGTTCGCGCCCGCCGAGCTGACCGCGGGCGCGTGGCGCGACCGGCTGACCGAGGTCGTCGCCGGGCTGCGGGCGCGGGAGGTGCTCGACGCCGAACACCGGCTGCGCGACGACGGCGAGCTGGCGCGGCGGATCGGGCCGGGGGCCCCGCGGAGCTGGGCGGAGCTGTCCGATCGCGTGCTGCCCGGCCTGGCGCTCGGGATCGCCGCCGAGGATGGCAAGCTGCGCGCGCGGCTCGTCGGCCGCGACGCCTGGGCCGCGGCGATCGTCGGGCGCGCGTTCGGGCTGTGGATCGACGGGCCGCCGCCGTCGCTCGCGGCGCTGTGCGACGCGCTGGTGTGGCGCGAGCACGGCCTCGCCAGCAAGCCGAAGCGCTGCCCGCCCGAGCTGCGCGCGCTGTACGTGCAGCGCCGGCTCGGCAGCGAGGCCGGTGTGCCCGAGCGCGGCGTTCGCCTGCTCGCCGCCCGCGAGGTCGGCGCGCCCCGGCCCGAGCTGCGGGCGCTGCGCGACGCGCTGGTGCGGTGCTGGCTCGCCGGTCGCGTGATCGGCGCCGCATCGCCGCGCGATGGCCGCGATACCATGGGCGCGATGCCTGGCCGGTCACCGCCGTTGGATCGCGAGGCGCCGGATGCGAGCGGCGGCGGGCATGAAGATCCGCCCGGCGATCGCCACGCGGCCGCGCCGGCTGAGGCGCCGGTGTCGTTCGCCGATGACGTGCTGCGCGCGGCCGGTGCGGCGACCGAGGGCCGGTTCGGCGATCGCAAGGTGTTCGTCTCGGCGCTGTGGGAGCAGCTGCGGCGCGAGCCGCGCTGGGCGGAGCTGCCGCTGGCCGAGCTCAAGGCGCGGCTGCTCGCGGCCCATCGCGCCGGCGAGCTCACGCTGGCCCGGGCCGACCTGGTCGCGGCGATGGATCCGGGGCTGGTCGCGGCGTCGGAGATCGCGGCGGACGGCGCGAGCTTTCACTTCGTCATCAAGGAGCCGGCCCCGTGACCCTGTCGACCCTCGATCGCGCCGAGCTCACTGCGTGGCTGACCCGGGTGACGCAGACCATCGACCGCAGCCTGCGCGATACGGTGCGCGCCGAGGCGCTGACCAGGCTGCGCGCCGGGCTCGGCGGGGCGACGGCGTCGGTGCCGGTGCTCGCCCAGCTCGCGCTGCTCGACGACTGCCTGCGGGTCGCGCACCTGGCGATCGAGGCCGATGGCCGGATCGAGCCCGACGAGCTCGCCCGGGTCGGCGATCTGGTCGAGGTCGCGGCGCCCAAGTACTTCGCGGTGCTGCCGCGCTACGAGTCGTTCGACGACGGCGCGTCGACGCCCGAGGAGGTCGAGCGCTTCCTGGTGCTGCACCGCAGCGACGATGGCGCGTTCGGCTACGCCAGCGCCGATCCGTGGCGCGGGCTCGCGCTGGTCCGCCACGTCGAGAGCCACACCCACAACGCCGCGCCGCTGCGCGACCTCGAGCGCATGCTGCGGCGGATCATGGACGACGTGTTCGCCGGCCGCGCCAGCGGGCTCGAGCGCGACGCGCGGCGCCGGCTGCGCGATATGTTCGAGCCGCCGCCGATGGCCGGCGCCGATCCGCGCGACGTCGCGTTCTGCCGCGCCGATGGACCCGAGGTGTTCTCGTCGGTCGCGCACGGCTCGCAGATCCACGAGCGCGATCCGTTCGACGTCGAGTCGATCCACGCCGAGGCCCGCGAGGTGTTCCACCGCCAGATCGTGCGCGCGACCACGCCCGAGCAGCACCAGTACGGCCACGGCCGCACGCTGCTCGTGCTCGGCGACTCGGGCAGCGGCAAGACCCACCTCTTGCGCGCGCTGCGCCAGCAGGTCCACGCCCAGCGGCTGGGCTACGTCGGATATCTCCAGATGACGTCGGAGGTCGGGGACTACGCGCGCTACGTGCTGCGCAACCTGATCGACTCGCTCGAGCGGCCGTACGACGCGCCCGAGCTCGCCGAGTCGGGCCTGCTGTACCTGTCGGACGGGCTCGCCGAGGGCTGCGGCAGCATCGCGGCGTCGGAGCTCGAGCGGCTGCGCAACGCCGAGCTCGCCGGCGCCGAGCTCGACGAGCTGCTCGGCGGCCTGGTCGATCGCATCCTGCGCACCGACGGTCTGTCGCGGCTCGAGCCCGACCTGGTGCACGCGCTGCTGCTGCTCCAGCGCCGCGACCCCGCGCTGCAGCGCCGCGTGATCCGGTTCCTGCGCTGCGAGCCGCTCAGCGCCTACGAGCAGCGCCAGCTCGGCGGGCTCGCCGCGCGCGACCAGCCCGAGGATCCGATGCGGACGATCCAGCAGCTCGGCGCGATCGCCTACGAGCTCCAGCTCGCGTCGCTGGTGCTGCTGGTCGACCAGGTCGAGGACACGGTGCCCGACGGCAAGACCGTGACCCGGCTGCAGCAGGCGATCGACGTGTTGCGCGGCATCGCCGACGCGGTGCCGTCGATCGTCGTGGTGATGGCGTGCCTCGACGACGTCTACACCGCGGTCAAGGGCGCGCTGTCGCGGCCGCTGATCGATCGGCTCGAGCGCGATCCGGCGCCGATCCGGCTCGCCAGCGAGCGCCAGCGCGAGGACATCGAGGCGATGCTGGTGCGCCGGCTCGATCACCTGTACGCGGCGTTCGACGTCGCGGTCCAGGACGACGCTCCGCTGTACCCGTTCTCGCCGGCGCAGATCGAGGCCGTGACGCTGTACCGCGCGCGCGACGCGATCGCCAAGTTCCGCGAGTTCCACGAGGCCTGCATCACCGCCGGAGCGATCGTCGGCGCGCCGTCGCGCGACCGGCCGCCGGCACCGCCGCCGCCCGCGGGCATGGCCGAGCTCGATCGCGCGTGGAACGACGCGCTGGCCGCCGCCGGCGGGATCCCCGACGACGATGCCGGCATGCTCGCGCTGGTCGCCGAGGCGCTGCGCGGCGCCGCCGACGAGATCGGCTCGGAGCTGAGCGTTGCCGGCGAGCGCCCCAAGCAGCTGATCCTCGAGGGCAAGGCGCTCGGCCGCCGCGTGCTCGAGATCTGCAACGGCGGCGCGCAGGGCGGCCACCTCGGCAACCAGCTCGACAACCTGCGCGCGTTGATCGCGACCGGCACCGTGCCGATCGCGCTGCGCAACTCGGACTTCCAGTTCAAGCCCAAGTCGAAGATCTCCCGGCAGATCGGCGAGTTCCTCCAGGCCGGCGGGCGGGCGGTGGTGCTCGAGGAGCGCCAGCTCCGCGCCGTCCACGCCGCGCGCAGCGTCGCCGACGCCCACCCGCACACGTTCGGGACCTGGCGGCGGACCAACCGGCCGATGACCCACCTGGCGTTCGTGCGCGCTATCCTCGATCTCGATCACGTGCCGCGCATGCCGTCGGTCACGGCGACGCAGCCGCTGCCGCAGCTCGAGCGGGCGCCGGCGCCGCCGACGATCCCGCCGCGCGGCTCGTCGCAGCCGATCGCGTTCGATCCGACGCGGATCCGGCTCGGCGAGACCACGACGATGCGCAAGGAGCCGGTGCTGCTCCCGGTCGACCGGATCACGACGCACGTCGCGCTGCTCGGCACGACCGGCAGCGGCAAGACCACCGCCGCGCTCGCGATCATCGAGCAGCTGCTCGAGCGCGATGTCTCGGTGCTGCTGGTCGATCGCAAGGGCGATCTGGCGCGCTACGCGAGCGCCGCGTGGTGGTCGGATCCGGCCGGCGCCGACCCCGCGCGCCGGGCCGCGCTACGCGAGCGGATCGCCATCGACCTGTTCACGCCGGGCAACTCGCACGGCCGGCCGCTGCGGCTCCCGGTGATCCCGCTGCTCACCGACGCCACCACGCAGGAGCGCGACCAGCTCGCCCGGTTCGCCGCCGCCGGCTTGGCGACCATGATGGGCTACGGCACCGGCACCACGCATCGCCACAAGCAGTCGGTGCTGCAGTGCGCGATCCAGCTCAATGCCGAGAGCGAGGTCACGATCGACCTCTTGCGCGACACGATCAACCGCCCCGACCCCGAGCTCCTGACCCGGGTCGGGCCGCTCCAGCGCTACTTCGCGCCGCTGTCCGAGGACCTCCAGACGCTCGAGATCCAGCGCGGCGCGCTGCTGTCCGGTGACGGCGAGCCGCTCGACGTCGCGGCGCTGCTGCCGCCGATCGGAGGCCGCCCGCGGCTCTCGATCATCAACACCGCCGCGCTGACCGAGATCCCGGTGCTGCAGTTCTGGATCTCGCGGCTCCTGGTCGAGCTCGCCCGGCTCGCCCACAAGCGGCCGACCAGAGCGCTGCAGGCGGCGGTGTTCTTCGACGAGGCCGACGCGTACATCCCGGCGAGCGCCAGCCCGCCGACCAAGGAGCCGATGTTCGAGCTGCTGCGCCGCGCCCGCTCCGAGGGCCTCGGCGTCCTGCTCGCGACCCAG
Source organism: Kofleriaceae bacterium (assembly GCA_036403075.1). Classification (GTDB taxonomy): domain Bacteria; phylum Myxococcota_A; class Polyangia; order Haliangiales; family Haliangiaceae; genus JABFXX01. Next base: position 5,912 of record DASWRS010000259.1, read on the forward strand.
AACCCCGGCGACCTCGACTACAAGGCGCGCGATCTGATCGGCACCTGGCTGGTCGGCAAGGTCGCCCAGGACCGCGCGATCGACAAGATGCGCAACCTGCTCGCCGGGTATCCGACCGTCGGCCCCCGGCTCGCGACCCAGCCCACCGGCCACTTCTTCGTCCTGGGCGACGGCGTGCGCGAGATCAAGTCCGACCGCGCGCTGATGACCACCGAGCAGCTCGCCGATCACGACATCGCCGAGCTCGCCCGCGCCACCCGGCCATCCTGAGGTTGCTCACTCGATATGGACAAGATCTTCGATCCGGTGCTGTCACGAGTCCTCCGCGGATCCGGCCTGCAAGACTTCCCGGAGCTGGGCTCCGATCACCGCGCGTCCCGGAGGCCGTCCCGCGGTCGCGCGCGGCGCGTAGCATCCACCCAGCTTGCCCATATTCCTGGATATGGGTAGGCTGTATCGGTGAAGACGACCGTCGAGATCTCGGATGCGTTGCTCGCCCGCGCAAAGCGTCATGCACGTGAGGTCCGTCGCCCGCTTCGGGCGCTGATCGAGGATGGTCTGCGGCATGTCCTCGAAGCCGCACCGCGGCGCAAGAAGTACCAGCTCCCGGACCTGAGCGTGGGCGTTCCCGGTGGCGCCAACCCGCTGGAGACACTGTCGTGGCAGGATCTACGCGACGAGATCTACGGCGGACGGTAGATGCTCGCCGTCGACACCAACGTGCTCGTGTACGCGCATCGCCGCGAAGCACCCGAGCACGCGGTCGCGCTCGAGCTGTTGCGATCGCTCGCGGCCGGTTCCGAGCCATGGGCAATCGCGTGGCCGAGCATCTATGAGTTCTTCAGCGTGGTGACAAATCCCAAGATCTGGAAGCAAGCCGCAAGCTCCCCAGATCAAGCATGGGCCCAGCTCGTAGCCTGGTTCGTCGCGCCTGCGGTCCGCTTGCTGTCCGAACCCGACGGCTTCGAAGCCGTGCTGGCGGGATTTGCCCGCCGCGCCCGCGTCCGTGGCCCCGTGATCCACGACGCCCGGATCGCTGCGATCTGCGTCGCCCACGGAGTCGACAAGCTGATCACGCGCGATCGCGACTTCTCGCTGTTCCCCGAGCTCGCGCTCGAGGACCCGTTTCCATGAGGGTCACGCGGCGAGCTGGTTGATGTCGTGGTTGCCGAGGATCGGCTTGGGGGCGCCGTCGCGGGCCACGCGCAGCATCGCCTGGCCGACGCGCTCGGTGGTGGTGAGCAGGCCGAGCGCGCCGAGCAGCGGGAACAGCGGCCACATCACGGTGTACGCGATGCGGTAGAGCCGGGTCTTGGACCGGAAGCCGTGGAGCGGGCGGATCAGGCCGGGACGGAACATCACCGCCTTGAACGGGAGCTTCAGCAGGGCGTTCTCGGTCTTGCCCTTGACGCGCGCCCACATCGCGCGCTTCTGCTCGGAGCTGTCGGTGCCGTCGCCCGAGACGTAGACGAAGGTCATCGCCGGAGACAGCCGAGCCAGGACGTTCGCGGCCGCCAGCGTGATGTCGTAGGTGATGCGGGTGTAGTCCTGCTCGGACATGCCGGCCGCCGAGACGCCGAGGCAGAAGAAGCAGGCGTCGTGGCCGGCGAGCTCGTGCTCGATCGCGGTGTAGTCGGTCAGGTCGGCGTGGACGATCTCGCGCAGCTTGGTGTGCCACAGGTCCGTCGGGGTCCGGCCGATCACGAGCACGGACTCGACGTCGGGAGCCCGCAGGCACTCGCGCAGCACGCCCTGACCGACCATGCCGGTGGCGCCGAACAGGATGACCTTCATGGCGTTCGAGTGTGCCCGGAAAGTTTCGGCGCGAGGAGCGCACGGCGCGCAGTTCCGCGGCCTCGGCGCGTGCGTCGGTGAGGCGCGCAACCACATCGTCGCGCATCCGCCGCTACTTGCGGTCGTTGAACTCGTCGTCGGCCGGCTTGGGTCGGGTCGGCCGGGTCGCCGGCTTGGCGGCGGGCTTGTGCTCGCCGGTTGGTTTGCTGTCGGCGGGCTTGTGTTCGACGGGCGGTTTGCTGTCGATCAGGCGGCGCGTGGCGGGCTTGCCGTCGGCGGGCTTGCCGTCCGCGGGTTTGGCCTCGGCGGGCTTGCTGTCGAAGGGCTTGCTGTCAGAGGGCTTGTGCTCGACGGGGGGCTTGCCCTCGGGGAGCTTGGCGTCGGCGGGTTTGCCGTCGGCGTGATCGACGATCGTCGGCGACGGCGTCATCGGACGCCAGGTCGACGGTGCGTTCGAGCCCGGTGCATCGGCCGGTGCGGGCGTGGCCGCCGCAGGTGCCTGTGCAGGTGCCGGTGCCGGTGCCGGTGCGGCGGCCGCCGCCGGGGCGGGCGGTGGTGCCGGCGTGGTCGTGTCGCCGGCGGGCGACGGCGCCGGCGCCATGACGTGCGGCCCGTCGCTGGTGCGGGCGTTGCGCGACATCTGGCTGACCGCGTAGCCGCCGCCACCGGCCAGCACGCACAGCCCGGTGACGCCGGCGATCAGCCAGCCGCGGCTGCCGCGGCTCCGGAACGTGACCTGTCCGGCGCCGCGCGACACGCTGGTGCCCTGGGACGGCGGCCAGCTGCGCGGCGTGAGCTGCGCCGGCGAGATCGGGATCGGCGTGGCGAGACCGCCGCCGGCGGTGAGCGGCGAGCCGTGCATGCCCTGCTGGCCGCGCTGCTGCAGGATCCGCACGGCGCGTGTGGCGGACTGCGCGGCCGCGATCGGATCGGTGGCGTACGGCGCGAGCATGCGGGCGAGATCGCCGACGTTCTGGTAGCGCGCCGCCGGCTCCTTCTCGAGGCAGCGCAGGAGGACCTCGGCGAGGCCCGACGGCAGCGGCACGAGGATCGGCTGGGGCGGCTCGAGGCCGACCTTGAGCACGAGGTCGGCGTAGCTCTCGCCCGCGAACGGCGGCCGGCCGGTGATCAGCTGGTACATCACCACGCCGATCGACCAGATGTCGCTGCGCGGATCGGCGGAGCGGCCGCTCTTCATCTGCTCGGGCGGCATGTAGCTCGGCGTGCCGATCACCGTCTGGGTCCCGGTGAGCTCGTCGTAGCCGATCGGCGTCTTCGAGATCCCGAAGTCGAGGATCTTGAGCAGCATCGAGCCGTCGGGCCGCCGCGTGATGAAGAAGTTCGATGGCTTGATGTCGCGGTGGACGATGCCGAGCGCGTGGGCCTCGGCGATGCCCTCGCACGCCTGCAGCATCAGGTCGACGACGATCGCCGGCGCCTGCGGCCCATGGTGGCGCAGGATCTGGTTGAGGTCGTTGCCGTCGAGGAACTCCATCACCATGAACGGCACGCCGTCGGGCGTCGTGCCGACATCCATCACCCGCGCGATGTGCTCGCTCCTGAGCTTGACGGTGGCCTGGGCCTCGCGCAGGAAGCGCTGCACCGTCGATTCGCTGTCGACCATCTCCGACAGCAGCAGCTTGATCGCGACCGGCTGGTGGAGGTAGAGGTGCGACGCGCGCACCACGTTGCCCATGCCGCCGGTACCGATCAGCTCGTCGATCCGGTACTTGTCCAAGAGGATGGACCCTGGCGTGAGCTCCACCGCCGGAATGTAGCAGCTTGTCGCGGGTCGATCCGGCGGATCGCCCGGCCGCCCGGACAGCCGCAAATCGATGCGGGGCCGGGGCCGGCCGGGGCTGGGCCGGGCCGGGGCCGTCGGGGCCGGGGCCGGTCGGGGCCGGCTACAGGAAGGTCAGCCAGCCGTCGTGCTTGGCGTCCGAGCCCTTGACGATCGAGAAGAACGACTCCTGGAGCCGGCGCGTGACCGGGCCGGCCTCGCCGCGACCGATCTTGCGGTGATCGATCTCGCGCACCGGCGTGATCTCCGCCGCGGTGCCGGTCAGGAACACCTCATCGGCGATGTACAGCTCGTCGCGCGAGATCAGCTCCTCGCGGATCTCGACACCGTGCTCGCGGAGCAGCTGGATCGTGGTGTCGCGCGTGATGCCCGCCAGGATCGCGGCCGAGGTCGGCGGCGTGCGGACCACGCCGTGCTTGACCACGAAGATGTTCTGGCCGGTGCCCTCGGCGACATAGCCCTGCGGATCGAGCATCACCGCCTCCTCGAACCCGCTCTTGAGCGCGAGGCGCTTGGCGAGCACCGAGGACACGTACTGGCCGCAGATCTTGCCCTTGTTCATCGCCGCGTTGGCGTTGGCGCGCATGATCGCCGAGACCATGCAGCGCACGCCGTGCTTGAGGCCGTCCTCGCCGAGGTACGCGCCCCACTCGTAGCACGCGATCATGGTGCGCACCGGCGGCTCGAACGAGCCCAGCCCGAGCGCGCCGTAGCCGAGGTAGACCAGCGGCCGCAGGTAGCACGACGAGATCTTGTTGACCCGGACGACGTCGACGCACGCGGCGATCAGCTGGTCGCGCGAGAACCCGGGCTCGAGCGTGCAGATGTTGCAGGAATCGAGCAGCCGGTCGATGTGCTCGCGCAGCCGGAAGATCGCCGTCCGGCCGTCGCTGCGCTGGTACGCGCGGATGCCCTCGAAGGCCCCGAGGCCGTAGTGCATCGAGTGCGCGAGCAAGTGATCGGTCGCCTGGTCCCACGGGACGAGGGAACCGTCGACCCAGATTTTGTCGAGCTTCTTGATGCCCATATCCGCTTCGTAGCAACGCACTGCTGCAATCACAAGCGCGAGTTCCCGACCGATCGGTAGGCGCTGACGCACCGCGGCCGTCGATCACCCGGCGCACTGCGGCCGTGGCGCATCACCCGGCGAGCAGGCGCAGGTAGGCCGATCGAACGTCGTGTTGCCAGCGCTCGACGTGCTCCAGCAGCACGCTGCCGTCGGGGAAGCCCGAGCGCCGTGCGAGCTTGTCGAGCTCGGCCTTGGCCTCGGGCAGGCGGTGGATCGGCTGATCGTGAACGACGCGCAGCCGGTGCTCGATCTTGCGCAGGAACCGGTAGCCCTGGGCGAGCAGCGCGACATCGCGCGGGTCGGCGAGGCCCTCCGCAGCCGCGGCCTCGAGCGCGCCCGCGGTGGCGGTGGTGCGCAGCGCCGGGTGGCCGTGGCCGTGGATCAGCTGCAGGTACTGCGCGGCGAACTCGATGTCGACGATGCCGCCGGGGCCGGCCTTGAGATCGCCGGCGATGCCGTGCCGGGGCGCGCCGCGGCCGAGCTCGCGCTCGATGCGCTCGCGCATCCCGAGGATCGCGTCGGCGATCGCGCGCGCTCCGCCGGAGGCCTCGGGCGGCTGGCCGTACACCGTGTCGGCCGCGAGCCGCTCGACCTCGCCGCCCAGGGCGCGATCGCCGGCGACCGCGCGCAGCTTGGTCAGCGCCTGGCGCTCCCACAGCCGCGCGTCCTCGGCGTGGTAGCGCTGCCAGCCGGCGAGCGAGGTGACGAGCAGTCCCTGCGAGCCCGACGGCCGGAGCCGGGTATCGATCTCGTAGAGCCGGCCGCGCGGCGTGCGCTGGTGCAGCGCGCCGACCAGGCGCTGGGCGCAGCGCGAGAACCATTCGACCGCGGTGAGCGGCGCCGCGCCGTCGGACTCGCCGTCGCCGGCGGTGTAGACGAACACGACGTCGAGGTCGGCGGCGTAGCCGAGCTCGCGGCCGCCGAGCTTGCCCAGGCCGAGCACCGCGAGCCGGGCGTCGCCGGGCAGCCGGCCGTGGCGCTCGGCGAGCTGGGCGCTGACGATCGCGAGCGCGCGCTCGAAGCAGGCCTCGGCGATCGCGGTGAGCTCGGCGCAGACCGCGAGCGGATCGAGCGCGCCCGCGAAGTCGGCGAGCCCGACCCGGAGCACGTGGCCGTTCTTGACCTCGGCGACCGCGCTCCACAGCTGCTCGGGATCGGCGGCGTCGACGGTCGCGATCCGGCCGGTGAGGTCGGCGGCGACCTGGGCGACCGAGCGTGACGGCGAGGTCTGGCCGAGCTCGATCAGCAGGTCGATCAGCTCGGGCGTGTCGACCAGGGTGCGCGCGAGGTACGCGCTGGCGCCGAAGATCGAGCCGAGCAGCCGGACGATCGCCGGGTTCTCGTCGAGCAGTCGCCAGATCGACCACGCCGCGCCGCGCCGCGCGATCAGGTCGCCGAACGTGCGCAGCGCCTGATCCGGATCGGCGCTCGCGGCGATCTCGGCGAGCAGCGCGGCGCCGATCCGCGCGGTGCGCTCGGAGGCCACGCTTGCGGGCGCGAGCGGCGAGTCGCTGTTGCGCCGGGCGCGGGCGAGCTCGGCGCGGGCCGCGGCGACGTCGTGGAACCCCAGCCCGGTCAACGCCTCGGCCTCCTCGACCTCGGTCAGCTCGCCGCGCAGGATCGCGGTGACCTCGGCGCGGCCGTCCGCCGGATCGCCCAGCGTGGCGAACAGCCGCGACACCGCCGCGGTGTGCTTGACCAGGTCGATCGCGAACTCGATGTCGCCGGCGTAGCCGAGCCGGCGGGCGAGCACCAGCCGCCGCGCGTCGTCGTCGGGCACGATCTGGGTCTGCAGCCCGCCCTCGAGCTGGAGCACGTGCTCGGTGTGGCGCAGCCAGCGGTACGCCCGGAACAGCGCGAAGTGCTCGTCGTCGGTGATCAGCCCGGCGAACAGCAGCGCGTCGAGCGCGGCCCGCGTGCCGCGCTGGCGCAGCACCGGGCGCTTGCCGGCGTGGATCAGCTGCAGCGCCTGGACGAAGAACTCGATCTCGCGGATCCCCCCCTCGCCGTTCTTGACGTCGAAGCCGTCGCTGCCGCCGCCGCGGTGCGGCCGGACCAGCTCGCGCTTGATCCGGCGGTTCAGGTCGCGGACCTCGTCGATCACGGTCCCCGAGATCAGCCGCGGATACACGAACGGCCGCAGCGTCTGGAGGACCTCGGCGCCGAGCGCGGGGTCGCCGGCGCTGACCCGGGCCTTGAGCCAGGCCTGGCGCTCCCACGGCCGGCCGAAGGTCTCGTAGTAGCGCTCGGCCTGGGCCAGCGAGTTGGCGATCGCGCCCTTGGCGCCCTCGGGCCGGAGCCGGAGGTCGACGCGGAACACCATGTCGTCCTCGGTGGCCTCGGACAGGGCGGCGGTGATCTGCGTGCACAGCTTGGCGAAGTACTCGTGGAGCGACAGCCCGCCGACCTCGCCCTGATCGGACGAGTAGAGATAGATCACGTCGACGTCGGACGAGAAGTTGAGCTCCTCGCCGCCGAGCTTGCCCATGCCGATCACGACCAGGCGGGCGTCGCGCAGCACGCCGTCGTCGTCGACGTAGCGCGGCGCGCCGTAGCGCGCGCGCAGCTCGCGGTCGGAGAACCCGATCGCGGCCTCGAAGCACGCGTCGGCCAGGCGCGCCAGCTCGCGGCCGACCTCGGTGTCGAGGCCCAGCTCGAGCTCGCGGAACCCGAGCCGCACCAGCTCGTCGCCGCGCACGCTCCGGAGCGCCGCCTGCAGCTCGGCGTGGTGGGCGGCCGGCGCTGCCCGCGCCTCGACCTCGGCTACGAGGACCTCGCGCGGCTTTTCCCGGCGCAGGTAGGGATCGGCAGCGACCCTGCCCAGGCGACGAGGGTCACGGGTCAAGAGCGTCGCCAGGTACGGTGCAGCCTGGCATGCCAACGTCGCGATCTGCTGCGCCGCCGCGTCCAAGCCAGCGAGATCCACGGCAGTTTGCGCCGTGGCGTCGAACAGCCGCTCGGCGCGGCGGAGCGCGTCAGCCTCATCGGGGGCGCCCCGGGCGAGGTCGGCGGGCCGGATCACGGCGAGACCATACCTTGACACTCGCCGCTTCCCGCATTACCCAAGGTCCTGATCTTCCACGCCATGCGCGATCTTTATGAAGTCCTCGAAGTGGAACGGCAGGCGAGCCCTTCCGACCTGAAGAAGGCGTACTACCGCCTCGCCAAGAAGTACCACCCGGATCACAACCCCGGAGACAAGGACGCGGAGGAAAAGTTCAAGGAGGCGTCCAACGCCTACTCGGTGCTGTCCGACGACGAGCAGCGCCAGCGCTACGACCGCTTCGGCTTCGAGGGCATCCGCGGCGTCAACGGCAACGCGGCCGGCGGGTACACCAACGTCGAGGATATCCTGTCGGCGTTCGGCGACATCTTCGGCGACTTCTTCGGGGGGCGCGGCGGCGCTCGCCGCCAGCCGCGCGGCGCGGACCTGCGGGTCGACCTGAACCTGACGTTCGCCGAGGCGGTGTGGGGCACGAGCAAGGACGTCAAGGTCACGCGCGACATCGCGTGCGCGACCTGCAGTGGCAGCGGCGCACGGCCGGGCAGCAAGCCCGAGATCTGCCGCACCTGCCAGGGCAAGGGCCAGGTCGTCCATGCCCAGGGCTTCTTCATGGTGCAGACCACCTGCCCGCAGTGCCGCGGCGCGGGCAAGTCGATCAAGGATCCGTGCGAGGACTGCCGGGGCCGCGGCACCAAGGGCGAGACCTCGACGCTCAACGTCACCGTCCCGGCCGGCATCGACGACGGTCAGACCTTGCGGCTCGCCGGCAAGGGCGAGGCCGCGCCGGGCGGCACCGCCGGCCACCTCTACGTCGTGCTCCACGTCCAGGGCGACGAGCGGTTCAAGCGCGACGGCGAGGACGTGCTGACCGAGGTGCCGATCAGCTTCGTCAAGGCCGCGCTCGGCGGCGAGGTCGAGATCTTCACGCTCGACGAGCAATGCAACGGCACCGCGGTGATCGAGCTCAAGCCCGGGATCCAGCCCGACGAGGTCCTCGTGCGCCGCGGCCAGGGCATCCCGCGGGTCGGCGACAGCGGCCGCGGCGATCAGGTCCTGCAGTTCAAGGTCGAGATCCCGCGGAAGCTCACCGCGCGCCAGGAAGAGCTGATGCGCGAGCTCGCGGGTGAGCTCGGCGAGGCCGTGCGGGCCGAGAAGCGCGGCCTGTTCAGCCGCAAGAAGTAGCGCCGGCGCGCGTCGGCCCCGGCCGCAAGCGGCAGGAGGCAAGCCTTGCGTGCTCCGGCGGTGCGATTTCGCCGCCGGTATGTTCGCTATAGGAAATGGCGAAATAACCGCGGCGCGCTCCGTAAACCGGATAGGGTTGGCGTTTCGCTGGAGGAAGCATGCGGGGAACGGTTCGCAGGTTCGTGGTGGGTCTGGTGTTCGTCGGCTTCGCCGCGATGATGCAGGGCTCGTCCTGTCTGGGCGTCACGCCGACGATCGACGAGGTCACCAAGACGTTCAACAATGCGCTCGCCGATCTCAACGCCGGGTCATCGCAGTGGCAGCTGACCTTGACCAACCTGTCCAACAGCCTGATCGCGCAGGGCCAGCAGACGCTGGCCAACCAGGTGCAGAGCGTGATCGATCGCGGGATCGCGGCGGCCGGGATCGAGGTCAAGTGCACGGTCGACTTCCTGCGCACGCGGCTGGGCGAGGCGGTGCGCGGGATCCTGCTCGGGTTCCAGGGCAAGCCGGTGCCGCCGCCGGTGCCGCACTTCTGCAGCGCCGATCCGATCGCGATCGATCTCCGGCTGACGCCGAGCCAGCGCATGGCGACCCTGAACGTCTACGGGTTCAACCTGTCGACGCACAACGTCGCGGTCACGGTCCGCAACGACAACGGCGCCGGCGCCAACCCGCAGGGCTTCTTCAACGTCCCCAACGAGTACTCCGCGACGTTCAACCTCGTGGACTACCCGTTCAACGTCCACAATCAAGCGTTGATCTTCCGCCTGCCCGGCGGCGAGGAGTGGACCGTCGGGATCGTGCAGGCGGCGACCTGCGGCGGGGTCGGCCAGCCGTGCTGCAGCGCCGGGACGCCGTGCGGCCCGAGCACCGGCTGCCTGGCCAGCGTGTGCACGACGTGCCCGCTGCCGTTCGTGCCCAAGACGACCGATCTGGTGCGGCTGTCGGACGAGTCGGACGGCGACAACTGCGGCGGCGTCACCAATGTCCATCACTACGGCGGCATGTGCACCAGTGGCACGCACCGCGAGGACTGCCAGGTGATCCCCAACAATCCGCCGGGCGGCAGCTCGTGTGTCCGGAGCTGGCGCTCGGCGAACCCGGCCGACTGCGGCTGTGATGTGGTGTTTCACACCCCGGCGGACTGCTTCAAGCGCATCCACTGCGCGGTGGCGATCACCCAGACCACGAACCCGCCGCCGCACCCCGACGGCTGTCCGTGACCCCCGGCCGCCGGCGGCTCACTTGACGAAGCCGACGACCGGACGCGGCGCGCCGCCGTCGAGCAGATCCTCGGGGCTGCACTTGTCGACGTGGCCGATCAGGCCCCTGTACAGGCCGTAGCCGACCAGCTTGCGCAGCCGCGGGCCGAAGCCGCGGGCGATGTCGGGCGGGATGCCGAGCTGCTGGTTCTCCTGCTGGCGTATCCAGCCGGCGCAGTAGTTCATCGCCAGGCCGACCCGGCGCTCGCCGGTGCGGTTGGCGCCGCCGCCGTGCCAGATCGAGCCGTCGAACACCAGGACGCTGCCGGCCGGCATCTCGGCCGCGATGGGCTGGACCGGCTCACCGAACGGCTGCGGCGAGCGCTCGGCGCGGTGCGAGCCGGGGACCAGCCGTGTGGCGCCGTTGGCCTCGGTGAAGTCGGTCAGCGCCCACATCGTGTTGCAGATGATCGAGACGTGCGGCTTGGGCAACGGGATCAGCTGGTCGTCGGCGTGCAGCGGCTGCGCCGCCTCGCCGGGGCCGATGTCGATCGACGACAGCGACGACACCAGGCAGCCCTTGTCGAGCACGCCCTCGATGATCGGCAGCACGCGCTCGTGCACCGGGACCTGCTGGTAGATCGCGCCATGGGCCAGGAGGTTGTAGATCCGCAGCGTCTTGACGCCTTCGAACAGGTTCGGGGCCGGCTGGACGGCGAGCTCGCGCTCGAGCCGGAACACGTCGTCGCGCAGCGCCGCGAGCGTGTCCGGATCGATCGCGCCCTCGACGATGGTGTAGCCATCGCGCTGCATCCGTTCCAGGTGGGTCGCGAGCTCCGTGCTCGGGTCGTGGGACATGGCCTTCCTCTGGGCCGAGCTTCGCACCTTCAGGTGGTCCACGGCAGGTGGCCGTCGGAAACTTCCACGGGCGGAGCGCCCCGTGGCGATGGTAAGGTCGCCGCAACCATGACCAAGCACGACGAGGCCCGCGCCACCTTCACCAACATGGCCACCAGCACGCAGGCGGACTGGCGGGTGATCGGCGGCGAGTTCGTCCGGTTCGCCCAGGGGCTGCCCGACCGCGTGCTCGCGCACCTCCGGCTGCTCGACGGCGACTGCGGCGGGTTTCCGGTCGACCGGCTGACCCACTCGCTGCAGACCGCGACGCGGGCCCACGCCGACGGCCGCGACGAGGAGTACGTGGTCTGCGCGCTGCTCCACGACATCGGCGACACGCTCGGCACGTACAACCACCCCGACATCGCCGCGGCGATCCTCCGGCCGTTCGTGTCCGACGAGAACCTGTGGATGGTCGAGAAGCACGGCATCTTCCAGGGCTACTACTTCTTCCACCACGTCGGCATGGATCGCGACATGCGCGACGCGTTCCGCGATCACCCGTACTTCGCGCGCACCGAGGAGTTCTGCGCGAAGTACGACGCGCCGGCGTTCGATGCCGCGGCCGAGACCCGGCCCCTGGCGTTCTTCGAGCCGATGCTGCGCCGGGTGCTCTCGGCGCCGCGGCGCTCGATCTACACGGCGGTCAAGGCCGACGAGCGCGTCGCGGCGGCGCGCTGATCACAGCTGGGCGAGGAACGCGCGGACCGGCGGCGTGATCAGCGGGTAGTCGACGAGGAACGCGTCGTGGCCGCTCGGGGTCTCGAGCTCGAGGTAGGTCGCGCGGATCCGCAGCTCGCGCATCGCGGCGTGGATCCGGAGCATCTCGGCGCTGGGGAACAGCCAGTCGCTGTCGAACGCCACCAGCAGCGCCGGCGCGGAGAACGCCTGGAACGCGGCGGTGAGCGAGCCGAACTTCTCCTCGAGGTCCATCTCGTCCATCGCGGCCTGGACGCGCAGGTACGAGTTCGCGTCGTAGGAGCTCGCGAACTTCGCGCCCTGGTACTCGAGGTAGGAGTCGACCTCGAACTGCCGCGTGCCGCCGCGCCGGCGGCGACCGAACTTGCGCTCGAGCGCGGCCTCGGACAGGTACGTCATGTGCCCGACCATGCGGGCGAGCTGCAGGCCGCGCTGGACCTCGCCGGTGCCGTAGTAGTCGCCGCGGCGAAACGCCGGATCGCTCTGGATCAGCTTGCGACCGATCAGGTGCCACGCGACGCTCGCGACCGGCACCGCGGAGGCCGCGGCCATGCACACGATCGATCCGACGCGCTCGGGATGCAGCGCGGCCCACATCAGCACCTGCATGCCGCCGAGCGAACCGCCGACCACCGCCTTCCAGCGCTCGATCCCGAGGTGGTCGGCGACCAGGCGCTGCGATGCGATCATGTCCTCGACGGTGACCCACGGGTAACGCGAGCCGTACGGCGCGCCCGTTGCGGGGTCGACCGTCGCCGGGCCGGTCGTGCCCCAGGGCGAGCCGGGGAAGTTCACGCACACCACGAAGTGCTCGTTCAGATCGATGCCCTTGCCGTAGCCGATCAGGCCGTCCCACCAGCCGGCGGCGGCATCGTCGGGCGCGTACTTGCCGGCGGCGTGCGCACCCGGCGACAGCGCGTGGCAGACCAGGATCGCATTGCTGCCGTCCGGGGCGAGCTCTCCGAAGGTCTCGTAGACGATCGTGAACGGCGCGATCGTCTCGCCGTGGTGGAACGCGAAGCCGCGCTCGAGCTCGAGCCGCTGCGGCGGCCGTGCCAGGAACGTCGCCCCCGAGCTGGAGGTCGGCGCGGAGCTTCGCCGGAGGTGGGGGGTGGCCATGGCCGGTTCCGCTATCCGTTATAACGGATAGCGGCCGCCGCGTCGAGCGAATCAGTCGTCGTCGTCGTGGTCGCCGTGGCCGTGGCCGTGGCGGGTCACGGTGTCGCTCGGGAGTGGCGGGGCGCTCGCCGGCGGCGTGCGGTGGTGGGTCGCCTGCTCGTAGTCGAAGGCCAGGCCGATCAGGCGCGCCTCGCTGAACGCGCGGCCGGTGAAGGCGATCCCGAACGGCGCCGGGTTGACCACGGGCGCGACCGGCGGGACGAAGCCGGCCGGGACCGCCACGCTGGGATAGCCGGCCTTGGCCGGTGCGCCGGCGCCGCGGTTCTGCGGGAACAGGATCGCGTCGAAGTCATCGGCCGTGCCGGCGATGCCATCGGGGCCGTTGAGCACGGCGTCGAGGCCGCCGCGGGTCAGCGCGATGTCCATGGCGCGATCCGCCTGCAGCCGCAGGGTGTCGGCGCTGCCCGGGCTGGTGTCGAGCGTGGCGGCGGCCAGGAACAGGGCCTGACCGTACTTGAGGCCCTCGACCGGGTGCGCGTTGTTGAACGCGATGATGTCGTCGATCGTGTGGACCGGCGCGTCGGGGCGGCGCGCCAGGTAGTTGTTGAGATCGAACTTCTGGCCGTACATCAGCGCGGTCGAGCAGTTCGCCGGCGCCGGGGCCGACGTGCAGATGCCGAACGCCGAGATCGCGGCCTGGTTGGGGATCTCGTGGCCGTCATCGACGAACGCGCCCTCGGCGCGGAGCGCGGCGATCGCGTCGTTCATGATCTGGGTCTGCGCGGGCGTGAAGCCGATCCAGTACGGGTTGTGGGGCACCGCGATCCGGGCACCGCGCAGCGCGTGCTTGTCGAGGAACCGGGTGTAGTCGCGGTGGCAGGTGCCCGGGACCAGGCAGGGCAGGGTCGCCGGGTCCTCGCGATCGAACCCGGCGATCACGCCGAGCAGGGTGGCGACGTCGGTGACGGTGCGGCCGATCGGGCCGGCGGTGTCCTGGTTGGCGGTGATCGGCAGGATGCCGGTCCGGCTGACCAGGCCGAGCGTCGGCTTGATCCCGGCCACGCCGTTGGACGAGCTCGGGCTCAGGATCGAGCCCGAGGTCTCGGTGCCGATCGAGATCGCGGTCAGGTTGGCGGCGGCGGCGATGCCGGGGCCCGAGCTCGAGCCGCCGGGCGTCAGCACCGGGCGACCATCGCTGCCGGGCAGCGGCCGCGGGTCGTAGGGGTTGAGGCCGTAGCCGCCGAGCGAGCTGTAGCCCGACGGCATGCCGATCGCGATGAAATTGGCGAACTCGGTCAAGGTCGCCTTGCCGAGGATCACCGCGCCGGCGCGGCGCAGCCGCTTGGTGATGAACGCGTCCTCCGGCGGGATCGAGCCGGCGAGCGCGATCGAGCCGGCCGTGGTCGGCTGGTCGTCGGTGTTGATGTTGTCCTTGAGCAGGATCGGGATCCCGAACATCGGGCCCCTGTCCCTGCCATGGCGGCGTTCGTGGTCGACCTCGCGGGCGTCGTCGAGCGCGTTCTCGTTGACGTGGAGGTACGCGTTGAGCATCGGCCCGGCCTTGTCGTAGGCGGCGATCCGGGCGTGGTACATGCGCACCAGCTGCTCGGAGGTGACCAGGTGCGATCGCAGCGCCTGGCTGAGCTGGGGCAGGGTCGCCTCCACGAGCTGGAGCTGGTCGCGGCCGCGATCATGATCGTCATCATCTCGGTCGGCCGGTGCGTTGCGAACGAAGGTGGCAATGGCCAGTACGGCCACCAGGGCATAACTTGCTCGTCTCATCGATCCCTCCTTGTGTAAGCGAAAGACGCCGATGGGGGACGGCGCGCAGCATAGGCGCTTGAAAACCGATTTGGGAAGCAAGTGAGTGGGTCCTGCGCGGTAACGCTGTATTCCGGATCCGCGCCGGCGCTCCCGACCGGTACACCGGCAGCTCCAGGCGTTGGCCACGTACGCGGGCTCACGATTGACGCGGCGGGACGGTGCGCCCGAGCGCGGAGCCGCCGCGGAGCAGAGCGGGCGGTCGGTTGGCGCGGGGCAAGATGGGGCGGATCTCCGGAGCGGCGCGTGGCGGCGGCATGCCGGCCCGGCCACGGCGTACCTGCCCGTGGCGGAGCGACGGCACCCCGTGCCGCGTCCGATCGACGTTGCCGGTGACGTGATACATCCGGCGGCATGACCCAGACGCAGACGATCTCGTGCATGCGCCCGCGCGATCCGGACGATCGCGCGCGGCGCCCGGAACTGGTCGCCGGCCCGCGCGGGGAGGGCTGGTGATGCGCGCCTACGAGCTCCAGCCGCGCGACGGCTTCGATGCCCTCACGCTCGTCGACCGGCCGGCGCCGCCGCTCGGGCCGACCGACGTGCGGGTCCGCGTGCGCGCGGTCTCGCTCAACTTCCGCGATCTCGGCATGGTCAAGGGCGCCAAGAAGCGCAAGGCACCGGTCGTGCCGGTGTCCGACGGCGCCGGCGAGGTGATCGAGGTCGGCGCGGCGGTGACCCGGTACAAGCCCGGCGATCGCGTCGCGGGCGCGTTCTTCCCCCACTGGCTCGACGGCGGCATGTCCGAGGCCGCCCACGCCGCGGCGCTGGGCGGCAGCCACGACGGCATGCTCGCCGAGCAGGTCGTCTTGCCCGAGACCGCGTGGGTGCGGATGCCGGCGCGGCTGTCATTCGAGGCGGCCGCGACCCTGCCGTGCGCGGGCGTCACCGCGTATCACGCGCTGTTCGAGGGCGCCCAGCTCCGCCCCGGCGACACCGTGCTGCTCCAGGGCACCGGCGGCGTGTCGATGTTCGGGCTCCAGCTCGCCAAGGCGGCGGGCGCCCGCGTGATCGTGACCTCGTCGAGCGCGGCCAAGCGCGACCGCGTGCTGGCGCTCGGCGCCGACCACGTGATCGACTACAAGGCGGACGCGGCGTGGGGCGAGACGGCGCGGGCCTGGACCGGCGGCCGCGGCGTCGACATCGTCATCGAGGTCGGCGGCCCCGGCACCTTCGACCAGTCGGTCGCCGCGCTGCGCTACGGCGGCACGATGAGCCTGCTCGGCGTGCTGACCGGGACCAAGGGCGAGGTCAACACCTACGGCGTGTTCCACAAGGGCCTGCGGATCGCCGGCATCTACGTCGGCTCGGTCGCGATGTTCGAGGGCCTGGTCCGCGCGCTCGAGGCGCGGCAGATCGAGCCGATCATCGATCGCACCTTCGGCTTCGCCGAGGCCAGGGAGGCGTACGCGTACCTCGCCAGCGGCGCGCACTTCGGCAAGGTCGTGATCCGCGTCGAGTGACGGCGAGCTGAACGCCGGGTCTGTACGGAAACCGGACGGAGGTGCCCGCGGATGTCAGACGCGGCGGCTATGCTGCGCGTGGCATGGCGTCGATCGAGTGCGATCTCCTGTTGTTCGTCGCGACCTCCACCGAGTTCGACGAGCTGAAACGGGCAGCGACCGAGAGCGGGCTCGACTGGCGCAAGCAGGCGAGCCCGATCGGCGAGTTCTGGAGCATCGGACGGCTCGGTGGCTACCGCGTCGTGGTGGTTCGCACCGAGATCGGTGCGATCGGCCCGACGGGCTCGACGAGGCAGGCCCACTTCTATCTCGCGGCCACCGGAGCCCAGGGCATCGTCTGCCTCGGCATGGCCTTCGGGATCTCGCGACAGCATCAACCGCTCGGGACGGTCCTGGTCTCGGACTCGCTGTTCCGTACGACGTCCGCGACGTCGTGGTCGACCCGGATCGCAGTGATCGCTGGGTCTATCGGTACAACCCGGAAGCTCCGAGCTACGCGGCCACCACGTACCCCGCCAAGGCGGAGCTTCGCGATCGGTTGCGGCGTCACGCTGCCACGGCGACGCTGTCCCACTCGGTGCAGTTCGGGTGTTTGCTGACTGGCTCCGCGAGGATTCGTTGCCTTGCCTACCTGAACGAGCTGGTCGGCCGGTGCACGAACGTCGCTCCCAACATCGTGGGTGGCGAGATGGAGGGCCTCGGGTTGCTGTCGCTCGCCGAGCGCGATCGATCGCACTGGATCGTCGTCAAGGGCATCTGCGACTTCGCCGACGAGCAACAGATCGGGGACGCAAAGACCAATCGCCGGCTCGCCTGTGCAAACGCCTCCCGTTTCGTCCTCGGCGCACTTCGGTCGTGGAATCCTTCAGGCCTTGAGGTATGACATGATGGTGAGCCTTGCCGATGAGCTGTTCGGGCCGCAGACCACCGAGCCCACGCCGCCCGAAGCCCAGCGCTGGGAGTACTTCCTTGCGCAGGGCGTGCGGCCGGTGTGCACGTTCGTACGGCGCCGTGAGGGGCTCGGCTGGACGCCCGCGAGGCTCGTGGTCTCGTATCCCGATGCCACGCCGCCGGTGCCACCGGACCCGGCGATCGCCTGGGACGCGCGGCTCGACCGCTGGTTGGTGGATCATCAGATCCGCGCGGTCGATGCCGGGAACGAGGCGGAGCGCTTCGGCTTCGCGCTGGAGGCCCAGCTCGAGCCGATCGAGATCCGTTACGGCAGCGGATACTTCAACGCGGTGCTGGTGAGCTACCTGCAGGACAGCGGGTTCGCTGATCAGCCGGCGGTCCGCGAGAAGCTGGAGGAGATCCACAGCTACGCTCCGAGCGAGGGCCAGGCGCGGGAGGATTGTGCTGCACAGATGAAGGCGGTTCTGGCCGCGAACGCACGGAGGCTCGAAGCGCTTGGTTACGGTCGGTCGACCTCGATCGAGATCCTTGCGAACGCCATCGCCCACTATCTCGACGAGCGCTTCAACATCCACACGCGAGCACTGCTCGGCTTCGGCTGACCGTAGTCTGCTGCGAATCGCTCGGTACTGGCTGGAACCGGCGGGTACGGGATCGGCGGGCTGCGGCGGCAGGTTGGTGCGGAGGAACGCGATCAGGCACTCGCCGAGGCCCCAACTTATCCCAAGCTCCACCAATCAGCCGGTTCACCGCTAATGCAGGCAACTGCCCAACTGGCAACCGTTTGCACTATTCCGGGCGGGGTTACCCCTTGAGGCAGCGGCACGCCAGCTTGGACGACCTCAGACCAGTTGCTCACGCTACTCGGATCCATTGTGGCCATGTAGTAAAGGAGCCCATTGTTACCAGGACCTTGAAAGTAGATAGCGAGTGTAGGAACGCTGCTGGGGTTGTCGTAAACAACCGCCGTGAAATACCCAGTGCCATAGCCGCTGCCCCCGTTGTTTAACGAAAGAGCTTGGGACCAGGTATTATTACCCTGAAACGTGATGTAACTGATGTTCCAGTTCGAGCTAATAAAGAAAACATAGAGTTGGTTATTGAAAACAATCGCGACCGGCGCGACAACGCCATTATAGCTGGATGCCGGAATCGAGGAATTGTTAAAGCCTGGGATCTCGGTGTTCCCCGCCCATGTAAGCCCGGACCGGAGCCGCCTGTCGTCCTGTTGAACCATATCTCGCCACGATCACCTTGTCCCGTACAAAAGACATATAGGTCATCGTTGTATACAACCGGAGAGGGGGTGTACGACATGCCTGTGCTAGGCACATTGATAGCTTCGGACCAATTGTTTCCGTCTGATGAGCTTATATAGTAGAGCCACCCGCCTGTTCCTGCTTGATTGAAAAACAAATAGATATAATTATTGAACACCACAGGAGCTGGTGAACAGGACAGGTAAGCGGACGTTCTATTTCCTCCTGGTGTAATCTGGGTTTGACCGCTCCAGGAGTCGCCGTTAAAAATACAGTACTGCGCCCACCCATTATCATTCGGACCCTGTGTAAAACAATAGAGCTGGTTGTTGAAGACGGCCGCGCACGGGGAACAATTGGCACCGCCGGCCGCGAAGCCGGTATTGGACAGGAACATCGCAGACATGAACGCCCAGTTTCCGCCGGGAGTGGTAACGGCATACCCCATTTGGCCATTGCCGCCGGGGCTCATTCCCGTGAAGACAAGCTCATTGTTGAATGCAATAACGGACGGGCTGTTCGAGAACGATATCTGGCCAAATTGCAACTGCGTGCTAAACGAGGAGCCGTCTGCGGACGTGATGTAGTACAATTGCCCGCCGCTATCATAAACGACCCAAATCAGATTATTGCCCATATGATCAAACCCGACGGTGACTTCGGCGGCCCGAAAATCAATAACTGCAGTGGTGAAGCCATAATGTTCCTTTTTTGAGTTCTTGAATTAAGAGTTTAAGTGTCAATCTGCTACGCAGTGCGCCCGCTAAAGACATCACTGGCACATTCGGCGGTTCGGATTTGAATCCGATCTCCGATACCTAGTGTTGTTGATGAAGCGAGAGGTCAGGCCGTTTGATCAATTCCTGGCCTAGTGGTCTAATGGGTTGTCGAAGGTAATGGAGCAAGTTATAAATTTTGCGCCCCGGAGATAGCTCTGCGCATCTGCTCGAACAGCTCCTACAAACCGACGACGATTCCAGTCATCAAGACTGTCATCAACGCCGCTCGATGCATTTTCGACCCTTGAACTATTTAATTTGAATAGCTATGCTATTATAGCGCGCTTGGCTTTCAAGCCTTTACAGTGCCATCTTTCGATAAACTAACGTCGTGGTCAGAAGAGCCGACCGCGCAGCGGCCGACAGATCGCCTGAGCCTGCGACGCGACAGCCCGGATGGAAAGTTCGCGTATCGAGGCATCCGTGCAGCGCACCGCGGCACCAGGGGTGACGACACAGGTAGGGAGGCACCCTCGGTGCGGTGTTGGATTGCTAGCTAGTTCCGCATTCTCGGTTTTCGTCTCGTCATCGCCGGCCAGACACCGCTCCGCGCGCGGCTCGCCCGTGACGAGCAGGAAGCCATGGCTCGCCGCATCATCCACTACGCCCAGCTCCGCCTGCTCTCGCGCGACGAGCTCGCCCAGTACGTCGCACACCGCTGCGCCGTCGCCAGCGCCGCCCGCGCGCCGTTCGATGACCGCGCCCTCGACGCGATCTTCGAGATCGGCCGCGGCAACCTGCGCGCGACCGACGACCTCGCCTTCAAGTCGCTCGACTACGCCGCCGCCGGCGGACATGCCGCGGTCTCCGTCCAGCACGTCATCGCCGCGCGCAAGGACCTCTGGCCATGACGTCCGGCCGCCGCTCGGTCCGCTTGCCCGCGCCCTCCGACCTGCACGCCGAGCCGCCGCTCGGCCCGCTGCTCGTGCTCGACCTCGCCGCGGCGGTCGCGAGCAACGCCCTCCGCGCGCGTTTGTGAGCCGGTGTGAGCGCTTCGACCACTGGCGCGAGCGGTTGCACGCGCCCGACGTGCCCGCGCTTGTCCCGGCGGTTGCCCTGATGAGGGCGGCACGGCGTTGAGTTAAGCTGTGTGGTTCCGCGAACGTTCCGCCGCCCGACACCAATCGCGATGGCGGGCAAGGTCAGCAGCATTCGATGGTACTCCGGTGTGCGTGCCGCATGGAGTGTGTGCGTGCTGACATTCAACGATCTGCTTCGTGCGATGAACGCGATCCAGCGACGGTGCGACTGGTTCGCCGCGATCCTAACGTTCAGCGCCGTGTTCGAGGCCGTGATCAAAGGCGATCTAGCGTTGACGAGTACCAGGAGCACCGTGGCCTGGGAGGGGCGGTGAAGCGCTGGGATGCCGCGCATGAGGGCGCGCGGGTCCGGGTGTTCCCGGGGGCCCGGTGCCCTACCGGGTAGCGGCGTTCGTGGACGGCCGCTACGAATTCCCCATCGTGCACCGCGGGCTCGGGGCTGCACAGATCGTGTCCGCCGAGACCCGGACACCCGCCGATGGCCACCAAGAAAGCCGCCCACGCCGCTCGTGTTCTCGCCTGAGGCGCTGTTCGGCTACCGGATCGCCTCCGCGGGGAAGGTGCGGGGGCTCTCGAGCCAGGGCACGGATGCCCCGTCCGCGAGCTCGCCGCGCAGCGCCACGTGACGATCACCGGCAAGCGCAAGACCTGCGTGGTCCGCTCGACATACGGCTGGCTCGCAGCGCTCGACGCGACGGACGCGGCGACATCGAGACGGTGGGTCCGAACAGGCGATCTTCTGGCGATTCGCGCGGAAGCGGTGATCAGCGATACGCGGCGTGCATCGACCGTCCCGATGCGGGGCGCGGCGTCACAGCTGGGCGAGCTTGACGTCGAGCACGGCGGCGCGGCGCTCGCGGCGGACGGCGTCGAGGGCGGCGTCGAGGGCGGCGTCGAGCTCGTCAGCGCGGTGGACGACGCGGGCGAAGGCGCCGCCGGCGGCCGCGGCGATTCCCGCGTGATCGGGGGCGGGGGCGAACCGGACGCCGAGGTCGGCGGCGGCGGCGGCGTGGCCGTCGGGGTGCAGGGCGAGGGTCGAGAGCCGCGGCGACTTCCAGCCGCCGTTATCGTAGATGACCTGGAGGAACGGCGCGTCGTAGCGGCGCGCCATCCAGTGGACCACCGAGGGCATCGAGAACAGGTACGAGCCGTCGCCGGTCAGGCTGATCACGGTGGCCGCCGGGCGGGCGAGCTTGACGCCGATCGCGGCGCCGCCGTTCCAGCCCAGCGACGAGCCGCCGCTGGTGAACAGGCTGCCGGGGCGGGTCGGGAACAGGTGGTCGCCGATCGTCTGGTAGCTCGAGATGCCCTCGCTGAGCACGATGGTGTCGGCGTCGACGCGGCGGCGCACGCAGGCGGTCAGGTACTCCGGCGTGATCGCGTCGCCGTCGGGGTGCTCGCGGGCGAGCAGGGTGCGGCGGCGCTGGTCGTGGAGCGCCGCGTAGTGGGCGGTGCGCTCGGCGACCGCGGCGTCGTCGATGCGGGCCTCGGCCGAGGCGAGATGGCGGTCGAGCTGGCCGAGCGCGGTGGCGGCGTCGGCGCAGAACGTCCGGCGCGCGGGGATGTGCCACAGCGGCATGTGCGGCTTCAGCGGATCGACGTCGAGGTGGTAGATGACGGCGTCGGGCCGCGGCCGGTTGACCAGCGGGATCCACGGGACGTCGCTGTCGATGACCAGGATGACGTCGGCCTCCGCGAGCACCGGGTTTCTGCGCTGCTCGTTCCACTGGCTGCCCTGGTGGAGCGGCTCGTCGCTCGGGACGTTGACGTGGCCGGGCACCGACTCGAGGATGCCGATGCCGAGCCGGCGGCACACCCGGACCAGCGCGGCCGGCGCGTCGCGGTTGCGGCCCAGGTACGAGGTGACGACGAGCGGACGGCGGGCGCCGGCGAGCGCGCCGGCGAGCAGACGGACGTCGTCGGACGCGAGCGCCTGCGGGGCGACCTGGGCGAACGCGGCGGCGGCGGCCGGGTCGACGGGCGCGACCTGCTCCTCGAGGACCTCGCGCGCCGCCATCAGGTAGACCGGGCCGGCCGGATCGCTGTGGCTGATCTGGAGCGCGCGGTGGACGATCTGGCCGAGGTTCTTGCCGGTGCGGATCTCGTGGTCGTACTTGACGTAGCCGCGGACGATGCCGCGCTGGTCGCGGACGTCCTGGAGCCAGTGGATGAACTCGTTGCGGCTGCCGGCGAGCTCGCCTTCCTGGGTGAAGGGCGACGCGCCGGCAAAGATCAGCACCGGGATCCGGCCGCGGGCGGCGTTGTGGACCGCGCCGGCGAGCGACTGCGTGCCGCACTCGACGTGGACCAGGACCGCCTGGGCGCGGCCGGTGACCAGGGCGACGCCGTGCGCGGCGCTGAGCGCGACCATCTCGGCGGGGCAGGTGATGACCTGGGGGACGGCGCGGCCGGTGGCGGCCGCGTGTGCGAGCGCCTCGAGGATCGCGGGGTGATCGCTGCCGAAGTTGGCAAACAGGTACGACACGCCGGCGGCGGTCAGCGTGTCCAGGAACGCCGTGCTCGCGGTGTGCATGTGCGGCGGCCTCCTCGGGCTCCTCGGGCTCTTCGGGCGCTCGGTCCGGTGGTGTCGGGCGGATCCTGCGCGCCGGGATCGGCAGCGTCAAGCCCGCGCGCTCGATACGGTGTGTTCGGCACGTGGGCCGGCGCGGTGTTGTCGCCGCACACCGCGCCGAGGCAGAATGCCGGTTGCTGCACCCGGGTCGTCGCCGTGCGCACGTGCTCGGGTTCGTCTTGCCCTCCAACGTAGGAGTCGCCATGCGTCGTATCCGGAACGGTGTCGATCGACGGACTGTGCTCGGCTGGTCGGTGGGCGGGGCCCTCGGGCTCGCGCTCCCCGCGTGCAAGAAGTCGTCGGAGCCCGCCGGCGGCGGGTCCGGCGGTGGGGGGGCAGGTGGCGATACCCGCGAGATCGTGATCGGGTATGTCAGCCCGCAGACCGGGCCGCTCGCGGCGTTCTCCGCGGCCGACGCGTTCATCGTCGAGCGGGTGACCAAGGCGCTCGACGCCAAGGGCATCATGGTCGACGGCAAGAAGGCGCGGTTCCGGGTCAAGCGCGTCGACAGCCAGTCCAACCCGACCAAGGCGGGCGAGGCCGCCCAGGAGCTGATCTCGGGCGACAAGATCGACCTCATGGTCGTCGGTCACACGCCCGACACGACCAACCCGGTCAGCGCGGTCTGCGAGAAGAACCGCACGCCGTGCATCTCGAGCCTGGCGCCGATCGGGCCGTGGCTGTCCGGCGGGCCGTACGAGTGGACCTTCCACTTCTTCTGGGACCTGACGGACATCACCAACGTGTTCATGGGGATGTGGGACAAGCTGCCGACCAACAAGGTCGTCGGCGCGCTGTGGCCCAACGACCCCGACGGCTCGGCATGGGCCCCGGCGTTCACCAAGACGCTCACCGATCGGGGCTACAAGGTGATCGATCCGGGCCGTTACCCCAACGGGACCACCGACTTCACGGTGTTCGTGCAGGAATGGAAGAAGGCCGGCGCGGAGATCCTCACCGGCGTCCCGATCCCGCCGGACTGGGCGGCGTGCTGGCGGCAGTGCAACCAGCAGGGCTACAAGCCCAAGATCGCCAGCATCGGCAAGGCGATCCTGTTCCCGGCGGCGGTCGAGGCGATCGGCCCGGGCCTGGCCGAGGGCCTGTCGTCGGAGGTGTGGTGGAGCCCGGCGCACCCGTTCAAGTCGTCGCTGACCGGCGAGTCCGCGGCCGAGCTCGCGGGCGCGTTCCCGCAGCAGTGGGCGCAGCCGCTGGGCTTCGTGTATGCGCTGTTCGAGGTCGCCGGCGACGTGCTGGCGCGCGCCGGCACCAGCGACAAGGAGAAGGTCAAGAAGGCGCTGGCCGCGACCAAGCTCGACACCATGGTCGGCCCGATCCAGTTCGACGACAAGCACGTCGGCCGCACGCCGCTGGTCGGCGGCCAGTGGACCAAGGGCGAGAAGTACCCGTGGGATCTGCGTGTGGTCTACAACGAGACCGCGCCGGCGATCGCCAGGACCGCCGAGCTCAAGGCGATCACCTGATGAGCGCACGGGTGTGACCGCGGAGGACGCTCCACTCGCCGCCCGCGGGCTGCGCAAGGCGTTCGGCAGCGTGGTCGTCACCGACGACGTCTGGCTCGAGGCGCGCGCCGGCGAGGCGCTCGGCATCATCGGCCCCAACGGCGCCGGCAAGACCACGCTGTTCCACCTGCTGGGCGGCAGCCTCGCGGCCGACGCCGGCAGGGTGTACCTGGGCGGCGCCGACGTCAGCGACGAACCGCCGCACCGGCGGTGTCGCCGCGGCCTGGCGCGGACCCAGCAGATCCCGCGGCCGTTCGGCGACCTGAGCGTGTACGAGAACGCGCTGGTCGGCGCCGACTTCGGCCGCGGCCACGCGGCGCCGCACGCGCCGGATCGGGCGATGCACGCGCTCGAGCGCGCCGGGATCGCCGAGCTCGCCGCGCGGCCGGCGCGGACGCTGGGGCTCCTGGCGCGCAAGCGGCTCGAGCTGGCGCGGGCGCTCGCGGCCGATCCGCTGGTGCTCTTGCTCGACGAGGTCGCCGGCGGGCTGACCGAGGCCGAGACCGCCGAGCTGTGCGCCGTGCTCGACGCGATCCGCCGCGCCGGCGTGGCGCTGGTCTGGGTCGAGCACGGCGTGACCTCGCTCGCCGGCTTCGTCGACCGCCTGCTCGCGCTCGATCGCGGCCGCGTGGTCGCGGTCGGGCGCCCCGACGAGGTGCTCGCCGATCCGCACGTCCAGCGGACCTACTTCGGCGACGAGCCGCCCGAAGACGCGGCCGAAGGCGCGGCCGAAGGCGCGGGCGACGCGGAGGCCGGCGCGTGACCGAGCCGCTGCTCCGGGTCGACGGCCTGGTCGCGTACTACGGCCAGCTCCAGGCGGTGCGCGGCGTGTCGTTCGAGGTCGGCGCCGGCGAGGCGCTGGCGGTGATCGGCGAGAACGGCGCCGGCAAGACCACGCTGTTCCACAGCATCTGCGGCCTGCACGGTGCGGCCGGCGGTGAGGTCGTGCTCGGCGGCACGCAGCTGCGCGGCCTGCCGGCGCACGCGATCGTCCGCCACGGCGTCGCGCTGGTCCCCGAGGGCCGGCGGATCTTCCCGAGCCTCAGCGTGGACGAGAACCTGCGCGTCGCCGAGGACCAGCACGCGCGCGGCCGCCAGCGGCGCTGGACCCGGCAGCGGGTCTACGCGCTGTTCCCCGACCTCGAGGCCGCGTCGCGCCGCGGCGGCCACCAGATCTCCGGCGGACAGCAGCAGATGCTCGCGATCGGCCGCGCGCTGCTGTCCGAGCCGCGGCTGCTCCTGCTCGACGAGGTCTCGCTCGGGCTGTCGCCCGCCGTGGTCAAGGTGCTCTACCAGGCGCTCGCGCGGATCCGCGGCGACGGCGTGACCCTGGTGTTCGTCGAGCAGGACGTCCGCAGGAGCCTGGCGTTCTCCGATCACCTGGTCTGCCTCCACAAGGGCGCCGTGCGGCTGGCGGGGCGGTCGGCCGGCCGCTCGCTCGACGAGGTCCGCCGCGCCTACTTCGGATGACGATGCAGCTCCTCGAGATCCTGCTCAACGGCTTGTTGCTCGGCGGCCTCTACGGCCTGATCGGGCTCGGGCTGTCGATCAACTTCGGCACGATGCGCGTGGTCTACCTAGCGCACGGCGATCTGATCGTGCTCGCCGCGTACTTCCTCGTGGTCGCGCTGGTGCCCGCCGGGGTCCCGGCGCTCGCCGCCGCGGCGATCGTCGTGCCGGTGCTGTTCGGCATCGGCTGGGCGCTGCAGCGCTTCGTCGTCGGCCGCAGCCTCGGCCGCGGCATCCTGCCGCCGCTGATCGTCACGTTCGGGATCTCGATGGTGGTGCAGAACGTGCTGCTGCTGTGGGCCACCGCCAACGCGCGCACGCTGCAGAGCTCGCTGGCGTCGTCCGGCGTGCACCTGGGCGGGCTCACCGTGCCGACGGTGCGCCTGGTCGACTTCGCGGTCGGCCTGGCCTGCCTCGCGATCCTGCTCGCGGTCCTGGGCAAGACGGCGCTGGGCCGCGCGCTGCGCGCGACGTCGGACGACGCCGACACCGCGCGGCTGATGGGCATCGATCCGCGGCGGATGTACGCGATCGCGGCGGGGATCTCGGCGGCGACCGGGGCCGTCGCCGGCGTGCTCCTGGCCGCGACCCGGACGTTCTATCCCACGACCGGCTCGGAGATGCTGCTGGTCGCGTTCGAGGTCGTCGTGGTCGGCGGCCTGGGCAGCTTCACCGGCACGTTCCTGGGCGGGATCCTGCTCGCGATGGCCCAGCTGATCGGCGCGCACGCCCTGGGCCCGAGCTACGCGCAGATCACCGCGCACGCGGTCGTGCTGCTCGTGCTGGTGCTCCGGCCGCAGGGCCTCTTGCCCAGGACGGCGCCGTGACCGACGCCAGGACTGCCCGGCGGATCCGCGCGGCGATCGCGGCGGCCCTCGTGCTCGGCCTGGTGTCGTGCCCGGCGTGGGGCGGCGACAGCGCGCGCACCACGCTGATCGTATTCGCGTACCACGCCGCGCTGGCCCAGATGTGGAACCTGCTCGCCGGCTACGCCGGCCTGGTCACGTTCGGCCAGCAGCTGTTCATCGGCCTGGGCGGCTACACGCTCGCGGTCGGCTGCGAGCGCTTCGGCCTCGGCGTGCCGGCCGCGTTCGCGCTCGCGGCAGTGGTGACCGGCGGGCTCGCGGTGCCGGTCGGCGCGCTGACCTTCCGGCTCAAGGGCGGCTACTTCGCGGTCGGCAGCTGGCTGGTTGCCGAGATGTTCCGCCTGGGGTTTGGCAACTGGGGGTTCGTCAACCACGCCTCGGGGATGTTCGTCCGGCCGGCGCGCAGCGTCGATCCGTGGCTGATCTACTACGTCGCGGTGGGGCTTCTGCTCGCGATGGTCGGGCTGGTGATCGCGACGCTGCGCTCGCGCGCCGGCCTGGCGCTGATGGCGATCCGCGACGCCGAGGACGCCGCCGCCGGCCTGGGCGTCCACGTCTGGCGGGTCAAGCTGCTCGCGTTCGTCGTCGCGGCGGTGGGCACGGGCCTGGTCGCCGCGCTGATCACGGTGCAGACGCCGTTCATCCAGCCCGACGCCGCGTTCTCGATCGAGTGGTCGGCCGAGATCAGCTTCATGGCCGTGGTCGGCGGCCTGGGCACGGTGGAGGGGCCGATCCTCGGCGCGGCGATCTACGTGGTGCTGCAGCAGAAGCTCGGCGGCAGCGGCGCGATCCACCTGATCGTGCTCGGCGCCGTGTCGGTGATCGTGATGCTGGTGGCGCCGGGCGGGATCGCCGGCCTGGTCCGCGACCGGCTGGGCTGGACGCTGGTCCCGATCGAGCGCCGGCCGCCGGTCAGGGCGGACCGAGCTCCTTGAGCTCCTCGGCGATCTCGGCGCGGCGCGCGGTGGCGTAGCGCACGCGCGCCCCGGTGCCGGTCTTGACGAAGCGCTGGAACGCCTCGCCGGCTTGCTGCAAGAGCTTGCGCCGCGCCGCCGGATCCGCGGCGTGCGTCGACATCTTGTCGTAGAGCTGGGCGTAGGAGTAGTCGAGGCTGGCGCTCCTGCCGTGCGCGTCGCGGACCCGCCGGGCGGCCTTGTCGAGGTGGATCTTCGCGTCGGTGAAGTTGCCGGTCGCGATCTCGGCGTCGGCCGCGGCGATCAGCATCTGCACGTCGGTGGTCTCCTCCTTGACGAACGCGGCCGCGGTGGTGATCGCGCCGGCCGTCCGGTCGCGCGCGGCGGTCGCGTCGCTGCGCGCGGTCTGCGCCAGGGTCCGCGCGTTGCCGACCCGCCGGGCGGCCTCCGGCGACGGGCTGGCGCCGGCCGCATTCGACACCGCCTGCGCGGCGGCCTCGACCTTGGCCGCGGCGAAACCGGCCGGGTGATTGAGGCCGGAGCCGCCGGCACTGGTCTCCTGCGACTGCCGGATCGCGACCGTCTGTGATAGCCGCCGCCACGCGGGCACGCCGCCAATCTCCAGCGAGCGCTTGCGGGCGCGGCGCGCGTCGGGTTGGGCGTTCCGGTTGTCGCGGAGGGCTGCCGGCGGCGCATCTGGCTCACCTCGCGGCATGGGGCCGGCCACCGCCCAGCGTGGCATCGTGCAGGTTGGCGGGAAGGACAGCGGCGCGGTCGTTGCAGTGGGCCGGACGACGGGGACATATCCGGTGAGTCTCCATGCGGCTCATCGCCCCTTCGCGCTGAGCTGAGCGCTCAGCGCGTGTGGCTCGAATGAAGAAGGGCGTACGCACCCGAGAATCCCGGGCGACCACGACCGTTCCGTCAAGTAAGCGAGAAAATTGTCGAGTGCTAGGGAGGAGGGATCGCTTCGGAAGCACCAACACAAGTGCCTGTGACTTCGCAGAAAATTGCCGCGTGATGCGCGGCGCCAGAATTGACAGGGAGATTTCGTCGTAGTGTCTTGGTCACTCAAGTTTAAGATGTGGTAAGAATTCCTTGCCAGTGGTAAGGAGCGGCCATGACCATCGAATCAGCTGTAGCTGAAGCTCTACGGAGCCTGTTGGGAGACCATGCTGGTCTTACTTCGGCGTCTTCGCCGATCGAGACGTTTGGGCTAGCGAGCATTGACGGGATCGAGTTCGCGGTGCTGCTCGAAGACAAACTCGGCTGGGCGCTACCACCGGACGCCAATCCTTTCGTGGACGACACGAAGAAGCGCGCGCGAACAGTGGGCGAGATTGTCGCGTGGATGAACTCGCTCGCGGCCACGGGAGGCCCATGAACACTCTCGCTGAGAGGCTGCGAGCGGCACGAGAACAAGCCGGCCTGTCGCAAGGCCAAGTTGCCGTCAGGTTCAAGATGCAGCGGCCTACGATCTCCGAGATCGAAGCCGGTCGAAGGAAGGTGACAGCCGAGGAAGCTGGAGCCTTCGCGGAGCTATATGACGTAAGCATTGCTTGGTTGATCCACGGCAAGGAAGAAGACGTCGACCCGTCGTTGGAGCTGGCTGCTAGAGTCTTGTCCAAAC
>DASWRS010000260.1:0-3495 GCA_036403075.1 Kofleriaceae bacterium
CTCGCGGGACGGGCGCGCGAGCAGGAAGCCCTGGATCAGATCGATGCCGAGGTCGCGGACGGCGCCGAGCTCGGACTCGGTCTCGACGCCCTCGGCGATCACCTGGCTGCCGAGCTCGCGGCACAGCGTGGCGATCGCGCCGACGACGCGGCGCTTGGTGGGGTGCTGATCGATGTCGCGGATCAGCGACATGTCGAGCTTGACGATCTCGGGCTCGAGCGTGGCGATCGCCCCGAGCGCGGCGTAGCCGGCGCCGAGGTCGTCCACCGCGATCCGGTAGCCGCGCTGGCGCAGCATCGCGACCCGGGCGGGCCCGGCGACCGCGTCGAGGCCGATGCGCTCGGTGATCTCGAGCACGACGCGCGACGCGATCGGCGCCAGCGCGCAGGTGTCGCCGAACAGGTCCTCGTCGGTCAGCTCGAGGCCGTGGACGTTGACGAACACCAGCACGTCGTCGGGGATACTCGGGGCGGCGTAGGCCACGGCGGTGCGCACCGTACGGCCGAGGTCGTGGACCCGGCCGAGCCGCTCGGCGGTCGCGATCAGCACGTCGGCGCGCTTGAGCGATTCCTCGTCGGTCCGGACCAGCGCCTCGTAGGCGAACGTGCGGTTGGCCCGGAAGTCGACGATCGGCTGGAACGCCATCCACGACTGCGCGAGCGCGAGGTCGAAGCGCCGCGCCATGTCCTGCAGGTCGTGGTCGGGCGAGGGCGCGGCGCGGCGCCGCATCCGCGCGACGCCGTGGCGCCGGGCGGCGCGCGCGACCGCAGCGCCGAGGGTCTCCTGATCGAACGGCTTGGACAGGTAGGACACCGCGCCGCTGTCGATCGCCCGGACCGCACCGTCGAGCGACGGATCGCCGGTCATCAGCAAGACCGGGAGGTCGTCATCGTGGCGCCGGATCTCGGCGATCAGCGCGAACCCGTCCATCTCCGGCATGTGGACATCGGAGACGATGCAATCGAACGGCGCGTCGCGCGCGGACATGCACTCGAGCGCGGCCTTGCCGCCGTCAACGGCCACGACCTCCCAGCCCTCGTGGCCGAGCACGCGGGCGCATAGCCGGCGCATCCCGAGATCATCGTCGACCACGAGGACCCGGCCGAGGTGGGTCTTGGGAGTCCTGGCGGCGCGCGCCATCATCGAATCACCGATACCACGAGGCACGAACGCTGCGTCCGGGCTTCCAGCTGCAGCACGAACTCCGGAGCATCGCCGATCGCGATCGCGTGCGCCACGAGGATCGACCTTACCGTGAACTCTCAGGCCCGGCCGGGCAGCCGCACGACGAAACGGGGACCGATCTCCGGCGCTTCATAGTCGATCCTTCCACCGTGGGCCTCGGCCACGAGCCGGCAGAAGTAGAGCCCCATGCCGCGCTTGCCGCCGCCGCCGCGCACGTACTTGCCGAACAGCTGGGGCCGGATGTTCTCCGGGATCTGAGGTCCGGAGTTGGTCACGGAGATCTCGACGCTGTCGTCGTCGTTCCAGCTCCGCGCGCGGACGGCGATCGAGCCGCCTGGGTTGCAGTAGCGCGCCGCGTTGCCGACCAGGTTGTGGAGCACGCGCTCGACCAGCGCGGGGTCGAACCGCGCCATGAGGTCGGTCTCGCAATCGATCGCGATCGTGACGCCGCGCGCGAGGGAGGATGCACTCACCTCGAGCACCGACTGGAGCACCTGGTGGACGCGGAGCTGCGCGACCATCGGCTTGACCGCGGCATCCTCGAACCGCGCGATGTCCACGAAGTTGGCGACCAGGCTCGACATCCGGCGCAGCGACCGCACGGTGGTGTCGAGCGCGTCGGACTCGTCGGCGTCCAGCGTGAGGACATCTCTCAGGAATTGCAGGTTCGACAGCGCGACGGCGAGGCCGTTGTTGAGGTCGTGGGCGAGCAGCGCGCTGGCCTCGGCGCCGTAGGCCATCCGCCGGTCCGCGGCCTCCTTGGCGACGCGGACCTCGACGAACGCGCGGTGGTTGCGGGTCGCGGCCGCGAGCCGGCGCTTGAGCTCCGACATTCCTGTAGGCTTGACGACGAAGTCGTCGGTGCCGGCGTCGAACGCCTCGGCGTGGCTGGCTTCGTCGTCGTGGCCGGTCATCACCACGATGTGGACCGCCGGGCCGAACATCTGCTTGAGCCTCCGGATGACGTCCAGGCCGTTGGTCCCCGGCATCTCGAGGTCGACGATCGCGAGGTCGGGCGGTGTCTCCTCGGCCTGGGCCAGGGCCCGGCCGCCGTCATGCGCGGTCACGACCTGGTAGCCGGCGCTGGACAGACCTGCGGCCATTTGCCGGCAGATCACCACATCGTCATCGACCACGAGCACGCGGACCCCACTCGGTGTGGATTCACCCGCCGTTGACGGATCGGCTGACATCGCTGCTGCTAATATACGCCGAGCGAGCGCGATGGCGGTGATCGGTCCCGATATCGACGCGTTCCGGGAAGCATCCCGGTTCGCGGACCCCTGCCGGGTCGCCGACCTGACGCTCGCGGCCGCGGTGCGCGCCCAGGCCGACGCGGTCTACATCGAGCCGATGGCGATGGCCGATGACGCCTACGTGATCACGCTCGAGCGCGCGTCGGCCGTCCTGACCACGGTGGCGGTCGACGCCCAGCTCGGCGCCGCGGTGATCGCGCGCCTGGCGTTCCTCGCCGACATCGATCTGGCGGCAGCGCACGCGTCGAGCGCGGTGCTGCCGGTGCGGTCCGGTGCACGCGAGGCGGAGATCGTGATCACGGTCCGGCCGGGCAGCTCGCTGTGCGCCGATCTGATGGTGATGGCGCGGGCGCGCGGCCGCGGCCCGGTGCTCGACCCGATCGGCCCGGTCCGCGGCGACGTGATCGGGCAGTACCGCGTGCACGAGTTCCTCGGCGAGGGCGGGATGGGCACGGTGTTCGAGGTCGAGCACATCGCGCTCACGCGGCGCTACGCGCTCAAGGTGCTGCGCACCAAGGTGATCGAGCGCGATCCGGGCGCGGCGCAGAAGTTCCTGCGCGAGGCGCGGACCGCGGCGCGGGTCCGCCACCCCAACATCGTCGATGTCGTCGATTTCGGCCACCTGCCCGACGGCCGGCCGTACTTCGTGATGGAGCTGCTCGAGGGCGAGAGCCTGGCGGATCGCGTGTCGCGCGGTGCGTTGCCGCCGGCGGAGGTGGTCGCGATCGCGCGCCAGCTCGGCGAGGCGCTCGCGGCCGCCCACGATCGCGGCGTGATCCACGCGGATGTCACGCCGTCGAACGCGCTCGTGGTCACGACGGCGGATCACCTTCACGTCAAGCTGGTCGATTTCGGGCTCGCCGCGATCGCCGGGGAGTCCGCAGTCGACGACGACTCCGACTTCGTGCTCGGCACGCCCGCGTACATCTCGCCGGAGCAGCTGCGCGGGCTCGCGGCCACCGATCGCAGCGATCAGTACGGCCTCGGTGCGGTGCTGTTCGAGCTGCTCGCGGGCCACCCGCCGTATGAGCACGACGACCTCCGCCAGCTGTGC
>DASWRS010000261.1:0-4781 GCA_036403075.1 Kofleriaceae bacterium
GCTCGAGTGGCTGCACGAGGTCCGCGTCCTCGGGCTGCTGTTCCCCGAGCTCGAGGCGACCGTCGACCTGGTCCAGGAGACCGGGCGGCAGCACAAGGACGTCTGGGCCCATACCAAGCAGGTCGTGCGGCAGACCGTCGGACGGCCGCTCGTGCGCTGGGCGGCACTGCTCCACGACATCGGCAAGGTGCCGACCCGGACGTTCACCGACGAGGGGGTCCACTTCCATGGCCACGCCGAGGTCGGCGCGCGGATGTTCGACAAGATCTACGGCCGATTCGCGTTCAGCCGCGACGAGCGCCAGACCATCCGGTTCCTGATCAAGCACCACCTGCGGACCAACCAGTACAGCGACCAGTGGACCGACAGCGCGGTCCGGCGGTTCCACCGCGAGATGTTCGCGCACCTGACCGACCTGCTCGACCTGTCGCGCGCCGACATCACGTCCAAGCGGCCGGGCCGGCGCAAGCAGCTCCTCGAGCAGATCAGCGCGCTGTCCGACCGGGTCCACCAGCTCGCCGAGGCCGACGCCCGGCTACCGCCGCTGCCCGGCGGGGTCGGCACCGCGATCATGGATGCGTTCGAGATCCCACCGTCGCGGCTGATCGGCGACCTCAAGCGCGCGCTCGAGCAGGCGATCGATCGCGGCGAGCTCGAGCCGCGGCGCGAGGACGCGTACTACGTCGCGCACCTCGCCCGGCACGGCCTGGTCCCGGGGGTCTCGCCCGAGCGCACCGCCGCGCTGATCGAAGCCGGTGGGGCGGTCGGCGATGACGCGGCCGGCGACGATCTCGAGGGCCCGTACAAGGGACCCGACCCGGACGACCCCTCACCCGGCGTGCTTGCCTGCGGCCATGATCCCGACAACGACCCGTGCCTGCACCGCGACGCCGACCCGGACGACCCCGAGGCACACCGCCCGGGGCGCTAGCGACCGGTCGTGCCGAAAAGCACGAACGCCCGGGCGGCAACCCAGGCGTTCGTTCGAATAGGCCAACTAACTAAGTAAGCTCAGGTCGTTAAAAGTAATCAAAGCCGTGCCGGTGCGGCAACACCGACGGGGTATCTCAAAGCAAACCTCGGGCCAGCGTGCGACTACAGGTTGCAATTCCTTGTATTGATGGAGTTCTCGTGCTACCGACTCCCCGCGACCCGTAAAACATCGAGCCAATGTCGCGACATCGATGTCGTGATGATCCGGAGCGGGCGCAACGAATTGCAGAGCTTTCATGCAGAACATGCTCGTGGTCAACGCTGAGGGCCCCGAGATCCGCGTTGCGGTTGTCGAGGACGGGGCCCTGGCCGAGTTCTTTGTCGAACGCAAGCGCGATCGAGGCATCGTCGGAAACATCTATCGAGGCAAGGTGACGCGGGTACTGCCGGGTATGCAGGCGGCGTTCGTCGATCTCGGTCCCAAGGTCGAGCGCGCCGCGTTCCTCTACGTCGCCGACGTGCTCGGCTCGGGGGACGAGAAGAAGCTGTTCGAGGACGCCGACACCGAGGACGTCGGCGATGATTCGCCGGAGGGCGCGGCGTCGCGCATCGCGCGGTCGCGCAAGCAGCTCGCGTCGCGCAAGATCGAAGATCTGCTCAAGCCCGGCCAGACCGTGCTGGTCCAGGTCGTCAAGGATCCGATCGGCGCCAAGGGCGCGCGGGTCACCGGCTACATCTCGCTGCCGGGCCGCTACTCGGTGTTCATGCCGCACGTCGCGCAGATCGGCGTGTCCCGCCGGATCGGCTCGGACAAGGAGCGCCGCCGGCTGCGCGACCTGGTCAACGAGGTCCGGCCCAAGGGCTCGGGCTTCATCGTGCGCACGGCCGCCGAGGACGCCAGCGACCAGGAGCTGCGCGACGACGTCGACTTCCTCGCCCGGCTGTGGGCCGAGATCGATCGCCGCCACGATCAGATGTCGGGCGCCGGGCTGGTCTACGCCGATCTCGATCTCGCGCTGCGCATGATCCGCGACCTGCTGCGCGAGGACACCAGCGAGGTGATGATCGACGACCCCGAGCAGCACGAGCGGGTCGTGAAGTTCACGCTCGCATTCCTGCCGCGGCTCGCCGAGCGGATCAAGAAGTACGAGGGCCGCCGCCCGATCTTCGACCAGTACCACATCGAGCCCGCGCTGCGGC
The DNA here is from genome assembly GCA_036403075.1 of Kofleriaceae bacterium. Taxonomy (GTDB): domain Bacteria; phylum Myxococcota_A; class Polyangia; order Haliangiales; family Haliangiaceae; genus JABFXX01. The sequence continues at coordinate 2,134 of DASWRS010000261.1, forward strand.
TCGCGGTGGCGCGGCGGGTCCCGCTCAAGAGCGGCGGCTCGCTCGTGATCGATCAGGGCGAGGCGCTGACCGCGATCGACGTCAACACCGGCAGCTTCACCAACACCGGCTCGGGCAAGCTCGAGGACACCGTCACCGCGAACAACCTCGAGGCCTGCGACGAGGTCGCGCGCCAGCTCCGGCTGCGCAACATCGGCGGCATCATCGTCATCGACTTCGTCGACATGGACAAGGAAGGCAACCGCCGCAAGGTCTGGGATGCGTTCCAGAAGGCGTTGGCACGCGACCGGTCGCGGACCAACGTCACCAAGATCAGCGAGCTCGGCCTGGTCGAGATGACCCGCAAGCGCACCCGCGAGTCGCTGGTCCAGCTCCTGACCGAGCCGTGCGCGGCGTGCGAGGGCGCCGGCGTGGTCAAGTCGGTCGCGACCGTGGCCTACGAGATCCTGCGCGAGGTCCGGCGCTCCGGCGTGCTGGTCGACAACGAGAAGATCGAGATCGAATGCTCGCCGCGCGTCGCCGACGTGCTGTCCAAGCAGGAGCGCGACTACCTCGACCACCTCGAGAAGCGGTTCCAGAAGCTGATCATCGTCGTCGGCCAGAAGGGCTGGAAGCCGGACCAGTTCCGGGTCGCCGGCAAGATGTCGACCGAGATCGCGGCCGAGGCCGTCGCCGAGGCGCCCAAGAACGACACCGGTCACGTCCACAGCGCTCGCCCGGCCGGCAGCGCGCCGGCGGGAGGCAGCGACCGCAGCGGGCGGCGACGCCGTCGCGGCCGCGGCGGCCGGGGCCGCCCCAACGCCAACGCGTGACCGCCGGGGGCCGCGCTACGGCAGCGCCACGGTGCAGCTCGCGCCCTGGCCGGGGCTCTCCTCGACCGTGACCTCGAGCCCCACGGCGTGGCGCAGATCGAGCTCGGCGATCTGCTCGCGCAAGAGCTGTGCGACGTGCGCGGCCAGCGCCTCGACCGAGATGTTGTCGAGCGGCAGGAGCAGCGCGTCGCGGCGCGGCATCACGTAGCGCTCGCCGCACAGCCGGAACTCGAGCTCACCGGTGTCGCGCACGACCTCGAAGCACGGGTTGTGCGCGGCGAGCAGCACGTGCTCCTTCCACGTCGCGCACAGCTCGCCGATCGCCAGCTTGATCGGTGCGAACGGGATCATTGCCGCGAGATCGACCCGCTCGACCTCGAGCGCGACCGCCACGGTGTAGTTGTGGCCGTGGAGGCGCTCCTTGGTGCCGTCGGGGAACACCGTCATGTGAGCGCACGAGAACTTGTGCTCCGCACGCGCGAGCCGGATCCGGTGGGTCACCGGATCCAGTGCTACCACGCGGGCCGGCGGCGCGGGTGCTACCGGCGCAGCGCGAGGCGCGCCAGGCCCAGGCACGCCAGCGCGTTGCCGACGAGCCACAGCGCGCCGGTGCCGAGCACCGCCGGGATGTGGATCGCGGCCAGCGGGACCGCCGCGAAGAACGCCAGGTGGGCGGCGACGCCGATCGCGACGCCCGCCAGCGGCGCGCGGGCGCGGGGCACGTGGTAGCCGATCGCGAGCAGGACCAGCGGCACGAGCGCGCTGAAGAACACGGCGTTGCCGTGCGCGGCCGCGCCAAGCACCGAGAGGTCCCACGACGGCAGGCCGTGGGTCAGCGCGTGGACCACCGGCAACGACGCCACGCCGGGCGCGAGGTACGGCAGGAAGAACAGGCCCGAGGAGCCGAACAGGACGCCGGCCAGATACGACGGGCCGAGCTTGACGCCGAGCTGGCCGCGGCGGCGCAGCGAGGCCGCGACCGCGCCGGCCATGAGCAGGCCGAGGCCGAACTGGTAGCCGCCGGTCGACGACCGCGCCTTGAGCACCGCGGCCGGCGCGTCGAGGATCCCGGCGCCGTACTTCTCGACCGAGTAGCCGCTGGCCGGCTTGCGCGCGCTGGCCTTGAGGACCTGCTCGACCTGGTCGGGATTGGTCACGCCCTCGCCGACGACCAGCGCGGCGACGCCGGCGACGTGCGGCGACGCCATCGACGTGCCCATGTAGCCGTAGTAGTCGTCCTTGGTCGGATCGCCGAGCGCGATCGTGTTCTGCAGGACGCCGTCCGGCATGCCGTCGCCGTTCTGGTCAACCCGCGTGTTGCCGCCGGGCGCCGCGATGTCGATGTCCTTGCCGTAGTTCGAGTAGAACGTGATCGACTCGTCGAACTGGGTCGCGCTGACCGCGACCGCGCCCGGGTACGCCGCCGGATAGCCGACCCGGCCGCGGCTCTCGTTGCCCGCGGCGCAGACCACGGTGACGCCCTTGCCGTGGGCGTAGGCGACCGCCTTCTTCAGCACCGCCGAGGGAAACGCGCCGCCCAGGCTCATGTTGATGACCTTGGCGCCATGGTCGGCGGCGTAGCGGATCGCATCGGCGATGCCGCCGACCGAGCCCGAGCCCGAGCCCGAGAGCACCTTGAGCGGCATGATCTTGACGTTGCGCGCGATGCCCGCGACGCCGATGCCGTTGTGGGTGACCTGGGCGATCGTGCCGGTCACGTGCGAGCCGTGGCCGTGGTCGTCGTTGGCGTGCTTGGTGTTGGCGACGAAGTCGTACGGATCGACGAAGGTGATGCCCTTGAGGTCGGGCAGGACGTGGAAGTTCTTGTAGTCCTCG
>DASWRS010000262.1:0-12767 GCA_036403075.1 Kofleriaceae bacterium
GCGGGTATCGTAGTTTGGCCGCCTGTCACGAGTGACAGATCCACGTTGTCCAGAGCCTTGATGGACTCCTTGCGAAGGATGAGTTTCTTCTTGCTCGTCTGCTTTATTTCGCGGTTCTTCTGCACGTTTTTACTCCTTACACCTGATCGATTGTCAATGTTTTGAAGGTCCGACGTCGCTAGCGGCTGTGAGAGGGAGTGCTGCAGACGTTTGCGCGCGAAGCCACGATGTGAGCTCGCCACGTTCGTGAGGCACCCACATGACACGACCGAGGTCCCATAGCCGTACGGTCGCGTCCTCGCTGGCGGTCACGAGTTGCTTGCCGTCAGCGTCGAATGCAACCGAGCGCACAGCGGCATGGTGGCGACGCGAAACAGTGATCGCCCCGTTCTGGAGGTTCCACAAGCGTACCGTCCGATCGTTCGCACCTGTTGCGACCACGGAGGCGTCGGGAGCGAACGCCACAGCGCGCACCGCTTCGTCATGACCTCGAAGAATGCGCGCCTCGCCGGTGTCGACGTTCCATACGCGTGCCGTCGCGTCCATACTCGACGATGCCAGAAGGCGGCCATCGCGCGAGAACTCGAGACCGCTGATGCCGTCGGAGTGCCCGGGGAGGGCCCGGCCAGTGTGGGTCGTAGGGTTCCACAGATGAACCATGCCGTCGCGGCTGCCTGACGCAACGAGGTCTCCGGTGGGCGCGACCGCGAGTTGCGTGATTGCCGCGCTGTGTGCGCCGAGCACCTGACTGCTTATCGGTGATAGTGAGACGTTCCAGATCCGAATCGTGCCGTCCGTAGCACCGGACACCAGACGGTCGCCACCCGGCAGAAACACGAGCGACGTGACCTCGCCTTTGTGCCCCGCAAGCACGGTGAGACGGTTCGACTCCACCTCCCACACGCGAACACGACCATCGCTACCCGCTGCGGCGAGCAGGCGGCCGTCAACGGTGATCGCGACCTTGCGAAGCAGCGCATCTGGCGCGGCGAAGACGTGGGCCACGCCAGTCCAGAGGTTCCACAGATGCGCTGCGTTGTCACCGACCGATGCCAGCAACTCGCCGGTCGCCGAGAACACCACGCCCGTGGCGAACGCGTGCCCAGTATACTCGGAGCCACGCAAGATCTGTTCGCTACCGGACGCGAGGCTCCACAGGCGGGCCGTTCTGTCTGTGCCGTCCGAGGCCACGAACCCGCCGGTGGGCGAGAACTCGGCATGCAGCGCCTCGTTCTCGTGGCGACCGAGCAGGCGACCAAGTGGCGGCGCGAGGCTCCAGACCCGCGTCCCTTCATCGAAGCCCGAGGACACCAGGATCGAGCCATCCGGTGAGAACCGCACGTCACCGAGATCGCCGCGATGGCCGCTGAGGATGCGGCAGTCACCCGAGGCCAGGTCCCATAGCCGCACTTGTCGGTCCGGAGATGCTGACGCCACCATCCGTCCATCGGGAGAGAACATCACCCCGTTAACCATGTCCGTGTGACCGCTAAAGACGCGATTGCCCCTACCCACCGTGCTCCACAGCCTCAGCTTCTGGTCGGTGCCGCCCGATGCGGCAAGCGTGGGATCCGTTGGCGAGAACCGGACCTCGCGCACCGATCCATCGTGCGAGCCTAGCAGGCGGCCGGCCCCCGTGACCGTGTCCCACAACCGCACGGAGTGATCGTTTCCTCCGGTCACGATCCATCGCCCGTTGGCCGAGAACGCAATCGCTTTGATCGGGCCGAGGTGTCCTCGCAGATGCCGCGTGTGCGCTGGCGTGAGGTCCGACAGGTGGAGCGTGCCGTCCGACGTGCCGAATGCGAGCGTGTCCCCGGCCGGGGCTACGCCCAGGACCGTGACAGCTTGCACCGATGGCATCGTCCACTCCTGGCGTAACGTCGTCACGTCCCAGATGGCGACTGTATGCAAGCTCGACGAAGCGAGCACTTTGCCATTGGGTGAAAAGCGACATACAGGGCACCGCCGTCAAGGTTGCCAAGCAGCGTGCGCCTATCGGAGGCGGGCGACCACCGCACAACGTCGCCGCCGCGACCGCCGATCGCAATCGTGTTGCCATCGGGCGCTATCATCGCCGCGGTCACTTCCCCGTCGAACCTTGTCCAATGCAGGCGGCTACCCGTGGTGAGGTCCCAGACCTGAACTAGGTCATGCGGACCCGCGGTCAGGAGCGTCTTGCCGTCTGGTGAGATCGAGATCGTCTGTGACATCGAGGGCAGGATGTGGCGCGCAACGCCGCGGCTGTGCGCATCGGCGGCGATCACCTGTACGCGGTCCCAGTCGGCTCCATCCACCGGGTACGTTTTGAGCCACTCGAGCGCGCGCGTCGGATCCGACTCGAGCGCTGCCGTCGCCTGGGCGAGGATGAGCGCGTTGCGCTGCTCGATCGCGACAGCGCGCTCGTGCGCGAGGTTGTTGTTCGTCGCTTCGACTCGCTCCAGCGCAGCATCGGCCCGGTCCCGCTCTATGGCCACGCTGCGCACGTAGAACATGCTGGCGGCGATCGCCACGACCACTATGGCCGCCACTGACACGGCCAGCGCGCGATGCCTTCGCGTCCAGTGCGCGAGCATCCCGAATGGGGAATAGCTCCGCGCCGCAATCCGCGCCCCCGACTTGAACGCCTTCAGATCCGCCGCCAGTGCTCCCGCCTCAGGATAGCGCCGCTCGGGGACGGGATCGAGCGCCTTCTCGATGATCGCAATGAGATCGTTGTCGATCCCTACTCGGTGGAGGACGCGGCGACGCTGGCCGGCGTAGCTGGGTGGCAGCTTCTGCAGAGAGCACAGCTCCCAAAGCATGGCGCCGATGGCATAGACGTCGGCGCGCTGGTCGACCGCCTCGCCGCGTTCCTGCTCGGGGGCCATGTAGGCCGGGGTGCCGAGGACACTGCCGATGGAGGTCAGGCCTTCGTCGCGGTTGGTGCGAAAGGAGCCGCCTCCGGTCGTGGATTCCTCGTCGCGGGTGAGGTCCTTGGCCAGGCCCCAGTCGATGACGACCGTCTCACCGAAGTCGCCGACGATGACGTTAGATGGCTTGAGGTCGCGGTGGATGATGTTGCGACCGTGCGCGTAGGCGATGGCGTCAGCGACGGCGATGACGTGGTGGAGCAGGCCGAGCCGCTCATCCACGTTCCTGCGCTCGGCGATCAGGTCGCGCAGCGGGCGTCCCGAGACCAGCTTCATGGCGTAGAATGGGGTACCGTCGGCCCACCGGCCAGCCTCGTAGACAGGGACGATGCTGGGGTGCTCGACGCGGGCGGTGATCAGTGCCTCGCGCAGGAAACGGACCTCGCTGAGGTGACCGCGGGAGATCAGCTCCTTGATCGCGATGTCACGGCCGAGCTCGCGGTCGTGGACGCGCGACACGCGCCCCAAGCCGCCGCGGCCGTGTTCGCCAAGGATGTCGTAGCGCTCCTGATCGCGGAGCTGCGGCGAGATAGCGGGCCGGGCCGCACGGGCTGGCGCGGCCCTTGGCTGGTCCGGCTGGCTTGTGCGTGTGGGATCGGCGGACCGATCCGGCCGACTGGTGCGCGTCGGGCCAGCCGCGGCATCGACGGCGGAACGTGCGGCCGGATCAATGGGCGAACAATCGACGGAGCCGATGGTTGAACGAGCCACAGGATCGGCCTGCGAACCTGTCGCGGTGCCTTGCGGTCGCGCGGATTCGATCTCGGCGAGGCCTTCGTGGCTATCAGACTTCACGGTGATGCACACGATAGTCGAAGGACCTGCGAGGCCGGCAGCCGTCGATGAATGATAGGAGCCTTGGTGATCGGCCGCTGGTCGCGGTACCTGTTCCTGATATCCAAGGCACGCGGCACGACAGAGCAAGCGCTGGGCCGAGGTTCGAACGTCGCGAAGTGTTCGCGGCTGTTTCGTTGGAACCAGAATGCGACGGGGCCAAATGTTCCGGTCTCTGTTCCTGGCTGTTCCGATCAAAGCGAGCTGAGTGAAATCGTGCGGGCTCCCCGGAGCCCCGGCGGTTGTTCTGAATGTTCCGGGATCGCGCGCAAGTAGCGATGTTCCGGCCGTAACGGAGAACACTCCATCGGGATGATGAGATCCGTCCTATGCCAGAGCTCGCCGTGTGGCCCCGTCATGCGGCGCGACGGGAGTAGAAGCGCAGGATTGCGGTAGCTCACCGGCCCGCCGGCAGGCGGGCCTCGATCGCCGCCACGCCGGCCTCGCTGCGCTGGACGAGCTGGGCGAGCGCGGTGCTGGTCTGGCGGATCACCTGGCCGGCCTGGGTCAGCGCCGGCGCGGCGAGCTGCTGGAGCTGCGGCGCGAGGCCTTGCTCCTGGCGGGCGAGCTGGCGCTCGAGCGTGGCGAGCACGGTGTCGGCCTGGGTGCCGGCGGTCCGCGCGGCGGACTCGACCGCCTGGCGGGCGCCGGTGAGCTGGGTGACCAGGCCCGACTTGCCGGTCGCCAGCGCCTGCTCGGCGGCGGTTTGCGCCTGGTCGATCACGGCCGTGAGCCGCTGCACGATCGGCTGGATCTGCTGCTGCGCGGCGCCGGCGGCGCTGGTCAGCGCCGTGGTGCCCTGGGTCTGGGCCTGGGTGACGGCGGTCCGCGCCGGCGACGCGAGGGCCTCGGGCAGGTCATCGACCGGGATCGCGGTGATCACGGCGACCACCGTCGCCAGCGCGGTCTCGAGCGAGCCGACCAGCGCGTCGCCGGTGTCGCGGATTGTCGCGACCTGGGCGCCGAGCATGCCGAGCGCCGCCGTGGCGGTGGCGGTGAGGCTCGCGACCTGGTCGCTGATCGCGTCGAGGACGGTGCGCGCGGCGTCGACCGCCTGGGTCACCGGCTGGCGCGCGGCGTCGAGCTGGCCGACCACGTCGGTCTCGAGCGCCGCGAGCGCGTCGTCGAGCCGGCGGCGCAGGGCGTCGAGCTGGGCCTCGGCCGCGGCCAGCGTCGAGCGGGCGGCGGCGACGGGCTGGGCGAGCTGGCCGCCCTGGGTGCGCGCGTCGGTCGCGACCGCCGTCAGCGCCGCGAGGTCGGCGGCCGGGGCCCCCGCCGCCCGGGCCCTGGCCTCGGCGGTGCGCACCCGGGCCTCGATCCGGGCGACGCCGGCGCCGATCTGGGCTTCGAGCCGGCCGAGGTCGGCGCCGAGCCGGGTGAGCTGGGCCTTCACGGGTCGTCGCCGCCGCCATCGAACAGCGCGGCGAGCCGGGCGCGGGCGTCGGCCACGGCGTTGCGGGCGCGCGTGCTCTGGGCCTCGGCCTCGTCGGACAGCCCGCGCAGGGTCGCGCTGGTGTCGGCCACCGACTGCTGGACCTCGGCCTTGACCGCCGCGACCGACTGATCGACCGCGCCGGTCGCGTCCTCGACCTTGCCGTCGAGCTCGCCGGACGCGCCGGTGACCGAGCCCTCGAGGTCGGTGACCGCGACGTCGCTCGACGCCTCGAGGCTGGCCTGGGCCGCGGCGGCCTCGGGCTGGACGCTGACCGTCGCGGCGCCCGTGGCCGCGTCGTCGTCGTCGAAGGTCTCGATCAGGATCGCGCCCTCCTTGACCGCGACCACGCCGATGTTGCCGCTGTGGGCGCGGCGCAGCTGGAGCTCGGGCAGGCTGTCGACGTACCAGTGGCGCAGCGAGGTCTCGCTGGTGGTGTTCTTGCCGAACAGGATGTGGTTGCCCTGGCTGGCGAGCGGCAGCCGCACGCTGGGCCCCCAGTCGAGGAAGCTCGTGAGCCGCGCGCGGTCGAGGCTGACGGCGACCAGGACGCGCGCATCGCGGTACGCCGGGAAGTACAGGTGACCGGGCTGGAACAGCGGCGTGAACGGCACCTCGATCGTGACGTTCCAGGTCGGCAGCAGCACGCGATAGCGGTCCTGCGAGGTCGTGTCGTCCTCGTAGACGGTGTAGGCGCGGTCGCCGGTGGCGCCGACCGCCGATACGATGCGGCCCTCGAGCTCGATCGGGTAGCGCGGGGTGCGAAACGCCGGCACGCGGGTCCGCGGATCGTCCTCGTGCTCGAGCCGGGCGGACAGCTCGATCGCGTAGACCGTGGACGCGAGCTCGAGATCGAACTCGGCCGACTCGTCGAGCGCGCGCGCCGAGAGCTCGAGCCCGGCGACCCGCAAGGTCTCGCCGAACCCGGCGAGCTTCGGGCTGAAGGTCTCGTCCTCGAGCGTCAGCCCGGCGCCGGGGGCGAGCAGGACCTCGGGGAACCGGCCAAACCGGACAGCGAGCTCGTGCCGACCGGCGGCGAGCCGGCGCGCGTCGCGATCGACCCGCGTGGACACGTCGCGCGGGATCGGCGTGTGGACCAGGACGTCGCGGGTCAGCGGCGGCCTCGCCCGCACCAGGTCGACCGCGGTGACCGCGTCCATGCCGATCCACGAGTTGAGGAAGCGCTGCTGGTGGCGCGCCGGCTCGGGGACGAGGACCTCGAGCTCGGCGACGGCCTCGCGATCGAGCGCGGCGGGGTCGGCGACGCGCGCCTTGCGCTCGGACAGCCGGTAGCCGCGGCCGGCGTAGTCGAGCGTGAAGTGGCCGGCGTGCGACGCCGCCAGCCAGGCGACGAAGTCGTGGAACGACGCGTCGTCCTCGCCCAGGCCCAGGCACACCAGGGCGCGCTTCTGGGCGATCTCGGGCCAGGCGACCTCGAGCGCCATGTCGCCGACCAGCTGGGCGCGGACCACGTCGGCCAGGCTCTTGTCGACGAACACCTGGGTCGGGTGGTGCAGCGACCACGCCGCGCGCGCCGGGTCCTCGAGCGCGAGCTGGTAGCGCCGGAACCGCACCGGGCGGCCGGCGATGTCGTCGGTGGTCAGCTCGACGAACCGGCGGCCGACCACCGCGCCGCGGACCGCGAGCGGCGGCGGCGGCGTCCCGAGGTAGCGCGCGCGGGCGACGCCGAGCTCGAGCTCGAGCGGCGCGTCGCCGGTCAGCACCTGGTGGAGCGCCTCGCCGGCGGCGTCGGCGCGGACCCAGAACGCGACCTCGCCGGAGAACCCGTGCGGCGCGAGCGACAGCCGCAGCCGCTTGAGGTTCGCGCCGGGCACCGCGGTCGGCACCCCGGCGCACCACACCGCCAGCGTGCACGCCAGGTCGTCCTCGAAGCCGTCGCTCACGTCGCTCAGGGCTCGTCTCCCGGGCAGCGCGCGAGCGGCACCTCGACCCGCGCGTGCTCGTGGTGGCGCAAGAGCGCGCGATCGAGCCGCGCCCGCAGCGGGCTGCCGGGCGGCAGCAGGTACGCGAATTGCTCGGGGATCGCCAGGTCATCGCGCACCACGGCGTCGTCGAGCGACAGCGCGAGCGCGTGCATGCACAGGACCTCGCGCGGCCCGGCGATCGCGACCAGCGTGCCGTCGGCCAGGCCGTGGAAGCACGCGCGGGCCTCGCCGGCCGAGCAGCTGACCTGGGCGCCGTCCGGGTAGCGCTCGCCGACCAGCGCCTCGCCGTGGGCCGCGCGCTCGACCAGGGCGCGCAGCGGGTCGTCGCCCAGCACCGGCGGCGGCGCGGCGCCGATCGCGCCGGTCACGCCGATCCCGGCCCCGGCGGCGATCCACGCCGCGGCGAGGACGCGGCCGGTGATCGAGCGCAGCAGCCAGCGCAGCCCCGCCCACGGCCCGCTCACCGTGGCGTCGATCCGCCGCAGGCGCAGCGGCGGTCCGCCCGGGAACCCGGTGAACGCGTTCAGCAGCCACGACGCGAGCGCCAGCGCACCGAGCGCGGCCAGGCCGTAGCCGAGCGCGCGTAGGGCCAGGTGGGCGACCCGGCCGAGCCGACCATGGCCGGCCGCCGGGTGGGCGCGGGCAGCGTCATCGGCGTGGACGATCGCGGTGGTCACCGTGGAGAAGTACGGCTGCGACAGCTCGAGCGTGTCGGCCAGCGCCGCGCTCGCCGCCGTGCCGACCACCCCGAGGTCGACCTCGCACGCCGCCAGCCGGGTGCGCAGGGTCTCGGGGCCGAGCTCGACCAGCTCGAGGCGCCAGCCCTCGGTGAGCGCGAGCGCGCGCACCAGATCGACCGCGAAGCCGTGGACGTCGCGGTCGCTGGACGACGTAACCACGAACGGCGGCGCCGCGGTGAAGCCCACGACCAGCGTGTCGCCGCGCGCGCCGGTGGCACGGCCCGGCGGGCACACCGCCGCGGCCGCCGCGTCAACGCCGGCGCCGGCGCCGATCGCCAGCCAGGCCAGCACGAGGCCAGCCGCCGCACCGCGAGCCGTGGTCGTCACCGGACGAGCGTATGCAGCCGGCCCGGGCGGCGCGATGGGTCAAAACGTCCGGGCGGCGGGCGCGCTCAGGCCGACAGCCGGGTCCGCAGGCCGGCGTCGAGCGCGTCGAGGAACTGCTCGGTCGTGAGCCAGGGGTGCTTGGGATCGATCAGGATCGCCAGGTCCTTGGTCATCTTGCCGGCCTCGACGGTCTCGACGCAGACCTTCTCGAGCGCGTCGGCGAACCCGACCACGTCGGGGGTGGCGTCGAACTTGCCGCGGTAGCGCAGGCCCTGGGTCCAGGCGTAGATCGAGGCGATCGGGTTGGTCGACGTCGGCCGGCCCTTCTGGTGCTCGCGGTAGTGCCGGGTCACCGTGCCGTGGGCCGCCTCGGCCTCGACGGTGTGGCCGTCCGGGGTCAGCAGCACCGAGGTCATGAGGCCGAGCGAGCCGAAGCCCTGGGCGACGGTGTCGGACTGGACGTCGCCGTCGTAGTTCTTGCAGGCCCAGACAAAGCCGCCCTCCCACTTGAGCGCCGAGGCGACCATGTCGTCGATCAGGCGGTGCTCGTAGACGATGCCCTTGGCCTTGAACTTGTCGGCGAACTCGTCGTCGAACACCTTCTGGAACAGGTCCTTGAACCGGCCATCGTACTTCTTCAGGATCGTGTTCTTGGTCGACAGGTAGACCGGCCAGCCGCGGTCCAGGCCGTAGTTGAAGCTCGAGCGCGCGAACCCGATGATCGACTCGTCGAGGTTGTACATGCCGAGCGCGACGCCGCCGCCCGGGAACTCGAAGATCTTGAGCTCGGTCGGCTTGCCGCCGTCCTTGGGCGTGAAGGTCATCGTCAGCGTGCCGGGCCCGGGGACCACGTAGTCGGTCGCGCGGTACTGGTCGCCGAAGGCGTGGCGGCCGATCACGATCGGCTTGGTCCAGCCCGGGACCAGGCGCGGCACGTTGCGGCAGATGATCGGCTCGCGGAAGATCGTGCCCCCGATGATGTTGCGGATCGTCCCGTTGGGGGACTTCCACATCTCCTTGAGGTTGAACTCCTTGACCCGGGCCTCGTCGGGCGTGATCGTGGCGCACTTTACTGCCACACCGTGCTGCCGCGTCGCATTGGCCGAGTCGATCGTGATCTGATCGCCGGTCTGGTCGCGGCTCTCGATCCCGAGATCGAAGTACCGGATGTCGACCTCGAGGTACGGCAGGATGAGCTTGTCCTTGATGAAGCGCCAGATGATGCGCGTCATCTCGTCGCCATCCATCTCGACAATGGGGTTCTTGACCTTGATCTTGGCCTGGGTCATGGCGGGGGGTTGTATCACCTCACGCCAGCGATAGGCGGCACCGTGGTGCGCCGGCGCTCGCGACGACGGCGTGCGCACACAGCGGAGGCGCCGGACCCGCGGAAAACGCGAGCTTTGCGCCGGCACACACGATGCAACGGGGGAGGCAGGAGGCGACATGTACAGCAAAGCACGAGTCGCAGGCCATCCGATGCACCCGATGCTCGTGGCATTTCCGATCGCGTTCTACACCGCGACGGTCGCCACGCTGCTCGCGTACATCGGAACCCTGGAGGCGTTCTGGTTCCGCGTCGCGATGGTCTCGAACATCGCGGGCATCGTGACCGCCGTGATCGCCGCGATCCCCGGCGTGATCGATCTGCTGGCGCTGCCCAGGGAATCGCGGGCGCGGGCCACCGGCCTCAAGCACGCCGGGTTCAACCTCCTCGCCACAGCGCTGTTCGTGGTCACCGCCGTGGTGGTCTACAGCACCTGGCGCGAGCGGGTGATGGTCGACGGCGAGTACGTGTTCGACGCCACCCTCCCGCTGGCGATGAGCGTGGTCGCCTGGGTGTCGATGGTGATCGCGGGCTCGCTGGGCTGGACCCTGGTCCAGACCCACCACGTCGGGGTCAAGCCGGCGCGGGTCCGAGCCGACCGGCCGTCGCGCGAGCCCGAGCTCGACACCGGCAGCTTCCTCGCCCAGGTCCCCCGCACCACCGCCCCGCTGTCGTTGCATCACTAATTTTCACTTGTGCACCGGGCGGCGCCGCCCGGACGTTTCCGCCCCCTACCTAGTTGGCTTAATATTCCACCCGCCGCCCGCGACCGACGATCCCTGGATCGGAGGTCACGGGCGGTGTTTCTTTGTATGCTGCGACGGCCGTGCAGCTGGCATCGACGATCCGGGGGGTGCGTTACACGTTCTCCTCGGTCACCGAGGTGCTCGCCAAGGCCAACCCGCCCAAGAGCGGCGACGACCTCGCCGGGATCTCGGCGCGCGACGCGGTCGAGCGGGTCGCGGCGCGCGCCGTGCTCGCGGACCTGACCCTGCGCGAGCTGCGCGAGCACCCGGTCGTGCCGTACGAGCGCGATGAGCTGACGCGCCACGTCGAGGACGAGCTCGACGCCCAGGCGTTCGGGGCCATCGCCCACCTGACCGTGGGCCAGTTTCGCGAGTGGCTGCTCGAGATCACGACCACGGGGCCGACCCTGCGTGCGATCGCGCCCGGTCTCACCCCCGAGATGGTCGCCGCGACCTGCAAGCTGATGTCGAACTTCGACCTGATGACGGTGGGCGCCAAGTGCCTGGTCGTGGTGCGCGCGAACACCACGCTGGGCCTGCCCGGCCGGCTGTCGTCGCGCTGTCAGCCCAACCACCCGACCGACGATGTCGAGGGCATCCTGGCCTCGGCGCGCGAGGGCCTGGCCTACGGCTGCGGCGACGCGGTGATCGGCGTCAACCCCGCGACCGACACCGCGCACTCGACCGCCGAGATCCTGCGCGCGGTCGATGCCCTGATGCGGCGCAACGCCGTGCCGACCCAGCACTGCGTGCTGTCGCACATCACGGTGCAGATGAAGGCGCTCGAGCTCGGCTGCCCCATGGACCTGATGTTCCAGTCGCTCGCCGGCACCGAGGCCGCCAACACTGCGTTCGGGATCACGGTCGCGTTGCTCGACGAGGCCTGGGACATCATCCAGACCAAGGGCTCGGCGCGCGGCCCCAACCGGATGTACTTCGAGACCGGCCAGGGCTCGGCGCTATCGTCGGCGGCGCACCACGGCGCCGATCAGGTGACGATCGAGGCCCGGGCCTACGGCCTGGCGCGGCGCTACAAGCCGTTCCTGGTCAACACCGTGGTCGGCTTCATCGGTCCCGAGTACCTCGAGGACGGCCCGCAGATCTCGCGGGCGGCGCTCGAGGACCACTTCATGGGCAAGCTGCTCGGCCTGCCGATGGGTTGCGACGCGTGCTTCACCTACCACGCGCGGATGAGCCAGGACGAGCTCGAGAGCCTCAAGGTCCTGCTCGGCGCCGCCGGCTGCGCCTACCTGATGTCGCTGCCGGTCGGCGACGACATCATGCTCAACTACCAGTCGACCAGCTATCACGACATCCCGACCTTGCGCCGGCTGCTCGGCAAGCGGCCGACGCCCGAGTTCGACGCCTGGCTCGACGCCCGCGGGATCTGGCGCGGCGACGCCCCGGGGCCCCGGTTCGGCGACGTCGAGGCCGTGCGGTAGCGTCCGAGTTGCGCCCCGGTTGCGCCGGTGGTCGCGCACGTGGTGAGCTAGCCCGGTGAGCCGGACCCGACAGCTGATGGCGGCGCTGCGCGAGTCGCTGGGCGCGGCCGATCCGCTGCCGGCCGCGCCGCCGCTGCCGGCGATCCCCCCGCCGCCGGCGCGGGTGTACACGCCGCGGCCGGAGCGCTCGGCGTTCGCCGCCCAGGCCGCGCGCCACACCACCGCGCTCGTCGGCATCGGCCATGTCGGCACGCGCTACGCGACGGATGTCGTGCTGCAGTTCCAGGCCGAGCTCGCCGTGGCGCACGCCGCGGTCGGTGCCGAGCTACCCGAGCGCTGGGCCGAGGACCACGGCTTCGTCGCGGTGACCTCGCGCGTGACCTCGCACCGCGAGTTCCTGCTGCGGCCGGACCTCGGCCGGCGGCTGTCGGCCGAGTCGCTCGCCGTTGTGCGCGAGCGCTGCGCCCGGGGCATCGACGTCCAGCTGATCGTCGCCGATGGCCTCTCGGCGGTCGCGTGCGCCGGCACCGGCAAGCAGCTCCACGACGCGGTGGCGCGGGCGTGCGGCGCGCGCGGCCTCGTGGTCGGCACGCCGGTCGCGGCGCGGTTCGCGCGGGTCTGGCTCGAGGACGAGATCGGCCAGGAGACCGGCGCCAAGGTCGCGATGATCCTGCTTGGCGAGCGCCCGGGCCTGGGCACCGGCGACGGCCTGTCGGCCTACGTCGTCTACGATCCGAAGCTCGGCAAGACCGACGGCGACCGCAACATGATCTCCAACATCCACGCGCGCGGCACGCCGCCGGACGAGGCCGCGGCGCGGCTGGCGGCGCTGGCCGCGGCGATGATCGAGCAGCGCACCAGCGGCGTCACCCTCGATCTCGGCCGGCTCGGCGAGGTCACCGGCGGCCGCGGCTACCGTGCGCCCCAGGTCCGGCAGCGGCTGGTGGGGGCATGACCGGCGGGCCGCTCCTCGAGCCGATCCTCCCGTCGGTGCTGTCGGTCCGGCGGCTGCCCCGCGCGGATCCCGCACTGATCACCGGCTACGGCGGCGATCCGGCGCG
>DASWRS010000263.1:0-6199 GCA_036403075.1 Kofleriaceae bacterium
AAGATCGTCTGCTCGCGACCCTCGAGGGTCTGGGCGAACGCCTCGAGCTTGCCGCGGAGCAGCTCGGAGAACTCGCTCTGCGCCACCGCGCGATCGGGGCGAACGTCCTCGCTCGGCAGGTAGTCGAGCCGGGTGCGCGAGCCCTCGTCGTCGCCGCCCGAGCCGATCGGCGCGTCGAGCGAGGCCTCCGGGGCCGCCAGCCGGCGCTCCATCTCGATCACCTCCTTCTCGGCGACGTCGAGCTTCTCGGCGAGCAGCGCCGTGGTCGGATGGAACCCGAGCTGCTCGAGCTTCTCGCGCTCCTTGCGCAGGTTGAAGAACAGCTTGCGCTGCGCCTGGGTGGTGCCGATCTTGACCAGCCGCCAGTTGTTGAGGATGAACTTGAGGATGTACGCCCGGATCCAGAACGCGGCGTAGCTCGACAGCTTGACCCCGCGGTACGGATCGAACTTCGACACCGCCTGGATCAGGCCGATGTTGCCCTCCTGCACCAGATCGAGCAGGTTCTTGTAGGCCCGGCGGTACTCGTACGCGATCTTGACGACCAGCCGGAGGTTGGCCTCGATCAGCTTGCGCGCGGCCTGGGTGTCGCCGTGCTCGACCAGGCGGGCCGCGAGGTTGTGCTCCTCCTCGGGCGTGAGCAGCGGATAGCGCCGGGTCTCGCGCAGGTACACGGACATCGGGTCGCGCCGCGCGAGCGAGCCGCGCTCGACCGGCGGCGGCGGCGCCTCCTCGGAGTCGTCGTCGAGCACCTCGTCGGCCTCGACCGGCGGCGCAGAGGCCAGGTCGGTGTCGACGCCCTCCTGCGGCTCCTCGCTGTCGCCGTCGCCATCGCCATCGCCCCCGCCGTCGGCGTCGCGGCCCTCGGCGTCCTTCTGATCCTCGGTGTCGTCCGCCGGCTTGTCGCCCACGTCGATCACCTTCGCGGTGGGCTTGCGACGGCGCTTGCTGCCTCCGCTGCCTCCGGTGGCGACCGGCGAACCGGAGCCACCGCCCTCGGATCCGGCGCCTCGTGACTTTCGCTCGGCCATCGCTGCCCGATCACCATACTACACGGCACTACTCGACGGTCCTGTACGGCCACGCAGATCGTGCATGGCGCGGTCTGCTTTGCACCCTATAATCGCCGGATGCGCAGCCGGTTGAACCTGGCCCTGGTGGTGGCCGCGGGTGCACTCGCACTTGTCCTTACCGTGATCCGACAGTCGCCCGAGGGCGTCGTGTCGATCGAGCTCAATACCCAGGAGGTCCGGGCCGCTCCCGGCGAAGTCCAGGTCCCCCATCACGATCTCTCCGCGCTCAAGATCTTCAACATGACGCTGTTGCGGATCAAGGACCGCTACGTCGACCCGGCGCGGGTCGATCCCCGGAAGATGCTGTACGCGGCGCTCGACAGCGTGCAGTTCAACATCCCCGAGGTCCTGGTCGAGCCCGATCAGGTCCACAACAAGCTCCGGATCACGGTCAACGACCGGCCCGAGACCTTCGATACCGACGACGTCGACTCGCCGTGGCGGCTCGCCGGCAAGCTCAAGAAGGTGTTCCGGTTCATCGAGGCCAACATGAACGCCGGCGCCGACCTCGCCAAGGTCGAGTACGCGGCGGTCAACGGCATGCTGTCGACGCTCGATCCGCACTCGATCCTGATGGATCCCGAGCAGGCCCGCGACATGGACGTGTCGACCAGCGGCAAGTTCGGCGGTCTGGGCATCGTGATCCGGATCATCGAGAAGAAGCTCACGGTGGTGAAGCCGATGAAGGACACGCCGGCGTGGCGCAAGGGCATCAAGGCCGGCGACCACATCGTGCGGATCAACCAGGAGCCGACGGAGAACCTGACCTCGAACGAGGCGGTCGACCGGATGCGCGGCGACCCGCGCACCGGGGTCACGCTGTACGTCGAGCGCAAGGGCACCGACGGGCTGCTCCGCTTCGATCTGGTCCGCGACGTGATCCGGGTCTCGCAGGTCGAGCACAAGCTGCTCGACAAGACCGTCGGCTACGTCCGGGTCAAGCAGTTCTCCAAGGGCATCGCCTCCGACGTCGCCGACGCGATGCGCGATCTGTCGGCCAAGGGCGCGGCGTCGTGGATCCTCGATCTGCGCGGCAACCCCGGCGGTCTGCTCGAGGAGGCGGTCCAGCTCTCCGACCTGTTCGTCGACAACGGCACGATCGTCACCACGGTGTCGGGCCGCGACCGCGAGGCGCGCCGCGCCGAGCACGGCTTCGGCGACACCACGTCGTCGCTCGCGGTCCTGGTCAGCGGCGGCTCGGCGTCGGCCTCCGAGATCGTCGCCGGTGCGCTCAAGAACCTCGACCGCGCCGCGATCATCGGCACGCGGACGTTCGGCAAGGGCTCGGTCCAGGAGCTCTACGACAACGACGACCACTCCAAGCTCAAGCTGACGATCGCGCAGTACCTGACCCCGGGCGATCGCTCGATCCAGAACCTCGGCATCGTCCCGGACATCCTGCTCCAGCGCATGTACGTCCCCGAGAAGAACGACTCGCCGCAGGACTTCGTGCGGCTCTTGCCGCCGACCCGGACCTACGGCGAGAAGGACCTCGACTCGCACCTGGTGTCGACCTACGCCCGCGACGTCGACAAGCCGGCGTTCGAGCTGCCGTACCTGGTCGAGAAGAAGAAGCCCGCCGCCGGCGCGCCGGCCGACGTCAAGCCGCCGGACGATGACGACGCCACGGACGACGACGAGATCGTCGAGGACTTCGAGATGCGGTTCGCCAAGCAGCTGGTATCGAGCGTGTCGGCGTCGACCCGGCCCCGCCTGGTCGCCGGCGCCGGCAAGATCGTCCAGAGCGCGCGCGCCGAGGAGGAGAAGAAGCTGGTCGCCGCGCTCCAGACGATCGGCGTCGACTGGTCCGCGCCCGCGGCCGCGTCCGCCGGCAAGCCCAACCTCGAGGTCTCGGTCTCGGCGTCGCCGTCGGGTCAGGTCAAGGCCGGCGACACCGTCACGCTGACCACGACGGTCAAGAACACCGGCAGCGAGCCGGCGTACCGCGTGCTGTCGCGGGTCCAGGGCGACGATCCGGTGTTCGAGGACACCGAGCTGCCGATCGGCAAGGTCGCGCCGGGCGAGACCCGGACCTACGCGACCCGGCTCGCCGTGCCCAAGGACGCGCTCGACCGGCTCGACCGGCTCGGGCTCGAGGTCCGCGAGGCCCGCAACGCGCTCGCCCACGTCACGCCGGCCGAGCTCAAGATCGAGGCCGCGCCGCGGCCGGTGTTCGCGTACGCCTGGCAGCTGATCGACGACGGCAACGGCGACGGCTTGGTCCAGCGCGGCGAGCACTACCGCCTGCAGGTCCAGATCAAGAACACCGGCACCGGCCCGACCCAGGAGGCCACGGTGCTGCTGCGCAACGCCACCGGCGACGGCGTCGTGCTCGACAAGTCGCGCGCCGAGCTCAAGGACGCGCTCGCTCCCGGCGAGGTCCGCGAGCTCGAGTTCCCGCTCGCGACCGACGCGACGCTCAAGGGCGACGAGATGGTCGTCGAGCTCATGGCCTACGACTCGGCGCTCGACGTCCAGGCCAGCGACAAGTTGCACTTCAAGCTGTCGCCGACGGTGCCGGCCCAGCCCAAGGTCAAGTCGGACACGATCACGGTGCGGACCGCGACCGCGATCCGCTCGGGCGCGTCCGAGGACACCAGCGTGGTCGGCTACACCGCGCGGGGCGCGAGCTTCCCGGTGATCGGCGCGTTCGGGCCGTGGACCAAGGTCAAGCTCAACCCCGCGGGCACCAAGGTCGGCTTCGTGCCGTCGGCGGCGACGGCGGCAGGGTCGTCGGGGGCCGGCACCGGCCAGGCGCAGTACACGCAGACCTGGAACTCGACCCCGCCGATGATCGCGCTCAACCTCCAGGGCCTCGAGACCAGCGCCAGCAGCTACAAGCTGTCGGGCAACGCCTCGGGCGAGCAGCACGTCGAGGACGTCTACATCTTCGTGTCGAACCAGAGCGCGAAGATCGAGAGCCGCAAGGTGTTCTACCGCAGCAACCGCGGCGGCAAGGACGGCAAGCAGCTCGAGTTCGCGACCGAGCTGCCGCTGTGGCCAGGCTCGAACATGGTGACGGTCGTGGCGCGCGCGAGCTCGGAGGTCCGCTCGGTCAAGACGATGTTCGTCTACCGTGAGCCGCCTCGCACCGCGCAGACGCCATAAATCGTTGGCAAAATAGGCGGCTGAATCGCGACGCCTCGGGCGGCGTCTCATCTGGTGACATGCGCAACCCACGATCCTGCAGCGCGGTATCCGGCCTCGCCGGCCTCGGCGGCCTCGCCTTCCTGGTGCTCGTGGCGACGACGGCGTCGGCACACGCCGACGAGCTCTCGGGCTCCTACGAGGTCAAGTTCGAGCAGGTCTCGAGCAACTGCGAGCACCCGATCGCGTATCCGACCCGCGGCTCGATCAAGATCGAGGTCAAGGGCAACGATCTGCAGGTCGACATCGAGCGCACGCCGCTGATGGTCGGCAAGCCGGCCAAGAACGGCAAGGTCAGCGCGAAGTCACCGCGGCCTGGTCACACGCCGATCGAGGGCATGGACGGCGTGTTCTCGGTCGCCGGCCGCGTGACCTCCGAGGGCATGCTGTCGCTCGTGATGATCGGCGAGTACCAGGCGGCCGGTAAACCGCTGTGCACGCAGTCGTGGAACCTGGCGGGCCTGCGCGACAAGGCCGACAAGCCCAAGCGCTGACCGGCGCCACCCGGCGCCACCCGGCGATCCGCGGCTGGGGTATGAACGAGCCATGCGAATCGCCTGGCTCGCCTTGGCCGTCACCGCGTCCGCCTGTGGATCCTCGCCGGCTCCGATCGCGCCGGCGAGCCCGACGCCCGCCCACGCCGCCGGGCAACCGCCGCCGCCCGCGCTCGCGCCCACGCCGGCGCCCGCGAGCCCCTACCCTGCCACCGAGCGCCGGCCGGTGACCGACGTCCACGGCGACGTCCGGGTGGTCGACGACTACCGCTGGCTCGAGGCCGGCAAGGATCCGGCGGTGGTCGCGTGGACCGCCGCGCAGAACCAGCTGACGCGCAGCCGGCTCGACGCGCTGCCCGATCGGCCCCGGATCCGCGCGCGGGTCGCCGAGCTGCTGTCGAGCAAGGCCCCGAGCTACCGCGATGTGACCGTGCTCGGCACCGGCGCCGGCGTGCTCGCGCTCGAGCATCGGCCGCCGAGGCAGCAAGCCCTGCTGGTAGCGTTCGCCGATCCGGCCCGCGGCGCCACCGAGCGCGTGGTGCTCGATCCCAACGAGCTCGATCCGAGCGGCAAGACCGCGATCGATTTCTTCGAGGCATCGCGCGACGGCAAGCGGGTCGGCGTGTCGCTGTCGTCGGGCGGCTCGGAGACCGGCGACGTCCACGTCTACGATCTCGCGACCGGCAAGCCGCTGGCCGACGTGATCCCGCGGGTCAACGGCGGCACCGCCGGCGGCAGCATCGCGTGGAACGCCGATGGCAGCGGGTTCTGGTACACGCGCTATCCGCGCGACGGCGAGCGCGCCGCCGCGGACCTGGCGTTCTACCAGCAGATCTACTTCCACAAGCTCGGCACGCCGACCGCGGCCGATCGCTACGTGCTCGGCAAGGACTTCCCGCGGATCGCCGAGATCGAGCTCGAGACCAGCCCCGATGGCCAGGTCGTGCTGGCGAGGGTCGCCAACGGCGACGGCGGCGAGTTCGCATTCCATGTGATCGCCGGCCGCGGCGACGCCGGCCGCGGCGACGCCGGCCGCGCCACCCAGCTGTTCCGGTTCGAGGACCAGGTCATCGCCGGCAAGTTCGCCCCCGACGGCACGCTGTACTTCCTGTCGCACCAGGGCGCGCCGAAGGGCGCCGTGCTCCGGCTCGCCCGGCCGTACACCGGCAAGGCCGAGGTCGTCGTCGCCGAGGGCGACGGCGCGGACAGTGGCTCGATCGATGCGATCGCGGTGACGGCGTCGCGGCTCTACGTCACCGAGCTGCTCGGCGGCCCGTCGCGGCTTCGCAGCTACCGGATCGCGGGCGGCAAGCTGTCGGCGCCCGAGCCGATCGCGGCGCCGTTCCCCGTGCCGTCGATCCTGCGGCTCGAGCCGATCGGCCGTGACGACGTGCTCTACCTCGCGCAGAGCTACACCACGACGCCGGGCTGGTACCGCTACGCCGCGGCGACCCGGACGTCGACGCCGACCGCCCTGGTCCAGCC
>DASWRS010000264.1:0-15945 GCA_036403075.1 Kofleriaceae bacterium
GTGATCACCGGGGTCGGTGTGGTGTCGGCGTTCGGGGTCGGGACGCCGGCGTTCCATGGCGCGCTCGCCGAAGGCAAGAGCGGCGTCGGGCCGATCCGGTCGTTCGACGCGTCGGCGTTCCCGGTGCGCGTGGCCGGCGAGGTCCCGGTGGTGCGGCCGGACGCCGCGTGGCTCGGGCCGCGGATCGGCGACGACGCGCTGGCGGCCGAGCTCGAGGCGCAGGGCGCGCTGCGCGATCGCAAGGTCGCGTTCGGCCTGGTGGCGGCCGCCGAGGCCTGGGCGCGCGCGGGCTGCGGCGACGCCGAACGCGACGCGTCGCTGTCGATCGCGCTCGGGCTCGAGGTCGCGTTCCTCGAGGACCTCGCGCCGATCTTCGATGGCAAGGCGCTCGCATGGGATCGCGAGGTCGCGGCGCCGCAGGTCCGGTTCCGATCGCCGGTCGACCTCGCGGCGCGCGCGATCCGCCGGCTGCTCGCGCTGCGCGGGCCGGCGATCGTGAACGCGTCGGCGTGTGCGGCCGGGGCGCTCGCGGTCGCCCACGCGGCGCAGATGATCGAGCGCGGCGCCGCGTCGATCGTGGTGTGCGGCGCGGCCGACGCGATGGTCAACCCGCTCGGGCTCGGCGGCATGTGGCGGCTCGGCGCGCCGTCGCCGCGCAACGAGCTCGACGCCTGCCGCCCCTTTGACCGCACGCGCGACGGGCTGGTGATCGGCGAGGGCGCCGCGATGTTCGTGGTCGAGGCGGCCGAGCGCGCACGGGCGCGCGGCGCGCGGCCGCTCGCGGCGATCCTCGGCTGGGGCAGCACGCAGGACGCGTACCGCGTGACCGCGCCGCGGCCGGACGGCGCGGCGGCGTGCGCGGCGATCCGGCGTGCGCTCGGCCGCGCGAAGCTGCCCGCCGAGGCGATCGGCTACATCAATGCACACGGCACCGGCACGCCGCTCAACGACCCGGCCGAGTGCAGGGCGATCCACGGCGCGCTCGGGCAGCACGCGGAGCGCGTCGCGGTCAGCTCGATCAAGGGCGCGGTCGGCCACCTGATGGCGGCTTCGGGCGCGATCGAGATCGCGGCGAGCCTGCTCGCGCTCGACCGGCTGCTCCCCGGCACGGCGCACCACCGCGACCGCGACCCGGAGTGCAACGTCGACGTGATCGGCCCCGCGCCACGGCCGGGCGGCGTCGAGGTCGCGCTGTCGAGCTCGTTTGGCTTCGGCGGGCAGAACGCGGCTGTGCTGCTCGGGAGGCCGGCGTGAGGCCGCGGGTTGCGATCCCGGCGCGGCGCACGCTCATGGTCGCGCCGAGCTTGTTCGGCTTCGGCGGGCAGAACGCGGCCGTGCTGCTCGGGAGGCCGGCGTGAGGCCGGCGATTGCGACGTCGTGCCGGACATGCGGTGCGCCGCGAGGCGCCGCGGACGCGATCGACGGTGTCGCGCCGAGCCCGTTTGGCTTCGGCGGGCAGAACGCGGCCGTGCTGCCCGGGAGGCCGGCGTGAGGCTGCCGGTCGCGATCGTCGGGCGCGCGTGGCGGACGCCGCTCGGCGACACGATCGACGAGGTCGTGGCGCGCCTGCTCGCCGGCGAGCGCGCGGTTGCGCCGAATCCGCGGTTTCCCGCGGCGGCGTACGCGTGCACGCTCGCGGCGGCGATCCCGCGCGAGCCGGCGCGGTCGCGCAACGCGCGGTTCCTGCGCCGCATGGGGCTGTTCGGGCTCGAGGTCGCGCACGAGGCGCTCGCGGCCTCGGGGCAGGGCGGCGGGCCGCGCGCCGGGCTGTTCTCCGGCGTCGGCGGGCTGCGCGCGCACTGGGACGACATGATGGGCGCGCTGGTCGATCAGCGCGACGACGGCCAGGGCGCGTGGAGCCGCGGCCTGCGCGACATCCATCCCTACTGGATGCTCAAGCACCTGTCGAACAACGTGCACGCGCTGGCGTCGGCCGAGCTCGGCCTGCACGGCGAGGGCGCGACGTTCGGCGGCGGCAACGCCGGCGCACAGGCGATCGCCGCTGCCGCCCGCGCACTGTGGGACGGCGCGATCGACGTCGCGCTGGTCGTGGCGCACGACTCGCTGCTCGAGCCCGAGACCCTGGTCGAGCTCGGCGCGCGCCGGGCCGCGACGCTGGCGATGTCCGCCGCCGAGGTCGCGGCGCCGTACGACGCGCGCGCCGCGGGCTTCGTGCCCGGTGAGGCCGCCGCCGCGATCGTGATCGTGCGCCCGGCCGACGCGCGCTCGCCGTACGCGATCGTCGAGGCCGCCGACACGGCGGACGGTGCCGTCGGCGAGCCCGGCGCGGAGGCGCTCGGCCGGATGGTCACGCAGCTCGCGGAGGCTTCCGGCATGGGAGACGCCTCGCGCGCGGAGCCCGGGCTCGACGCCACGGAGCGCGACGCGGCCGCGAGGTCCGGCACGGAGGCGCGCGGCCGCGACGACGTGGCCGCGAGGTCCGGCGCGGAGGCGCTCGGCCGGATCGTGGCGCAGCTCGGGGACGCCGGCGCGGGTGTCGTCGACGGTGCGTCGCGCGCATGGCCGGAGCTCGATGCCGCCGAGCGCGGCGTGCTGGCGGTGCTGGGCGTGGATACGCCGCTCGTGTCGATCGCCGCGGCGACCGGGCGGCTCGGCGCCGCGACCGCCGTGGTCCAGGCGATCGCGCTGGGCGAGCTCTTGCGGCGCGGCGTGCTGCCGCCGATCGCCGGGCTGGAGCAGCCCGCCGGAGGCGCGTGCCGCCCGCTCGCCGCCGCGACGCCGACCCGCGCGCGGAGCGCGATCGCGCTGTCGACCGCGGTGCCCGGGCTCGCGGCGGGGATCCGGGTGGAGATCGTGCCGTGATGGCGATGGGAGCGGTGCTGTTGGCCCGAGCGCGAGGGAGCCTGTGGAGGTGTCGCGATCGCGTGGCAGGACCAGGCCGCGGCGGGAGGGGTGGACGCGCCGCCGTGATCATGCGATCGAGGCTGACATCCGGGCTCGCGGCGGGGATCCGGGTGGAGGTCGCGCCATGAATGCGCTGGTCACCGGGGCGTCGCGCGGCATCGGGCGTGCGATCGCCGTCGAGCTCGGCCGCCGCGGCTTTGCGGTGGCGATCAATTATTGCAGGGACGCTGGCGCGGCGGCGGAGGCGGTGCGCGCGGTGGAGGCGACGGGTGCGCGCGCGGTGGCCGTGCGCGCCGACGTCGGTGCCCGGGCCGAGGTCGCCGCGATGTTCGCCGAGGTCGACGCGCTCGGCGATCTCGACGTCGTGGTCTGCAACGCGGGCATCACCCGCGATACACTGCTCGGCGCCAGCGAACCGGGCGACTTCGAGGAGGTGATGGCCGTGAACCTGTATGGCGTCGTGCACTGCTGCCGCGAGGCAGCGCGCCGGATGATCCGGCGGCGGCGCGGCGCGATCGTCACGCTGTCGTCGGTCGCGGCCCAGCGCCCGGGGCGCGGCCAGAGCAACTACGCGGCGTCCAAGGGCGCGGTCGAGGCGTTCACGCGCGCGCTCGCGGTCGAGCTCGCGCCGCGCTCGATCCGGGTCAACGCGGTCGCGCCCGGGATCATCGAGACCGCGATGACCGCGGAGCTCCGCGCGATCGCCGCCGACGAGCTGGTCAAGCGCGTGGTGATGAACCGGCTCGGCACGCCCGAGGAGGTCGCGCGCGTCGTCGGGTTTCTGTGCAGCGACGACGCGAGCTACGTGACCGGCCAGGTCTGGAACGTCGACGGGGGGTTCAAGCTGGCATGACCGCGCCGCTGCCGCCCGAGGACATGCTCGCGTGGCTCCGGTCGCGCCGCAGCGTGCGCGCGTTCACCGATCGGCCGGTCGAGCGCGGCGTGCTGGTGCGCGTGCTCGAGGCGGCGATCACCGCGCCGTCGAGCACCAACCGCCAGCCGTGGCGGTTCACCGTGGTGCGCTCGGCCGAGGTCCGGCGCCGGCTGGTCGCTGCGGTCGCCGACAGGACTGCCGAGATGAAGGCGATCATCGCGCGCAGCCACCACGCCGAGGACTTCGGCAGCTACGGCGACTTCTTCCACGAGCCGCTGGCCAGCGCCGCGGCGATCGTCGTGCCGCAGTACCGGCCGTATCCCGATCTGATCGCCAATCTGATCGAGTCCGGCGGCGGCGATCCGCGGCGGTTCTCGACCGCGAGCGCGATGCAGGCCGAGCTGTGCTCGACCAGCGCGGCGATCATGGCGCTGTTGCTGCAGGCCCACGCCGAGGGACTCGGTGCGTGCATGATGGCCGGGCCGATGGTCGCGCGGGACGAGATCGAGGCGCTGCTGCGCATCGCGCCGCCGTGGCGCATGGTCGGCGCGATCGCGCTCGGCCACCCGGCCGGTGCGCCGGCGGGCCCCAGCCGCAAGCCGCTCGATCGGGTCGTGGACTGGATCGAGGATGGGATCGAGGACGCGATCGCGATCGAGTCCGGCGAGGAAACCGCATGATCGAGCGAGCAGTGAGCGCGTCTGGCGCCGCGGTCGCGTCCAGCGAGCAGCCGGCGCGGTCGGTAGCAGCGGAGATCGCATGATCGAGCCAGCGAGCAAAGCGCTCGAGGGCGCCATGGACTGGATCGAGCACCAGGACGCCGAGGGAACCGGAGAGGAGATCGCATGAGTGAACCAGCGAGCAAGCCACTCGAGGCAACTGAGCCGGCCGACCCCGCCGTGTCCGGCGCCCCGGCCGACATCGCCGACATCACTGATATCGGGGACACCGTGCGCGCGATCGTCGCCGAGGCGCTCGGCCGCGACGTCGCCGAGGTCCAGCTGACCTCGAACCTCATGGAGGAGCTGGGCGCCGAGTCGCTCGACTTCCTCGACATCGTGTTCCGGCTCGAGCGCGAGTTCGGGATCCAGATCACGCGCGGCGAGATGGAGCGCGCGTCACGCGGCGACATGACGCCCGACGAGTTCGCGCCCGGCGGCGTGATCTCCGAGCGCGGCCTGGTCCGGCTGCGCGAGCTGATGCCCGAGGCCGCCGACCGGATCAAGCCGGGGCTGCGGCCGTCGATGATCTTGACCCTGTTCACGGTCAAGACGTTCGCCAGCATGGTGCTCGGCAAGTGCGAAGGGCGGACGATGTGACCGGAGCGGCGACCGGAGCGGTGACCGGAGCGGACATCGAAGCGGCGACCGAAGCGGCGACCGAAGCGGCGTCCGGCGCCGCCGACCGCGTGCTGCACACCACGACCAGCCTGTGCCGCACCTGCAAGGAAGCGGTGCCGGCCACCGTGGTCGCGCTCGCGTCCGGCGAGGTCTGGATGCGCAAGGCCTGCGTCGAGCACGGCGCGCAGGAGGTCCGGCTGTCGACCAGCGCCGCGTGGTACGAGCGCACGCGCGCCGAGCGCCAGGACCGCGTGGCGCCGCGGATCACGCACAAGCCCGTCGAGCTCGGCTGCCCGTTCGACTGCGGGCCGTGCGCCAGCCACGGCCAGAAGGTCCGGCTGCCGGTGGTCACGATCACCAGCGCGTGCAACCTCGACTGTCCGATCTGCTACGTCCACAACAAGAACGACGATGCGTTCCACATGCCGGTCGAGGACTTCGCGCTGATCCTCGAGCACCTGCGCACCGATCATGGCGGCGAGCTCGACATCGTCAACCTGACCGGCGGCGAGCCGACGATGCACCCGCGGCTGTTCGAGATGCTCGCGATGGCCCGCGCCGCCGGCATCCACCGGGTCACGGTGTGCAGCAACGGGATCCGGCTCGCCAAGGACGAGGCCTACGTGATCCGGCTCGGCGAGCTCGGCGCCCGGATCGCGCTGTCGTTCGACACGTTCGATCCGCACGCCGACAAGCTGCTGCAGGGCGCGAACATGCTCGCGACCAAGCTGCGCTGCCTCGAGCTGTGCGAGAAGCACGGCGTCGACGTGACGCTGATCCCGGTGATGACCCGCGGGGTCAACGAGCACGAGGTCGGCAAGATCCTCGAGGTCGCGCTCGCGCGGCCGAACATCCGCCACGTCGAGGTCCACACGATGACGTTCACCGGCCAGAGCGGCGCGACGTTCCAGCGCTCGGGCCGGATCTCGATGTTCGAGGTCCTCGAGGAGATCGAGCTCCGGACCGGCGGGCTGCTCCGGCCGGGCGACTTCGTGACCTCGCCGTGCGCGCACCCCTTGTGCTACCAGATCGCGTACCTGCTGCTCGATCCGGCAGGCGGGCCGCCGATCCCGTTCACCCGGTTCATGCCGGCCGCCGAGCTCCGCGCCGCGCTGTCGGACCGGCTCTACCTCGAGCCCAGCGCGCGGCTCGAGGACTCGCTGACCGCCGCGATCGACCGGCTGTGGCTGATCAGCGACGAGGATCCCGACGCGGCCCGGGCGCTGCGCCTGCTCCGCGCGATGCTCGACGCGATGTTCCCCGCGGACCGTCCGCTGTCGCGCGAGGACGCGCTGCGCGCCGGCGAGCGCGCGGTCAAGGCGGTCTACATCCACTCGCACATGGACGAGGAGACGTTCGACACCGAGCGCGCGGTCGATTGCTGCGACAGCAACTGCTACGCCGACGGCCGGACGATCCCGGTGTGCAACTACAACGTGCTGTACCGCGAGAAGGAGCAGCAGTTCACCGTCACGCCGGCGGCGTGGGGCACGCGCACCGGCGGCCAGCGCACGTTCAACCTGCCGGTCCTGCGATGAAGCGGCTCGAGGGCAAGCGCTGCCTGGTCACCGGCGGCTCGCGCGGCCTGGGCCTGGCGATCGTCAAGGCGTTCGCGGCCCACGGCGCCCGGGTCGCGTTCACGTTCTCGACCAACACCGCCGACGCGGCCGCCGCGACCGCCGCGCTGGTCGAGCTCGGCTGCGAGCCGCGCGTGTTCCAGGGCTCGGTCGCCGACGCGGCGCACGTCAAGGCCACGGTCGGCGCGCTGACCGCCGCGTGGGGCGGCATCGACGTCCTGGTCAACAACGCCGGGATCACGCAGATCCTGCCGATCGCGCTGCTCGAGGAGGCCGACTGGGACGCGGTGATGGACATCAACGTCAAGGGCGCGTACCTGTTCTCGCGCGCGGTGCTGCGCTCGATGATCCGCGCGCGCGGCGGCCACATCCTCAACATCGGCTCGTTCGCGTCCGAGCGCGTGATCGAGGCGCCGGTGCACTACGCCGCCGCCAAGTCCGCGCTGCGCGGCCTGACCGAGGCGCTCGCACGCGAGGTCGGGCGCTACCAGATCAAGGTCAACCTCCTGTCGCCCGGCCTGCTCGAGGTCGGCCTGGCGCAGATGCTGCCGAAGCACCGGATCGCCGAGTACCTGTCGCAGGTCTCGCTCGGCCGGCTCGGCACCGCGCGCGAGGTCGCCGAGATCGCCGCGTTCCTGGTGTCCGACGACAACTCGTTCATGGCGGCGGCGAAGATCGTCGCGGACGGTGGCCTGTGATGCAGCCGGTCGCCGACATGCTGCGCGAGGGCTACGAGGCCTACCGGCGCTACGTCAACCCGCTGGTCACCCTGCGCGCCGAGTTGCTCGGCGAGCCGACCCACGTGACGTCGGTGCAGGGCGGCCTGCTGGTCGAGCCGCGCGGCACCGTCGAGGACTTCCACGGCACGCAGACCTTCGGCCATCGCCACCCGGCGATCACCCAGGCGGTCATGGACTTTTTGGCGTCGGACTCGCCGAACTGGTTCCCGTGCCGGGTCAACCCGTACGCCGGCCTGCTCGCGCGGCGGCTGTGCGAGCGCGCCAACGCGGCGACGCCCGGCGTGGCGCCGTACGGCAACGTGTTCTTCGCCAACTCGGGCTCGGGCGCGGTCGAGGCCGCGATCAAGCTGGCGCGCGCCGCGACCGGCAAGCCGCGCGTGATCTCGCTCGACGGCGCGTACCACGGCTGCACGATGGGCAGCTGCGCGCTGATGAAGCCCGGCATGTTCAAGGACCCGTTCGGGCCGCACCTGCCCGCCGCCGGCCCGATCCCGTTCGGCGACGTCGATACGCTGGCGGCGGCGATGCGCGGCGGCGACGTCGCGGCGGTCGTGCTCGAGCCGATCCAGCTCGAGGGCGGCGTGCGGCCGGTGCCGCCGGCGTTCCTCGCGGCCGCGTGCGAGCTGACCGAGCGCCACGGCGCGCTGCTGGTCGCCGACGAGATCCAGACCGGCCTCGGCCGCACCGGGCGGTTCCTCGCCAGCGAGGTCTGGCCGCGCCGCCCCGACGTCGTCGTGCTCGGCAAGCACCTCGGCGGCGGCCTGGTGCCGATCTCGGCGATGATGACCCGCGAGGCGCTGTTCGATCGCGCCTACGGCGAGCACTACGCCTCAGCCGAGGCCCACAACACGACGTTCGGCGGCAGCGCGATCGTCTGCGTCGCCGGGCTCGCCGCGCTCGACCTCTTGACCGACGAGCTGATCGGCCGCGTCGCCGCCACCGGCGCGCGGTTTCGCGCCCGGCTCGCCGACACGCTCGCGCGCCACGCGGTGTTCGACGAGGTCAAGGGCGCCGGCCTGCTCGTCGGCATCGCGCTCCGGCCGTCGGATCACCCGTGGCTGTCGTTCGAGCACTTCGGCGTCCCGGCGCTCGCCGATCAGCCGACGATCGGCGTCCTGGCGTGCCACCGGCTGTACAAGCGCGGGTTCTACTGCTTCGCGTGCGGCCACGACTGGCGCATCCTGCGCGTCCTGCCGCGGTTCACCATCCCCGAGGCCACGCTCGATGCGTTCGTCGCCGCGATCGACGAGGAGCTGGAGTACCTGTGCAGCCTGACGTGAAGCGCGCCCTGGTCCTGGGCGGCACCGGTGCGGTCGGCGGCGCGGTGCTGCGCGAGCTCGCGCGCCGCGGCGTGCCCGCCGTGTTCGGCTACCTGCGGTCCGAAGCCCGGGCGATGGCGCTCGCCGCGGAGCACGGCCACACGCCGCTGCGCATCGACCTCGCCGATCCGGCCGCGACCGCCGCCGCGCTCGACGCCCAGGACACGCCCGACGTCGTGATCCACGCCGCGGCGATCAGCGGCGCGCTGTCGCTGGCCGAGATCGACCTCGCCACGTGGCGCCGGGCGATGGCGGTCAACGTCGAGTCGGCCTACCAGGTCTGCCGCTGGATCGCGGCGCGCGGCCGGCCGTGCGACATCGTGCTGGTCGGCGGGCTCGATCGCGCCCAGTCGCTGCCGCTGCCGGTGCACTTCGCGGCGACCCAGGGCGCGCTGTCGGCGATGACCATGGCGCTCGGCCACGAGCTCGGGCCGCGCGGCGTCCGGATCAACCTGGTCGCGCTCGGCGTGCTCGACGCCGGGATCTCGGCCCAGCTCGCGTCGCACCGCCGCAAGGACTACGAGAAGTTCAGCGCGCTGCGCCGCGCCGGCACCGCCGACGAGGCCGCGCGCGTGATCGCGTGGCTCGCGCTCGAGAACACGCTGATCCAGGGCAAGGTCGTGTCCGTGAATGGAGGCATCTGATGGACGAGTCCACTCGCTACGCCGCGCGCGGGATCTACTTCTTCCCCGGGCGCGTGACCTGTCCGCTCGCCGGCGTCGGCAGCCGCCCGGCGGACGCCAGCAACCGGCTCGTGCTCGACGACGCCGACACCGAGGTCGTGATCGACCGCGCGTCCGGGCGGATCACCGTGCGCAACGAGCGCGCGTACGCCAAGAAGACCACGGTCGCGGATCTGATGTTCCTCGCCGACGGCATCGCGGCGGGCGGCGAGCGCTCGCCGTTCTCGATCCACCTCAAGGTCCAGAAGACCGGCCACAAGTACGGCGTCGACCTGCACCGCCACCTGCGCAACCAGCGGCCGATCGTCCGCGCCGACTACGAGCCGTTCGTGGTCACCGCGCTCGATCGCAACGATGCGACCACCGTGCTCGACCGCGCGCGCACCGAGCATCTGATCCGGACCCCGTCGCTGGCGCTGCGCGTGGTCAAGGCGCTGATGGCGATGACCGACCACCTCGACGGCGTTACCCAGGACCCGGCGGCGCCGGGCTACAAGATCGCCGACCTGTCGGTGGGCTTCGGCGCGCTCGGCCTGAATTACATGATGGCGCGCGCCGAGCTGGCCTCGCTCGACGGCGGCAACGCGCCGCTGATCCGGCAGGGCTCGGTCCCCGACATGCTGCGCGACGGTGCCTGGGAGATGAAGCTGACCGCGCTGTCGGAGAAGTGGCTGCCCGAGGTCGTACAGCGCGACCTGTTCCTCTACGGCCTCGACGAGATCCCGTTGCTCCGCGACGTCCGCGACCGCGGCTTGCGCAAGGGCCAGACCCTCGCGTTCCGGCTGTCGAAGACCGGCGGCGAGGTCGCGCTCGACGGCGTGGTGGCGCCGCTGCCGTCGGCCCACGACGTCGCGCGCGCCTACATCG
The DNA here is from genome assembly GCA_036403075.1 of Kofleriaceae bacterium. Classification (GTDB taxonomy): domain Bacteria; phylum Myxococcota_A; class Polyangia; order Haliangiales; family Haliangiaceae; genus JABFXX01. Next base: position 10,266 of record DASWRS010000264.1, read on the forward strand.
AGTTCCACATGCTCGGCGGGTTGATCGCCGAGCACGCCGAGCACCGCCGGGCCGGATAGCCGCGATGCCCCGCGACGCCGGGCTCGACGCCGCGCGCGCGGTCCTGATCGTCGTCGTCGTGACGGCGCACGCCGCGGCGGCGTACATGGTCACGCCGCTCGGCTGGGCGATCCAGGATGGCAGCCGCCACCTGGCGTTCGACGCCTACGTGTTCGTCGCCGCGGCGTTCCTCATGCCGGCGTTCTTCTGGCTGTCGGGCTACTTCGCGGCCGCGGTGTACCGGCGGCGCGGCCCCGCCGGCTACCTGCGCCACCGCCTGACCCGGCTCGCCCTGCCGCTCGCGGTCGCGCTCGTGCCGTGCTCGCTGGCGCTCGACGCGCTGTGGGATTGGGGCCGCGCGCTCGCCGGCCGCGCGACCGTGGCCGCCGAGATCCCCCGGCTCGAGGGCTCGACCCTGCCGATCACGCTCGGCCACCTGTGGTTTCTGTACTACCTGCTGGTGCTGTCGCTCGCCGCGCTCGGCGTCGTCGAGCTGTGGCGCCGGCTGCGGCTGCCGGCCGTGCCCGCCGCGTGGATCGTGCCGCTCGCCGCGCTGGTCTCGACCGTGGTGCTCGCCGCCGCGGGCGTCTGGCACCTCGACACCCCGCTCGGCTTCGGCATCGATCTGCGCGTCGCGGTGTACCAGGCGGCGTTCTTCGGCTGGGGCTGGGCCGTCCACGCTCACCCGGGCGAGCTCGTCCGCTACGCGCGCCGCGCCTGGTGGGCCCTGGCGATCTCGCCGGTGCTGCTCGCCGCGATCCTGCCGGCGCTCGACGACCGCGGGGGCCGGGCGCCGCGGTACGCGATCGCGGCGAGCGGCGCGGCCACCGTCGCGCTGGTGATCGCGCTCCTCGGCCTGTGCGTGCGCCACACCCGCCGCCTGCCCGCGGCGATCGAGCGGCTGTCCGCCGCCTCGTACGGGATCTACATCGTGCACCTGCCGCTGGTCGTGCTGCTCCAGATCGCGTGCTCGCGGCTGTCCTGGCCGGCGCCGCTCGAGCACGCGGCGATCAGCGCGATCACCCTGGCGGTGTGCCTGGCCGGCTACGCGGCGCTGGCTCGTGCGCGAGGATCCCGGGCAGCATCCCGGCCACCGCCAGGTAGCCCAGCCCCAGCGCGATCTGCGCATACGCCGTGAGCGCGCGGAACAGCAGCACCACGACGAACGCGCCGCCGTCGGGCAGGAGGCCGCCGAAGAACGCCGCGGCGCCGGCCTCGGGGATCCCGGGCGCGGGCGCGATGTACGTGAACGCCTGGTACACGACGGCGATCGGCACGACCTCGAGCACCGAGCGCGCGCCGAACAGGTGCGCGAGCGCGACCAGTAGCCCGACGTACGCGCCGTAGTACGCGACGTGGCTCATCGTGATCGCCAGCCAGCCGCGGACCCCGGCGCTGCGAAACCCGGCGAGCCGGTCGATCGATCGCCGGACCACGCCGGCGACGCGCACGGCCAGCCGGCCGACGATGCCCCAGCGCGCCGTCGCGCGCTCGATCCGGCCCAGCACGCGCAGCGCCGCCGTCGGCCACAGCGCGCCGACGACGAACGAACCGACCAGCACCACCCCAAAGCCGATCGTCACCGCGATCGACACCACCGCCCAGCGCGGGACCGCCGGCCCGTGGCCGCCGAGCAGCAGCGCGCACGCCACGCCCATGATCAGCGCGAAGCTGGTCGCGAACTTGGCGAACGCGATCGCGAGCGCGGCGTCGACCGGCACCCCGCGGCGCGACATCACGTACACCGCCGCCGGCTCGCCGAGCGCCCCGCCGGGGCTGATCCACGACAGGAGGTTATTGGCCATCGACGCGTCGAACGCCGCGCGCAACCCGACCGGCACGCCGAGCACGCGGCCGAACACCACCAGCCGGTAGACCTCGGCCGCGATCACCGCCGCCGCGATCGCCGCGAGCAGCGCCGCCGGCCCGGCGCCCAGCGCCACCAGCTCGCGCCACGATCGCCAGACCACCGCGCGGTCCGGCGCCGCCCACCACAGCCCCAGCGCCGTCAGCGCGACGAACCCCGCGAGCATCGCCGCGAATCGCCACCGGGGAGCCAGGTCCGCCCGCATCACCCTGCGCCGGGTCAGCGCTGGCCGCGGCCGAGCGTGATCAGCGGCGCGGCGGGGCGCTCGGCGAACCGGGCGTCGCGGTCGCGGTACAGCGTGTTGTAGGCGCACGACGGGATGTTCGTGCCGTCGGGCTCGCGGATGCCGACGCAGCACTGGCGGATCCGGTCGGTGTCGAACGTGTCCTCGTCCATGTGAGAGTGGACGTAGATCGCCTTGGCCGAGGTCTCGGCGCGGCGGAGGCGCTCGCCCGGCGACAGGCCCGGGGCGAACACCGCGGCGGTCAGCGCCTTGAGCCGCGCGAGGACCAGCTCGGTGTCGTCGCAGACGAGCTCGCCGGCCCACAGCCGATTGATGATGTCGGCGAGCCGGTGCTCCATCGCGAGCGTCGGCTCGAGGTAGAGGCTGCCGGCGAGGAGCTCGCGCAGATCGGTCGGGGTCATGAACCGCGGGAACGGCAGCCAGCGGCCGTCGTCGAGCCGCAGCACGTAGGTCACGAGGTAGCACAGCGGGTGGGCCGCGGGCGATGGCACGAAGTCCGAGACCCGCAGGGTGCCGCCGGTCTGGGTCTCGAGGTCGCGCAGGACCTCGTAGGTCGTGTAGCGGCCGCGGCGATCGAAGCTCGTGCCGTTTCCGCCGGTGAACGTCATCGTGTGGAGCTCGACCGAGCGGATGAAGTCCTTGGCGAGCGCGAGCCGGATGAACGCGCCGAGCTCGTGGTCGTTGACGCCGCGCGCGACCACCGGCAGGAGCGTGGTGTCGACGCCGTGCTTCTCGAGCAGCTCGAGCACGCGGAGCTTGCCGTCGAGGAACTGGCCGCCGAGCATGTGCTGGTTGGTCGCGGGCTCGAACGAATCGAACGACAGCACGATGCGCGCGCCGAGCCGGGCGAGCCGCTCGAGCAGCCGCTCGTCCTTGAGGAACCGCAGGCCGTGGGTCGAGATCGTGATCCGGTGGATGCCCTCCTCGGCGCAGGCTTCGACGATGCGCTCGAACGCGGGGTGCTGGGTCGGCTCGCCGCCGGTCAGGTTGATGATGCGGCGCTCGGGATCGGTCGCGCGCAGGTGGCCGAGGATCGCCGCGAGCTCGGCCTCGGACATGTGGTACGCGCCGGCGTTCTTGTTGTGGGTGTAGCAGATCGGGCAGTCGAGGTTGCACGCCGAGGTGATCGGGACGATCGGCAGCTGCGCGGCCTGCTCGTGGCTGGTGCACGGGCCGCAGTCGAACGGGCAGCCCTGGTGGACCTCGGTGCGCGCGGCGGGGCGGGTCATCACCGGGGCGAGGCCGACGATCGCGTCGTACCAGTCGGCGTCGGGCGACACGATCACCTCGGCGGCGCCGTGGACCTCGCAGCGCTTGCGCATCACGACCTGGCCGCCGGTCCGCCACAGCTCGGCGGGCACGGCGCGCTTGCAGACGGCGCACAGCGAGGTCGTGGTCTTGAGCACGCGGTCGGCACCGCCGATCGCCCGTTCGGGCGCACCCTCCATCACAGGCTCCGGCACCCTGCGAGCTTGCCACCTTCGCGCCGCGGCGTGTGCCCGGCCGCACGGCAACTGCTCGGATCGCGTGTCGGGCCCCAGCGTCGGAGCCGGGAGCGGAGGATCTCAGGATCGAGCGTCGGCCGGCGCGCTGTCCTCGCTGAGCTGCTCGTGCTCCGGCAGGGAATCGTGGATCACCCGCGCTTGATCTCGCGCCTGCTGTGCCTTGGAGGCGAACTGGGCGGCCCGCCCGGTCTGCCCGGTGTCGCGCAGGTGCTTCGCGACGTGATCGAGCAGCATCGCCTGCTCCTCGACCGCGCGCATCGCCTGCCAGAGGCTCTGCTCGACGCTCTCGGTGATCCCGGCGAGGAGCGTGCTCGGGGTGAAGGCATGTCCGGTGTGACAGCGGAACCGGAGCCACGTCCCTTCCTCGAGCCGGACGAGCGCGCCATGGCACTCGGGGCAGGTGAACGCCGCCATGTCGCCCCACTTCATGATGCCCTTGTCGAACGCGCCATCGTCGGCGGCGATCTCGACCTCGAGCGCCAGGCGGCGCAGATGCTCGTCGTCGACGCGAAGCTCCGTCGGCGCACGCTCGTCTGCCAGCCGCGACAGCAGCGGACCGAGGTCGGACGCGCGACTCACGTGGTCGATCTCGACGTGCTCCATCGCGTTCTCCGGCATCTCCGGATGCATCGCATCCTCGGGCGCCTGGACGATCACGGTGCCTCCGAGCCGCTTGATCGACCATAGCCCCGAGGTTCCGTCGTCGAGTACCCCGGACAGGACGACACCGATGACGCGAGGACCGTAGACATACGCGGCCGAGCGAAACAGGGCATCGATCGAGGGCCGGAAGCGATTCTCTTTTGGACCGCGGCGCACCAGCATGCGGCCGGGCTCCAGGATGATGTGCTTGTCCGGCGGTGCGACGTAGATGTGATGGGGCTGGATCGCCTCGCCGTCCCGGGCATGACACACGGTGAGTGGCCCCGCGCGGCCGAGGATCTGCGGAAGCATGCTCGGCGCGTACGGCGGCACGTGCACGACCACGAATAGCGAGGCGGCCAGGTCCCGAGGCAGGCCTTTCACCAGGGCGCTGATTGCCTCGATGCCCCCTGCCGAGGCTCCTACCACGATGATGTCGTGCTTCATTGGATCAACACCCGCTCCCCCCTTTGCACGAGTCTTGGCACTTCTGGAGCTTGGTGCAACGCTGGGTCCAGAAAGCCACTGGTTGCACACCTGGCGGAAATGCTCCTCATCCGACCGCGCGTGTGCAGGACGCGAGGACCGCCGCCGGGGCCATGCGACGCGTGCCTCGGCGGTGATGCGCGTCCGAGGCGTACGGCGCACGGCCCCGACGCGCGCTGCGGCACATGGCGCGCCACCGCTCACCGATCTGGCAGGCGCGGCGCGGCGAACGCCCGGCATGGCGCGCAAGTCCACGCTGCATCCGGTCGCTTCGCCGACGGTGTCACCGCGTGCGCACGTCGAGGTTCTCGCGCTGGCACCGGCTCTCGATGCCCGACTGCAGGTTGGTCGGGACCTTCGGGAAGTACAGCTTCGCGCTCGCGGCGTCGTGCGCCGCGCAGGCGTACATGACGGCGAGCCAGTACATCCGCTCGGTCTGCCTGCAGCCGAGCGCCACGCGGGTCAGCGACAACGCCGATGCCGGCGAGCCGGAGTCGTACTGGATCGCGGCACGGGTCATCACGTCGTCGACGTCGACCGTGTCGCAGCCGCGACCGCGCGTCCTGGCCGGAGCCTCGGCAGGTGGCGCGGCGGGCCGGGCGGCGACGCGCTCTGCCGGCGGCTCGGCGGCGGGCCTGGCGGGCGGAGCGGCGACGCGCCCGGCGGGCGGCTCGGCAGGTGGCTCGGCGGGCCTGGCGGCGACGCGCTCGGCGGGCGGCTCGGCGGCGGGCCTGGCGGGCGGGGCCGCGGCGCGTTCGGTGGAGGGCCGGGCGGCGACGCGCTCGGCGGCGGGCCTGGCGGGCGGCTCGGCGGCGCGCCTTGCGGGCGGCTCGGGGGCGGGCCTTGCGGGCGGCTCGGGGGCGGGCTTGGCGGCGTCGCGCGCGGCGGCGGCCGGGG
>DASWRS010000265.1:0-19846 GCA_036403075.1 Kofleriaceae bacterium
CGCAGCGCCCAGGATGCAGATCGAGATCGCTCGCATGGGCCCGCGAGTATGTCGCGCCGATCCGCCGAAGTCGACGCCGGTCACTGCCTGTCGAGCGCGCGGTTGCCGTCGAGCCAGCCGATCGCGAGCTTGCCGACCGCGGCGCACGCCGGGCCGGGGCCGCAGGCCTGATCGGCGACGAGGAACGAGGTGCCGGCCGAGTCGAACAGGAACGGTCCGCAGGTGGGCGCCTTGTCGTCGTCGTCGGCGGGCAGACCGGGGACGGCGGCAAACTTCTTGGCCTTGGGGTCGTAGAGCCCGCAGCTCGTCGCCGGGCAGCGGTCGGCGTCGGCGCCGGTGACGACGAGCTCGGCGCCGGTCGCGCCGAATGCGATCGCCTGGCCGCAGCGGCTCTTGCCGTACTCCTCCTTCGCGTCGGCGCGGCAGGTGCCGACCGTCTTGGGCACCTTGCGCTTGGTCACCGCCGAGGGGTACGGGTCGGCCCCGAGCGGGTGCTTGGCCCGCTTGCTCTCGGCGGCGAACCAGTCCTTGGCGACCGCGCGGAAGCCCTTGGCCCAGTCGGCGGTGCTCTCGCCGTTGTGCGCCCACTCGAGCCGGAGGCCGGTCTGCTTGCCGCACGGCGTGGCGAGCTGGACGTTGACGAACGTGTCGGTCCAGGTCGGCGGCTCGGTGATGTGCTGGCCGAGCTTCTCCATCGCCTTGTCCGGAAACGTCACGACGGTGACCGGCGCGAGCGCCTTGCCGCGCAGGTCGAGGACGTCGAGCTTGTGGTCGTCGCGCAGCCAGACCAGGTCGCGGTCGGCGTCGGGCGCGGCGTCGCCGTACGGGCCGGCGAGCAGGACGCGGGTGAACCCGCCGTCGGCGGTGCGAGCGACGAGCTGGCCCTTGCCGTCGAGCGCGAGCAGCACCGGCTTGCCGCCGGCGGCCTCGAGCAACGACGCGCGGAGCTCTTTGCTGGAGGTCGGCGCCGCGGTCGCGGGCGGCGCGCCCGATGCGGACGATCCGGACGCTGGCGGCGTGGGCGCGGCGGACGCGGTCCCTGATCCAGTCGCCGGTGGCACGCTCGCCGTCCCCGAGCCCGGCGCGGCGGCGCTGCCCGCGGTCCCGGACGCGGCGCTGCCGGCGTTCCCCTTGCACGACACCGCCATGATGATCAGGAGCGCCAGCCGCAGCCTCGCGTCACGCATCTCGCGACACTAACCCGATGCCCCGCGCATGTCATGTTCCGCGCCGGTGCCGATCAGGCGGCGACCCCGCGCACCGGACGCGGCAAGTTCTCGTCGTCGATCGCGTCGCGCTTCCGGCGGCCCACCGCCGGCGCCGGCTCGAGAGGTCATGCCGACGCTGGTCATCACGGCCTCGCGAGCGACCCGCAGGGGTGGCCGCGCGTGTCATGTTCCGCGCCGGCAGCGATCAGGTCATCACGGCCTCGCGAGCGACGCGCAGGGGGGCCGCGCGTGTCATGTTCCGCGCCGCCGGCGATCACGGCGCGCGCGGCGGGAGCAGCAGCACGAGCTGGGTGAAGCCGTCCTGGACCTGGTGGATCGCGTCGGCGAGCTCGACCTCGGCGCCGCGATGCTTGCCGCAGCGGTTGGCCTTGATCTCGTCGAGGTTGTGCGCCACGCGCGCGTGGGCCTGCTCCCATTTCTGGGTATCGGTGCGCGGCGGCGAGATCTCGAGGTCGGCGAGCAGCCGGGCCAGCTCGTCGCGCCGCGCGCACAGCTGCTTGCTCCGGGGCTCGCGCACGACGCGCACCAGGGTGGCCTGGAACCGCTTCATCGCCGGCAGGAGCTCGCGCGGCCGGGCCTGGTCGAGCACGGCCTCGGCGTCGCGGTCGACGTGGCCGAGGCAGTCCTCGGCGGTCTCGACCTCTCCCGACAGGTGGTGGATCTTGCGATCGGGGGCCTGGCAGGCCGCGGCCAGGTTCTCGACCGCCAGCGCGAGGCTGCCGATCGAGCCGTGCCACGTGTCGTCGTCGACGGCGGCGCCGGGCGGCGCGGCCTTGGGCAGCGTCGACACCGCCGCGCGGAGCTTGCCGCGCTCGTCGCACGCGCGGCGCGTGCGGTCCAGGCCGCTGCCGGGCGCGAGCGGGCGATAGACCTTCTCGAGCCGCGCGACCGGCGGATCGGAGCCGTGCGGGACGGCCGCGGGCCGGGCGGTCGCGTCCGCCAGGCAGGCGAACCACGCGAGCGCGGCGATCGCGAGCGCCGGGAGTCGCGACGGCGCCGTCATCGGATGACCAGGCGCCGGTCGAACATGCCCTGGGCGCGCGCCTCGTCCCACAGCACCTTCTTGTACGCGCGGCCGAAGGTCGCCGGATCGTCGATCACCACGTGGTCGGGGTAGATCGCGCGCAGCCGGACGAAGTGGCCGATGACGTGGGTCTCGATCGCCGCGCCGCTGGCGAGCTCGGCGCCGAGCTGCTCGGTGACCGCCTTCTTGTAGGCCTCGAGCGGCACGTTGGCCTCGGCCGACTTGCCGGACAGCGCGTGCTCCGAGTGGGCCTTGAGCTCCTCGTACTTCTTCTCGGCCTTGGCGTGCTTCTTGGCGTCGCCGGTGCTCGCCTCCATCGCGTTGCGCGCGTCGATCAGCGCGTCGATGTCGTGGCGCTGCTCCTTGCTCGCGCTGCCGAGCTTGTCGGCTTCGACCGTGCCGCCGACCTCGCGGGTCTTGCCCTTCTTCTCGACGGTGTGGGTCTGCTTGCCGTCGTAGCTGAAGTACCGCAGGTCCGCGCTGGCGCCGAACCGGGTCGCCAGCGTGCCGAGGAAGCCCATCATCAGGATCTGGTCGAACGCGTCGGACGCGGCGGCCATGATGCTCGCCGAGTCGGTCTTGCCCTTGGCGAGCTCGGCGATCGCGGCCAGCTCCATGAAGTCGGGCAGGCGCAGCGCCTCCATCTGGCCCCAGTCGTCCTTGGCGCCGGACGCCTTGAGCTCGGCGGCCTTGAGCTCGGGATGGAACTCCTTGGCCGCCGCGAGGATCACGTCGCGGTTGCCGCTGTAGTCCGCGGCGCTCTTGCCCAGGCCCTCGAGCGCCATCGACAGCGACGTGATGTTGCAGGTCCGGGTCTTGATGCCGCCGGCGTGGGCGCGGGCGCGCTCCTTCTCGCCGCGCTCGAGGATGTCGACGTTGCGACCCTGCGAGTGGTACGGCGAGATCTCCTGCAGCGCGCGGAACATCCGGGTCTTGATCGGATCGAGCTTGGGCTGCTCGAGGCCGGCATGGTCGAGCGCCGCGATCTCGGCGTGCAGCGCGGCGATGCCCTTGACCAGCTCGCCGCGGCTGTCGCCCTTGATCTCGTTGTTGTCGGCCGCCTTGGACGTGGTCGCCGCGGCGAACTTGGCGGCGAGGTCGTGGAGGTGCTGCGCGGCCGCGCTGACCGCCGGGTTGTGCGCCGACGCGACCAGCGCGTCGAGATCGTGCAGGTCCGCGGTCGCGGCGGCCGCCGTCATGGTCGGCTGCTCGGCCGCGGCGTGCTTGGCCTCGGTCTTCGCCTCGGTCTTGGCCTTGGGGTCGGCGGCCTTGGGCTCCGCGTGCGTCGTCGTCGCGTGGTGCTTGGGCTCGATCTGCGGCGTGGTGCCGTGCGTGTCGGCCGGCCCCTGCTGCTTGGCCGCGCCCGTGGCCACGAAGTCGGTGTTGGGGCCCTCCTGGATCAGGTGGCCCATGGTCTTGTTGCGGACCTCGTAGTGGTTCTCGGACTTGAAGTTGAAGACCGAGACCGTGCGCGACGCCGGGAGGCCGTGGATGACCAGCCGGTGGTGGAGGTGCATGCCGCCGACCGAGCGCGCGTCCTGGTCGCCCGGCTCCATCGACACCGTGACGCCCGGCGCCGGGATCGCGGCGGCCGCCTTCTCCAGCGCCTTGGCGTTGAGGTAGCCGCTCAGGACCTTGCCCTCGCTGACCTGATCGGGGTCGCCGTGGGTGATGACCCGGATCGTCTTGTCGACCTTGCCGGTCAAGAGCCAGTGCTGGAGCTTGTCGTGTGAGTCGAGGAAGGACGCGCTGCCGTAGCCGCCGTCCTGCAGGGTGACGTCGTGGACGTGGTCGCCGAGCTGCTCGGCTGCCTCGCCGAGCGCCGAGCCGCCGGCGCTGTGGCCGGCGAGCGAGATCGTGCCGGCGGTCAGCGGCGTGCCGAGGTCGGTCGACAGCTGGCGCAGCGACTGCTCGACGATCTGTGCGTAGCCGTGGTTCTTGTTGAGGCTGGCCCACATCGGCCACTGGCCCTTGGTCATCTCGGCGGCCGGCGACAGCGCGATCAGGTTGCGGCCGCTGCCGGCGACCGACTCGGCCATGTGCGACTCGCGCTCCGGGTCGTCGACGTCCTTGGTCTTGGCGTCGTGGTGCGCGTACATGCCGTGGAAGAACGCGAACACGTCGACCGTGCCCTTGACGCCGCCCGGCGGCAGGTAGGCGCGGATCGTGGGCAGGCCGTTGAAGTGGTAGACCTTCGAGATCGCCGGGCCGGCCGCGGTCGGCTGCGGCGGCGCAGTGGTCGGGGTCTGCTGCTTGGCCGCGGGCTTCTCGGTGGTCGGCGTCTGGGCCGGGGTCTTGGTGACCGCCGGCGCGGTCGGCTTGGTCGCGACCGGCGTGGCGGGCGCGGTGGCCGCCGAGCGCGCGATCGTCGCCTTCAGCAGATCGGCCATGAACAGCGGCAGCAGCATCAGGCCGTCGAGCGACGGCGTGCCGCCGTGCAGCTTCTGGTCGAACGTGATCAGCTTCTTGACCGCCTCGGCCTGATCGATCTGGCCGCGGAGGAACTGCTTCATCAGGGCGGCGTACTGGCCGCGCAGCTTCTTCATCCGCCCGGCATCGGGGGCAGCCTCCGCCTTGGCCTCGGCCTTGGTGTCGGCCTTGGCCGCGATCGGCGCCGCCGGCTTGGTCGCCGGTGCGGTCGTCGCGGTGGTCGTCGCCGCGGGCGCGGCGTGGTCATGCGCCTTGTTCCAGAACCGCAGGGTCTTGTCGACGCGGCCCTCGCCGCCGTTCTCGGTACCCCAGTTCGACAAGGTCTCCTTGGACTTGGTCGCGACCAGGTTGCCGAACTCCTCGCCCCACGCGGCCGGCCACTTCGTGCGGTCGGTGCCGTGCGCGTCGTAGAACGCGTCGATCGCCTTCAGGAACGCCGCGTTGGCGTACTTGGGGTTGTTGACCCGCATCGAGAAGAACAGCGCCGCCGCCTTGGGGCTCGCGGTCATCCAGGTCTCGGCCTTGCCGTACTGGTCGCGGTACTTGGCGTGGAACGTGTTCTTGCAGGCCTTGAGCGACTGCTCGACGACCTTGTCGCTGAACTTGAGGCCCTGGGCCTCCTTGAACATCTCCTTGGCGCGCTCGAACTGGGCCTTCTGGACGCGGGTGTCGGCGCCGGCGGCCGAGAAGATCTCGGCCCACTTGCGCGCCGTGGTCTTGTCGTCGCGCACCAGCTTGTCGATCGCCGCCTTGCCCTCGCCGTCGTCGCCGAGCGCGTACTCCTTGCCGTTGTACCAGAGCTGGTACTGGCCGCCGTTGGGCTTGACGTCGATGCCCTTGGCTGCGAAGTCGTCCTGGAACGCGGCGCGGCCCTCGGGGCCGGACTTGTCCTTGAGGAAGCCGAGGAACTTCTGCAGGCTGCCGGCGTGCAGCGTCCACTGCATGATGCCGAACGACAGGATGCCGGCGTCGTAGGTCTGGACCGAGTCGTAGCGGCCCTCGACGTTGGACACCGCGTAGATCGCCGCGCCGGCGTCGCCGCCGGAGCTCTTGGCGCCGTGGGTGCCGCCGAGATCCCAGCCGGAGGTCTTGTTGTCGCCCTTGCCGTACGAGGTCCAGCGGTCCTTGCCGGCGCCCTTGAGATCGTCGGTGCCGGTGAAGCTGTCGGCGGCCGCCGGCGCTGCAGTCGTCGGCGCGGCAGTCACCGTCGCGGGGGCCACCGGCGCGGGCGCGGCCGGCTTGTGCGGGGCCTCGGCGTGCGGGGCCTCGGCGTGCGGCGCCTCGTTATGAGCCTCGGTGTGCGCCTCGGCCTTGGCCGCGGCCGGCTTGGCCGCCGCGCCGAGCGTCAGGTGGCCGATGCGGCCGTCGGGGTGCAGGCCGTGCGCCGACTGCCACGCGGCGATCGCGTTCGGATCGGCGTCGCCGCCGGTGCCGCACGCGTTGCCGGTCGCGGCGTTGAACTGCTCGACCATGCCGTGGCGCTGGTTGTAGACCCGCGCGCGATCCTGCCAGGTCTGCGCCGAGGCTGCCTGGCCCTCGTGCTCGGCCGCCGCCGGCGCCGGGGCCGTGGTCGCCGCCGCGGCGGGGCCCGCCGGCTTGGCGCCGGGTGCCGCGGTCTCGGCGATCGTCGTCAGGCCCTGCGCGGCACCGGACAGCACGGCCGCCGGCGACGCCGGGACGCCGTCGTGCGTGCCCTCGTCCTTGGCCGGCGCGTTCTGCACCGTGCCGGCTTCGGGGCCGTCGGCGCCGGTGTCCTCGGCGTGCTCGTCCTTGGCCGCCGGCGCCGCCGTGCCGGTCTCGAGCTCCGCCTGTGCGACCGCCGTTGCCGCGGGGTCGACGTGGGTCGGCTCGGGCGCGACGCCGTGGAGCGAGAGCTGGTCGAGGTTGGGCGTGGCGAGCTCGGGCTCGACGCACATCTCGGCCTCGGGGCCGCTGTAGCCGTTGTAGAGAAAGCCGATCTCGGCCAGCGACTGCTGCGGCGCCATCGCGCCGTCGCCGCGCGCCGTGTCGTTCGCACTCCCTGGGTCCACCGCCGGCGTCTCGTGGACGTCGATCAGCTTGCGATCATCGGCTTCGTCGTAGCGCTGGGCAGTGGCCATGGGGTCCTCGTGGTTACAGCTCCGAAGTCGCGGCCAGCACGTGGCCCATCGACAGATACTCTCCGCGCGCGGCCTGCATGACCGTCGCCTGGTCGATCCGGCTCCGGCCCTCGGCGGCGGCCAGGAACGCGGCCGACAGCGCGGCGTTGCGGATGTTCGCGCCGGTCATCTGCGGGTACAGCCGCGACAGCTTGCGCGCATCGATGTCGCGGCCGATCGGCGCGCCTTCCGAGGACAGGAGCTGCGTCCACAGCTGGGCGCGCTCGTCCTCGTCGGGGTGCTGGAACACCACGTGGGCGGCGAGCCGGCGCTTGAGCGCCTTGTCGAGGCTCGCGTCGAGGTTGGTCGTCAGGATGACGATGCCGTTGAACCGCTCGATCCGCTGGAGCAGGAAGTTGACCTCGAGGTTGGCGTAGCGATCGGTCGCGCCGCGCATCTCGGTCGAGCGCTGGCCGAACAGGGCGTCGGCCTCGTCGAACAAGAGCAGCACGTGGCCGGCCTCGGCCGCGTCGAACACCTTGGCGAGCTGCTTCTCGGTCTCGCCGATCCACTTCGAGACCACCTTGCTGAGATCGACCTGGTAGAGCTCGAGCTCGAGCTCGTTGGCGATCAGCCCCGCGACCATGGTCTTGCCGGTGCCGGGCGGGCCGGAGAACAGCGCCGCGACGCCGACGCCGCGCGGCATCTTGGCGCGGTAGCCCCACTGCTCGTAGACCATGTGGGCGTGGCGGACGCGGCCGACCAGGCCGACGACCCGGGTCATGACGTCGTCGGCGAGGATCAGCTCGTTCCAGGTCTGCCGGATCACGACGCGCTCGGCCAGGCCGCCGAGCTGCTCGGCGACGTTCTGGCGGATGCCGGCCTGGAGCTCGGCCGGCCCGAGCGGCGAACCCGGCGGCTTGCCCGCGATCACCAGCGCGCTCGAGATCGCGCGGCGGATCGCACCGGCGCCGAGCGGGAAGCGATGCGCGATCAGGTCGAGCTCGGCCGCGGTCTCGGCGGGCGCGCACGCCAGCTCGCGCCACAGCTCGCCCCGGGTCGTGACGTCGGGGATCGGCCACTCGATGCGCACGGCGGGCAGCTGCGCGCCGACGTCGATGCCGCGCCAGCTCGACACCAGCACCACCGGCTCGTCGCTCTGGTTCAGGTGCTGCGCGAGCAGCCGCATCCGGGGGTCCTTGCCGCCCTCGGCCGACATCAGCTCCTCGATCCCGGCGATCACCCGGGTCGCGCCGCGCAGCGCGGCCTCGCGCCGCAGCACGATCAGCGCCTCGCTCAGGCTGTCCGGCGACGGCGACAGGTTCGCCAGATCGAGCGCGAGCACCGGGCCACCCGACGCCAGCGCCACCGCGGTGCGCCGGCCGGTCAGCTGCGCGCCCTCGACGTAGAGCAGCAGCGCCTGGCGGTTGCCGAGCACCGCGCGGATGTGGGCGACCGCGCGCTGCTGGGCCTCGTCGAGCAGGGCGCCCTCGGCCGGCGGCACCACGGGCGACAGCACGGTGACGCTGGTCGGCTCGCCGGCGAGGTACAGGATCAGCTCGGTCGCCGGCATCCACGGCAGCGCCGCGGGCACCCACTCGCCGCGCGCCGGGACCAGCAGGCCGTTGCGCGAGGTCGGGTGGCCCGGCAAGAGCAACAGGCCGAGCGCGCGCGACGCATCGGCCTCGAGGTTGGCGATCCGGCCGTGGAGCGACACCGACATCCCGCGCGACGCCGTGTCGTCGAGCCCGCGGGCGTGGACCAGCATCCGCGGGTTGACCGCGAGCGCGACCACCGTCCACAGAAACCCGATCTCGTGCTCGCTGCAGCCGAGCCGGCTCGCGAGGCCGAGCATCGGCCGATCGTCCGGGCTGTACGGCAGGTCGGCGATGTTGTGCTCGACCAGCTCGAGCTCCTCGACGATCTGCGCCAGGGCCGGGTGGTCCTGCTCGCGCTGCACCCGCTGGGTCTGCAGCATTGCGCGCATCGTGCGGAGCAGCGCGGCATGGAGCTGCAGCTCGTACTCGATCCGAGCGAGGCTGTACCGGGCAGACGCGGGTGCGCCTCCCAGATCGTAACTACGCTCGAACATTGCCGCTGGAATCGCCATCCTAGCCGAAGCTCCCCCGGAGCCAGGCACGCATTTTTACGTGATGCTCGGCACCGACGTTCCCCAGAATGACGATCTAACGCCTTTTGCGGAACAGGGTTCGGAGTGTCTCCGAAGGTCTCGGAGAGTGTCTCCGGTGTCTCCGGAATGGAGTGAGCTATCGCGGCGAATTCACGTGCGTGGGCCGTCCACATTTCTGGACGCGCCTGGACCTCCGGAGAGCCACTTCGACAGATCTTCGGGTGCGCAGGTCGCGCCTGAACCTACATGGCAATGCTTGCCGCGCGCCGGGCCGCGCTCGAAGGCTCGTCACCAGCCGCGTGTTAGCGTCCGCCGGGGGGCCGATGTTCAGCCAGGTTCGATCGATCTTCGTCGTCGCGGCCACGGCGCTCGGGCTGTTCGTCGCCGGCCTGTCCGCCGGCCTGTCCGCCGGCGCCTGCTCGAGTCCTCACACCGTCGCCCGCACCGACCCGAGCGTCACGGATACCGGCCCGCGCGCCGACCTGATCCTCACCCACGCGCGGGTCTACACGTTGGCCTGGGCCGAACCCGCCGCCGACGGTACGCCGGCCGCCAGTGCGCCGCACGGGCCGGCCGGCTGGGCGCCGGACGCGCAGGCGGTCGCGATCCGCGGCAGCCGCATCGTCTTCGTCGGATCGAACGAGGCGGCGGCGACGTGGCGTGGCCCCGCCAGCCGCGTCATCGACCTCCACGGCGCCACGCTCCTGCCGGGCCTCGTCGACTCGCACGTCCACATCCTCGAGCTCGGCCGCAAGCTCGAGCGCGTGAACCTCGTCGGGGTGGCCTCCGAAGCGGAGGCGGTCGAGCGGGTCGCCGCGCGCGCGGCGGTCACGCCGAAGGGCGAGTGGGTCCTCGGCTATGGCTGGGACGACGGGGCGTGGGCCAACCGCTACCCGACCGTGAAGCTCTTGTCCGAACGGGTGCCCGATCATCCGGTGTACCTGCGCGGCCTGCACGGCTATGCCGTGTGGGGCAATCGACTCGCGTTCGAGCGCGCCAAGATCACCGCCGCGACGCGCGCACCGGCGGGCGGCGAGATCCGGAAGGACGCTTCCGGAGAGCCGAGCGGCGTCCTGCTCAATGCGGCAGTCGGGCTGCTCGAATCCGCCATTCCGCCGCCGACCACGGTGCAGTTCGAAGCCATCGTCCTCAAGGGACTCGATGCGATGGCCCAGGCCGGGTACGTCGCAGTGCAAGAGGCGGGCGCGGACAGCGAGCTGATGGCGGCGTTCGAGCACCTCGCGGCGACGCGGCGCCTGCCGGTGCGCGTGTACGCGATGCTCTCGGGACGCGACCACCCGCTGCTCGAACGCTGGCGCGCGAAGGGCCGCGAGGCGCCGGCCGAGCAGCGGATGTTCACGACGCTGGGCGTGAAGGTCTTCTTCGACGGCGCGCTCGGGTCGCGCGGCGCGCGCCTGATCGCGCCGTACGCCGACCGCCCCGGGGAGCGCGGCGTGGCGACGCCGGAGGCCACGTTCGATCCGGAGCTCACCGCGGCGATGATGAAGGCCGGGTTCCAGGTCGACATCCACGCGATCGGCGACGCGGCGAACCGCGAGGCGATCGACTTCATCGAGGCCGTCGAGAAGAGCGCGCCGTCGACCGCCGGCGGCCGGCACCGGATCGAGCACGCGCAGGTGCTCGACGCGCGCGACGTGCCGCGCATCGTGAGCTCGGGCATCATCGCGTCGATGAACCCGCCGCACGCGGTCGAGGACATGGCGTGGGCCGAGGATCGCCTCGGCCCCGACCGCGTCAAGCTGGCATACGCGTGGCGGACCCTGCGCCGGGCCGGCGCGCACCTGGTCTTCAGCTCCGATCTGCCGGGCACCGATCACGACATCTTCTACGGCCTGCACTCCGCCATCACGCGGCAGGACCGCGCCGGCAAGCCGGAGGGCGGCTGGCACCCCGAGCAACGCATGACGCCCGAAGAAGCGCTGCGCGGCTACACGACGTGGGCCGCCTACGCGGCGTTCGCCGAGGACCAGACCGGCGCGCTCGCGGCCGGGCGGTGGGCCGATCTCACCGCGATCGATATCGACCCGTTGAACGCCGGCGAGCACGATCCGGCCGGGCTGCTGGCCGGGAAGATCAGGATGACGATCGTCGCCGGACGCATCGTCAAGGAGCTCTGATCGCCAGGCCCCGTGCCGTCGGGCCCGATTGCAGGCGCCTCGCGCACGTGCTTCCCGGAGCGCGCTGCTTCATCAGCTGCCCCGGTATTGCTCGTCGCTGACCTTCTCCAGCCACTCGACGTTCTTGCCCTCGAGTGACTCCTGGATCGCGATGTGGGTCATCGCCGTGGTCGGCGATGCACCGTGCCAGTGCTTCTCGTCCGGGCCGACGGTGACCACGTCGCCTGGCCGGATCTCCTCGATCGGACCGCCCCAGCGCTGGTGCAGGCCACAACCCGCGGTGACGATCAGCGTCTGGCCGAGCGGGTGGGTGTGCCAGTCACTCCGCGCGCACGGCTCGAACGTGACGTAGGCGCCAGCCGTGCGCCCGGGTGCGGGCGCCTGAAACAGCGGATCGAGCCGCACGGTTCCGGTGAAGTGCTCCGCCGGCGCCTTCTGCGACGGCTGCGACCCGGCTCGCTTGATCTCCATGGTCGTCAGCTCCGCCTGGCTCCGAACAGCTCCTTGGCCTTGCCGACCGCCGACATCGCGCTCGGCCACCCGACGTAGAACGCCAGGTGCGTGATCATCTCGATGATCTCCTCCTCCGTCACGCCGTTCTCGATCGCCCGCGGGAAGTGGAAGCTCATCTGCTCGGTCTTGCCCCCGGCGACGAGCGCGGCGCACGTGATCAGGCTGCGGTCTCGCTTGGACAGCTGCGGGCGCTCCCAGACGTCGCCGAACAGGACGTCCTCCGTGAGCTCGGCGAGCTTCGGAGCGATGTCGCCGATCGTCTTGCGCGCGCTGCTTGCGGGTTTCTCGTTTGCCATGGTGTTGTCCTCTGGCGATGCGAACCAGGTGCCCGGCGCCTGATGGGGGCTTGCGAGCCGGGAGCGCACCGTGCGCGCTCACGCCCGATTCGCGCGCGCTGCCTCGCGGCAGAGCAGACGCCCACTGGCTCGTGCAGCTGGCCAGCGACGCGCATGTGTTCTCCCGCGGAGGACACGACCATGCAAGGAGCTGTGATTCACGGACCGCGCGACGTGCGGGCCGAGGAACTTCCGATGCCGGAGATCGTCGAACCGACGGACGCGATCATCCGGCTGTCTGCGACCTGCGTCTGCGGGTCCGACCTGTGGAGCTATCGCGGCATCAATCCGGTGACCGAGCCGGTGCCGATCGGCCACGAGTACTGCGGGGTCGTCGAAGAAGTCGGTCCGGCGGTACGGACGATCCGGCGCGGACAGTTCGTCATCGGATCGTTCTTCGCGTCGGACAACACCTGTCCGCACTGCAAGGCGGGCTATCAGACCTCGTGTCAGCACGTCCAGTTCATCATCGGCGCGCAAGCCCAGTACCTGCGCGTCCCGCTCGCCGACGGCACGCTGGTCGCCACGCCGGATGCTCCGCCCCAGGAGCTGATCCCGAGCCTGCTGGCGGCATCCGACGTGCTCGGCACCGGATGGTTCGCGGCCGACGCGGCGAACGTCAAGCCGGGCTCGACCGTCGCGGTGGTCGGTGACGGCGCCGTCGGCCTGCTCGGCATCCTCGCCGCGAAGCAGATGGGCGCTGAGCGGATCTTCGCGATGAGCCGTCACGACGCACGGCAGCAGCTCGCGCGCGAGCTCGGCGCGACCGACATCGTTCGCGAGCGCGGCGACGACGGCGTGGCCCGCATCCGGGAGCTGACCAAGGGTGTCGGCGCGGACTCGGTGCTCGAGTGCGTCGGAACCAACGAGGCGATGCACCAGGCGATCGGAGCCGCGAGGCCGGGCGGGTACGTCAGCTACGTCGGCGTGCCGCACGGCGTCGAGCTCGACGGTCAGCGCCTGTTCTTCACGCACGTCCACCTCCACGGTGGTCCTGCGCCCGTGCGTCGGTTCTTGCCGGCCCTGATCGATCTGATCTGGAGAGGAACGATCCAGCCCGGCAAGGTGTTCGATACGACCCTGCCGCTCGAGCGCGTCGCCGACGCGTATCGCGCGATGGATGAGCGCCGCGCGATCAAGGTCCTGCTGCAACCCTGACGAGCATGACCTCGTGCCACGTGGTGCATCTCGACCAGCTTCGCGTCCGATCCTGCCGGATGCGGCACGTGGCCAGCGCCGCCAGACCCTGGGCGCCGGCTCTTCGAGCAGGTCGTGCGACGGATCCCGGCGGGCGACGCGCCGGCCTTCAGTCGCCGGTTGCGCGCGTCCTCGATCCGGGCTCCCGTCCGGCGACCGGCGTACCGGCAGCGAGCCACGCACGCACCTTGGCCAGGTGCTCGGCCTCGGTCTGCTCCGCAGCGCGCAGCTCGGCCTCGAGCTCGCCGGCGATGGTCCCCGCGAGGGTCGCGAGCACCTCCCAGCTCTCGTGGTCGGTCAGCTCGGCGACGAGGATCGCATCGAGACACTCGAGCAGCGTGGTCCGCGGATCCAGCAGCACGTCCCCGATCCCGCGACTCGCCACCGCTTGCAGGTTCGCGCACGGCGTGACCACGGTCGGATCTCCCCCGAGCTGGAGGATCAGCCCCTGCACGAGCTGCATGTGTCCGTGCTCCTGGTTGCGGATCTCGGTGAGGTCCTCCCGGCTCGGCCCACCGGGAACGTCCCGTACGCCTCCAGCTTGGAGATCAACGCGTCGTAGAGCCGTGTTCCCATGCGCTCGAACTGAAGGCGCGCGCCGAGCTTGTCGAGCAGCACGAGCTGCCCGTCGGGCAGCGCCGAGATCGGCGGCATCGTCCCGGCCGGGGTGCTGATCGCCGCGACCCGGACCCGGTTCTGGGCGAGGAGCTCCGAGTCGCCGCCGGATGTCGGGCCGAACTCCTTCGTTCCATTGACCATCTCTGCGGCGTACTCGGGATGAAGCGCAATGCCGGTGTGGTTGTCGCCCGGCTGTGTCGAGTTCTGGGGCTTCATGAAGATGCCTTGTGTGAGGTGGTCTGGTTGCGGTGTTGAATGTGCTGTGCCGCGTCCGGAGCCAGGGGCGCGGCGAGCTCGCCGCCGGGCTGCCACGTCCAGCCCCCGGACACCATGTTCGACGGCTGATCGTCCCGGTTCAGGTGCGCGCGGTACTCCCGCGTGCGCTCAGGCTCGTCCTCCCGATTCGCGACCAGATCCGGCCCCGACGCGCCGAAGCCGGCTTCGCGCCGCAGCACCTCGCGGACGAGCTCGCGATGCGGCACGTACTCGATCGGCCTGGGCAGCGCGGCGTCGAGGACCTCGGCGGCGTCGCGTTTCTCGAGGCGTTCGAACAGCGCCGCGACCGTCTGAACGTGGCCGAGCTCGTACTCGAGCATCCGTTCCCAGATCGCCTTGATCCTCGGATCGGTCTCCGACTCGACGCAGCTCCAGTAGTTGTATGCCTCGCAGGCCTCATGCAGCAGCCACTTCTCGAGGATCGGCTCGCGCGTATCGCAGAGCGACTCGTAGTGCGTGACGTGTTGCTCCTCGACCGACGCGATCTCGGCGTAGAGCTGCCGCGCCGTCGGGTCCGCGAACATCGGCCCGATCGTCATGTAGTAGTCGTGGGTTTGATGCTCGCCACCGACCAGAGTCAAGGCATGAAGCTTGGACAGCAGGGCGGTGGTCCTGGGATCGTACGGGCGGCGCAGGTCATCGAGCGGATGGCGACGACATACCTACCAAGGCCGAGAGCCGTGAAACCAACGCAATTGCACTCGCCGAGCGCCGATGTCGCGGCCGGGTGCGCCATCGCGCGGGTAGCGCGCTGCCAGGGATGCGCTCGCCATCAGTCGCGCCGGAAAATTCCACCAGCCTGGCGGCAGGGATGTCCGCGGGTGGGCCAACGTACCATGGCGCGATGAAGCTGCGGGTGTTGTGCGTGGTGATGATCGTCGTCGGGTGCGGGAGCGAGCCGACAAAGCCGGCGGCGCCGGCAGCCAAGGCAGCGAGCCAGCGGTTCCGGTTGCCCGAGGGCGTGCTGGCGGTGCTCGACGTCGACATCCCGCGCTTGCGGGCGAGCGCGCTGTGGTACCTGGCGCGCCAGGTGATGGAGCGCGAGTCGACGCTCGCGTCGGTGTGCCCCGAGGTGATCGAATCCGCGCACGGCGTGACCGTGGCGCTGCGCATGATGGAGGAGGTCGGCGATCACCCGCCACCCAGCGCGAGGTTTGCGATCGTCCACGGGGCCGATGCTGCGCGTGCGCGGGCATGCCTGACGCGCGCCGTCCCCGACGCGGTGCGGTGGGCCGCGACGAGTCCGGGCGCGCCGGTCGTGGCCAAGGATCGGCCGCCCGAGTGCCAGCGCTACGACGAGGCCGTGCACGAGCTGTTCACCTGCGAGGACGTGCCCGTGTCGGTCGCGGCGGACGTCAAGGCCGCGCAGGCGCTGCTCGCGGCGAGTCATGGCGACGACGCGGCCCGCGCGTGCGGGCAGGCGCTGGCCACCGTCGAGCGCGCGAACGCGCGGCGCAACGCGCTCGGCGTGGACTGCCTGGCCGGACGCGAGCGCAAGCGAACGCTCGCGAACCGGGCGGCCTGGGGCGACGAGCTCGGGAGCACCTGGGTGGATGACCGGACGTTCATGACCGCGGGCGAGCTGGTGTACCTCGCGGACGATCGCACGCTGATCGAGATCCGGGCGATGGGCGGCGCCGACAGGGAGACCCTGCAGGGCGAGCTGCGCGCGATGCTCGCCGGGGCCAGTCAGCCGCGCTGGTACGACACGGATCGGGCCGCGCTGCGCGGCGATCAGGCGGCCTGGTTCGCGCTCGACGCCGAGCAGCTCGCCGAGCACGACCGAGACGACCAAAGACCGCACGGCGTGCACAAGCCACGGCGCATCACCGGCTCGGTCGCGCTGCACGGCGGCGCGCGCCTCGACCTGCGCCTCCACGACATGCACTACGACAAGGACTGGGAGTTCGTGACGGAGGTGGCGGGCCGCCTGCTCGACGACCCGAGCGTGCAGGCGGCGGACCCGGTGCAAGTCCAAGCGTCGTGCGTCGGGCCAGCGCCGACCGGGCCGCGCGCACGTCGCTGCAGCAAGCTGTTCGACCATATCGCAGCGCTGAAACCCACGGCGAGCCCGGCGCCGGCGGCTCCCGCGGCGGCCGGCGAGCCTGGTGGCGCGGCGGTGGTGGCCGCGGCGCTGGCCGGGCTGCGAGACGCGGTCGGTAGTTGTATGGTCATGCCGGACGCGTTCCTCGCCTGCGCCGAGCAGGCGTCCACCTTGGCGGCGATCGGGCGCTGCTACGAGACGCTCTCTGCCTGGGACCAGCCGGTGTGCGGATCACGCACGGCCGCGATCCAGATCGATGTCCCGCTGATGCTCATCGAGTCGCTGAAGATCGCCGCGCTACCCGACCGGCAATCGACGCGCGATTGCCGTGGTCCTGGGACCGGCGAGCCGCTGGCGATCAGCCTCGACGTCGACCGCGAGCACCCGGACCAGCTGATCGCGAACGTGTGCCTGGGCGGCGCGGCCGGCTGCTGGTCAGTCGACGTCACCGATCATGCCGTGGCCGAGCCCGACGCGCGCTGGAGCCAGGGGCCGTCATTCGAGCGGCCGCCGCAATCCCGTGACGTGCCATTCACGGTGCGGGTGACCGGGCGTCCGGGAGCGCAGGTGATCGAGACCTGGGATGCCGCCGGCAAGCGACGGCTGGCGCGGTTCCCGGCACGCACGACCGCGGCGCAGCCGTGCGCGAGCGTGCAGGCGCTCGACGACACGCTGCTGGTCACCCCCGGCGCGTGCTTCGACGAGACGCTCCATACCAGGCCGCCGCCGGTCGGCCTCGCCGAGCGGCTTGCGAGCGCGCGCACCGCGTACCTTGTCACGCTGCACGGCAAACGAATCGCGGCGGTGGGTGACCCGGCGACCGTGATGATCGTGACGCCGACCAAGATCGCCAACCACCGCTGGGCGTTTGCGACGCAGACCGGCGACGCGGTGGTGATCCAGGACGTGGCGACGGGCGAGCTCGTGCAGCGGATCGCGACGGGGGCGCCGGTCGAGCCGGGCATGGTGGCGCTCACTGGCGACGTCAACGGTCACCTCGTGCTGGTCTACGGCGGCGCCACCGCGCGCGCACACACGCTGACCATCGTCGACGTGGCGCGCGGATCGCTGACCTCGTTCACCGCACCGCCGGAGTGCTCGGCCCCGGCGCCCGGCGGGCCGTAGCAACAGCGGGCGAGGCCCCCCATCTGCTCGGTCTGCTCCCCGGCCTGCCCGGCGCCACGCGTGATCGGCTCGCCGGTTATCCGACGGCCCGCGCTCATGTCGCGAGTGCCCCGGTGCCGGGCCGCTTGCTCTAGGTCTGTCGGGCGAGGATCGCGCGAAGGCGCAGGCGCCGGACTGCGGGCGTAGGATGTGCCACGCAGTACAGTGGAGCGTGGTGAAGCGCGCAGCGCGGGCGGTGCACTCGCCGAGCGCCCATGTCACGGCTGCGCGCAACGTCGGTGCCGGATCGCGCTGTCGGCTCGCGCGCTCGCTACCCTCCGGCCCGCGCCGCGTCCGGATCGTGGTGAATGTTCCGGGTTAGGATGAGCGCCATGCTTCGTCGCGGAGCGATCGCGCTGGCGATCGGGTGGATCGGGTCCGGACTGGGGTGCGGCCGCGTCGCGTTCGAGGTGCGGAGCGACGCCGGCGGGGACGACGCCGCGAGCGATGCCGCGCCGGCACGCATCGCGTACGTCGCACCGTTCGTGCAGCGCAGCCCGGGCGGCGGGCCGACCGACGCCTTCCGCGCCCAGGCCCACGCCGCCGGAAACGCGGTGGTGATCCAGGTCTCGTGCGCCGGGCCCGCGGTGCCGACCGGGGTGTCGGTGTCGGCGCCCGGCTGGACGTTCACCCAGCTCGGTCCGATCACGGCCTCGACGCAATCGAGCGAGCGCTCGGCGACATTTGGTGCGATCGCGCCCGACGCGGTGCGCACGGCCGTGTCGGTGAGCTGGACCGGCAGCGCCTGCGGCAGCAGCAAGAACCACTTGGGGGACGAGTTCGCGATGACCGATCCCGCGGGTGGGATGATCACGTTCGATGGCGTGAGCGCGACCGAGGGCACCGGCGACTGCATCGGCAGCGTGCGCTCCGGCCATGCCGGTGATGTCGTGTGGGCGGCGTGCAACTCGCAGGGCAGCGTCCGCGCGACTGGCGCGGGCTTCACCAAGGGCGCCGACGACGGCGTCGGCGACTGGGCCGAGTACCGGATCACCGGCGACCCGGTCGGGACCGTCGAGGCGGTCGAGTTCACCAATGACAACGTCGGCTATGTGCTGTCGATGGTGACGCTCAAGCCGCAGTAGTCCGTACCAGACCGTTGGTCGCTCACCACGCCAGCTCGAGGATCTCCTTGACCTGCGCGGCGGTCGTGACCGGCCGCGGGTTGATCCGCAGCGGGGGATAGGCCAGCGCGCGCTCGGCGATCACGTCGAGGTCGGCGCGCGAGATGCCGACCGCGCGCAGCGAGCCGGGTTGACCGAGCGTGGCGATCAGCTCGGCGATCAGCGCCGAGGCCAGTCGGTCCGGTGCGCCCATGGCCTCCGACAGCGCGCGCTGCCGCTCGTGGTTGACCGCGGCGTTCCATGCCAGGACGGCGGGCAGCATCACGCACGACGTGTGGCCGTGGGGGACCCCGTAGCCGGCGCCGAGCGCGTAACCGATCCCGTGGCTGGCGCCCGAGCCGGCACCGGCGGCCGCGGCCGCGATGCTCTGCCACATCCCGAACTGCGCCTCGAGCCGCGCGTGGAGATCGCGCGGGTCCGCCTGGATCCGCGGCAGCGCGCGGTGCAGCAGCCGCAGCCCCTGCAGCGACAGGGCCTCGGTCGCCGGGTTCGCCAGCGGCGAGCAGTACGACTCGACCGCGTGGTCGACGGCGCGGATGCCGGTCGCGAACAGCAGCCAGTCCGGCGTGTCGAGCGTCGCGGCCGGATCGAGCACCACCTCGCGCGGCACCAGCAGCCGGTGCGTGAACGACTGCTTGGCCGCGGTCCGGCTGTCGGTGACCCCGGCCGTCGCGGTGAACTCCGACGCCGACAAGGTGGTCGACACCGCGATCATGCGGACCGGCGCCGCCGGGGCCTCGATCGGCCGCGCGATGTCGCCGGGCGCGCCGCCGCGATACGGCTCCATCGCCTCCGGCGTGTCGATCCCGAGCCACAGGCACATCTGCGCCGCCTTGGTCGCGTCGATCACGGAGCCGCCGCCGACCGCGACCAGCAGATCCGCTCGCGCCGCGCGCGCGGCGGTCGCGACCGCGATCACGTCCTCGCGCGGGCTGTGCGCGCGGACCTCCGCGAACAGGCCGGCACAGCGCGCCCCGAGCGCCGCGACGATCCGCTGCAGCGGCCCGGCCTCGAGCCGCGCGAGCGATCGCGTCGACACGACGAAGATCCGCTGCGCCTGGTGCCGGTCGGCCTCGGCGACGAGCGCCACATCGGCCGGCCGGCCAAACACCACGCGATCCTGCGCCGGGACGACGAACACGCCTGCAGGGAGCTCGGACATCGCCGCGAGCTTGCCAGTCCGCGCGCCGGCCGTCGAGCCGCCGTCTCGGCCGCTGCCGCGTGCTGCGGGGCGCTGTCTGCCCTCGATCGCGCGACTCGACGGTCACAGCGGGGCGAGGCCGGCCTGCAGCTCGCTCAGCGTGTCGGCGCAGGCTGGATCTTCGCGCCCCGCCGCAGCCAGCGCCGCCCGACCGCCCGTGATGTCGGCCGCCGCAGAGAACGCGGCGGCGGCGTTTCGGTAGCAGATCCGCCGGTTGCCGGTGAAGCCGTCCGCATACGGGCCGCCGAGCCGCAGCGCGCGCGCGGCCTCGAGGAAGCCCCGCGCCGCGTCGGCGAAGCGCCGCGCCTCGTAGTCGGCCTTCGCCCGGGCAAACTGCGCCTCGG
>DASWRS010000266.1:0-26520 GCA_036403075.1 Kofleriaceae bacterium
GACAAGAAGACGATGTGGCGGTCCCGGGTCGCCGAGTGGCGTTCGAGCGGGAAGACCGTCGAGGAGTTCACGGCAGGGCGAGACTTCGCGGCGGGCACGCTGCGCTGGTGGTCGTCGCGGTTGCGGCGTGAGGATCGCGCAAGGGCGGCCATGCCTGTCATCCAGATGGCGCGGGTGGTCAGGCGGGTCGGCGCCGAGGCTGCACTACGGCGGTCCGGCGGATCGTGATCGAGCTGCTCGATGTGCCAGCGCGGATCGTGATCGAAGCGGGCGTGGACCGCGACGCGCTCGCCACCGTGCTCGAGGTGGTCCGGGCGGGAGGCGCGCGATGATCCCGCACGGCGTCGAGGTGTTTGTCGGGCTCGAGCCCATCGACCTTCGCTGGGGGTTCAATCGGCTCTCAGGCATCGTCGCGGAGCGACTGACACCGGACGCGCGGTGTGGCGCGCTGTTCGTGTTTTTCGGCAAGCGTCGCGATGCCCTCAAGGTCTTGTTCTTCGATGGGACGGGCCTCTGCATGTTCTACAACCAACTCGCTTCACACTGCACCTCCTCTCGTTGCACGGGAAGATTTTGATCGCGATTTCCCGGTCTGGTTCGCTCGATCGACCAACCGGTTCCAACGACTGCTCTGCTTCAGCGGCGGGTTCTGACCCGGGGGCTCGTACAGAAACGCGTGGCCGTTGTACGCGTGTCTGGTAACGAGGCCATGCTCGGCCCAGCGGATGAGCGTGTGCACGTGGATCCCGAGGCGAGCGGCCATCTCTTCCTTCGTAAGCATGCCCCGATCTCGGAGACGATCATAGCGAGGACGGAGTTCGTACTGGTGGACGAGGTAGGCGACGCGAAGCGCGGTGAAGGACGAGCCCTGCTTTCCACGCCGCGCCGACCCGCCGGGGTGCAGCCCTCGCTTGTTCAGCAGGTCGGCGATCAGCATGCTCGCGATCAGCATGCTCGCGATCGCGCCGGGCTTCGTGACGGTCGCCGCGCCGGCCACGGCAAGCGTGCGTGCCCCTGCCTGGCCGACCGGGGCCGCGCACTCGGGTGGCGGCGACCCCGTCGAAAACGGGGCCGGCCCCCTCGAGCGTATCAAGCCCTGACCGCTTCTTCACGCACCTCTGCTGCAAGGACACTAGAAGCCTGGCCAGCGCCCGACGAACTTAGTGACAGGTTATATCGTGACGAGGCTGCCGCGGCAACGGGGCGTACTCGCACGTGTCCATGGAGAACTGGTTGGGCGGGAGCGAGTTTGCATAGGCATCCCAGCCGTGGTCGCTCTCCCACTGGATGTTGGTCAGGTCGCCGCCAGGCGCAATTCCCCACGCGGTCATGGCGCTCGTGAGGGAGTTTCCAGCGTTCACTGAGTAGTACGGTTCGACGTACCCGACACAGGCAGCGAACCCCTGACTGCTATCATAGGTTGGTACGGGGCTGCCAACAGGCATTGATAGGCAAGCTGTCTTGGCAGTTTCACCGTAATAAAAGTTGGCCAGGCCGAGCACGTAACCGTGAAGCGACGAGAACTCGCTGCGAACTGCCGTCGCGATGTATCCTTTCCCGTATCCAGTCTTGTCGTCAAAGCTCGTGGTCATATCGTTCTTGAACGTGACGGTGCATGTCGGCGGTGCGAAGAACGCGGGGCGGCTCGTCGCGGGAAGTCCGAACAGCTGCGGGCGGCGGCGGGTCGGATCGGACAACGCGGCGGTTTTTGTAGAGGATGTAACGGACGTCGAGTCGAGCAGATCGCAGATGGAGGTCTCATAGTACAAGTTATAGCTGCTCTTGATCCCGGCGGCCCACAGTCCGAGAAAGAACGCCGCGTTGCCGGAGATGTCCGGCATCTCCGAAATCAGCTCTCGATAGTCGAGGCCGGCGCAGTTGTGCTGCACCGGGTCGAACAACCCGTCTGAATACTGACACCACCAGTTGACATAATACTCCACTGGTTGCGCAAAGTAATATGGCGGCAAAGCCGCGACCGTGGATGGGTAGGTCGAATTTGGTCGGTTGGACATCGCCGAATCACTCGGGTCGGACGGTAGCCGCCAAGTGAGCTGCGCGATGATAGAGTTGTTCTGGCCGGAGAACGACGCCCACGGATTGCCGGCACGTTGACCGCGCACCTGCCCGCGATCCATCGGATAGTAGTACCGCCAGCTGCGAAGTTGGTCCGAGCTGAAGCTCTGGTCCACCTGCTCGATCGCGTTCGCGTCCGGAACGGTCGCACAAGCGACGAGTCCGACCGACAGAATGGCTATCATCTTCATGGCATTCCTTCTCTCATTCATCAAGGACGATGTAGAGAGTGTACGGCCAGCGTCGATCGTGCGCACACAATGAGGGCGCCGCATAACGTGGCATCCCGCGGGCCGCGCATAGCGCACCCGGGATGTCATCTTGCGAGTGTAGCTCGTGGAGCCCGGAACTGGATGCGTAGCGCCCCGGGTAGCGCAATGAGGGCGCCGCCGCCGCCCGGCGCCTCGTACGGCCGGTCCCGGATGCGCGGCAGCTCCAGCGACTCCCATCGCAGGCCGGCGCGCCAGTGGCAGATCCGGGCGAGCTCGTCGCGCCGCGGCTCGGCGGCAAGGCCCTCGACCAGCCGCAGCGCAATCGCGGCCGCCCGGCCGCTGACGCTGCACGGCTTGCGTCAGGACGGGGTGCCTCGCCGCGAATTCGAGCTTACACCCGGCGTCGAGATCGGCATCGGCGCCTCGGTTCTGGTCGCGGAGAGCGCGCGCGGTGTTGCGGTGCGCGAGTTCTGCCGCCGACTCCTAGGTTGGGGCGGCGACCGTATGCGGGCGGTCGACCATGCGCTCCGCGCGGTGCGGCTGGCCATGGCCCGTCGTTCGCCGCTGGTGCTCTGTGGAGAAGGAGATCTGATTCCGATCGCAAGGACGCTCCATCGCTTCGCCATGGGAGATCGTGCGCCGTTTGTGGTCTGCGATCGGCGCCGCAGAAACACCTCGCCTCCGTGCGCTCAGCTGCGAATCATAGCTGCGGTGTCGAGGCGTTCGCCTCGGCGATCGGCGGCTCGGTATGTGTCCGGCGCGCGCGCTTGCCAGCGGACTTTGACGAGCTGACGCGGCTGCTCTTTGAGCCCGGCAGCGAAGTGCGACTGTTCGTCTGCATGGAGGGCGACTCCCGAGATGCAGCCCTCGTAGGGCCGATGGCGATCCATCTCCCGCCGCTGCAGATCCGTGAGGAGGAGATTCCCCGGATCATCGACGAGTACGCAGCCGACGCGATCGCCATCCTGCGAGCGCCACAGGGCTGTTTCTCAGATGACGAGCGACGATGGGTGATGAAGCACTCTTCCCGCACCATTCCGGAGATCGAAAAGGGCACATTGCGCGTTGTCGCGCTCAAGATCTCACCGGGGCCGCATCACGCAGCGATGCGCCTCGGCATGTCACCAGTTTCGCTGGCACGGTGGCTTGGCCGTCGCGGGTCGCTGACGTCAAGCTCGCGGCGGGCGCCACGTCCACAACTCGCGGAGCCTACGGCGCCGCCATCGGGGACCGAGACCCTCAACGGGTGTACGTGAGGGCCGACGGGTGAGCGCCGCAAGCCAACGCGGGTCTACCAAGTCGAGACGAGCAGCGGCGCGCCCGGTGAAACATCACCGAGCCTGGTTCCCGGCAGACGCATCGGCAATCGGTTAAGAACGCCATGATTTCGATCGCTTCGCGGGCCCGCGGAGTCCTGCCCGTCGAGATCACGCAGCGCCGGGCGATCGGGTCCGGCCGGTCCGGCCCCGCGATGTGCACCAGCCGCACCGCCGATCCTCGACGGCTCCGACGGTGGGCAACCCCGCGAAACGAGATCGTTTCTTAACCGATCACCGATGGCTACGGGTGATACGGAACCGTCGCGGTCAGCAGGTGATAGCCGCTGGTCTCGAAGCTGCTGTCGGCGCACGGCGGCGGCATCGCCTGCGGGCACCACGCCGCCACCTGGTCGTAGACGTCGGGGCCAAACGTGGTGTCGCCGAGCTGGGTCCAGTGGACGTCGACGCGCGGCTTGTCGAGGCACACCGCGCCGTTCTCGTTCCAGCGCGACTCGAGGACGAGCGGCTGCGGCGGCGTGAACATCAGCGCGGTGAGCTTCATCGTGCCGCGATCGTCGCGCCAGTTGAGCGGCTGGCCCGCGACGGTGAACGGCGTGCCGTCGCCGCAGTAGTCGGCGGCGAGCATCTTGAGCATGGCCTGGCGCTCGGCCAGCGTGGTGTCGAAGGCGTGCGTGATGTGCGACGCCTCGGTGTGGCCGGTCAACGCCATCTTGGCCAGCGCGCTGCCGGCGCAGCCGAGGTTGAACCACGAGGGATCGACGCCGGTGTCGAGCTTCTTGCGCGCATCGATCCGGTCGCCTTCGAACAGCAGCGTGCGGTAGATGTTGAGGCCGGTCATCGTCAGGATCTCGCTGGACTCGCGGCTCGGGATGTTGTGGCAGACGTTGAGGTAGCGGCCGGGCAGGCCGTTGATCAGCTCGGTCCAGTCGAGCTTGTAGGTCTCGAGCGGTACGGGCACGCCGCTGGTCGGTAGCGCCCACGAGTCGACGGTCGAGACGTCGGTGATCTGGAGCTTGAACTGCCGCCGGCCGAGGCGCAGCCGCAGCCAGCCGTTGACCAGCTGGGCGCCGGTCAGGGTCGTCGTCGACGACGTCGCGATCAGCCGGCCGCCGATCACCTTGGGCTGGTAGCTCTGCACGCCCTGCATGAACTCGAGGACCTGCAACCCGACGTTGTTGGGCAGGCCGGCGACGCCGGGCGCCGGCGGGAGGTTGAGCTCCCAGAACCCGAGGTTGGCGATCACCGGCGAGTTGGTGCCGCACATGAACTCGGGACACTGATTGAATGCTTGCTGGACGTCGCCGGTTGCCGGGTCACCGGCGGCGGGATCGAGATCGCCGGTCGCACAGCCTGCACCGAGCGCCGCCACCACGAGAGTAGAAATGCGGAGGGACATTTCGTTCGCACACCTTTCGCCCGGTCGGTTCCGGGCGCCCTGGTAGATGCGGCGCCGAGCGGTTTGTGTCAGGCCGGCCCGAAAATTCGCTCGGCCTCACAACCACTGGAATTCCAGGGCGTTCGCCGCGGCAGCCGCCGCTACTTCCCGGCGCGGCGCGCCAGGCCGCGGGCCCAGGCGTCCATCGACTCGAGGGTCTCGAGCACGCGCGGCGGCGCCGTGTCGGCCATCCGCTCGCGCAGCGCCTTGCGGGCGCGGTGCAGCCGGGTGCGGATCGTCGCCTGCGGCATCTCGAACACCTCGGCCAGCGCGGCGATGTCCATGTCCTCCCAGTAGTGCAGCTCGAGCAAGGTCTGCTGCTCGACGGGCAGCGCGCGCAGCGCCTCGATCAGCTGGCGGTGCTCCTGGTTGCGCGCGATCCGCGTGCCGGGCGTCGACACCAGCTCGGCGATCGACGACAGCTCGAAGTCGAGCCGCGCGCCGTCGCGCTGGCGGCCGCGCAGCACGCGGTACAGCTCGTGGCGCGCGATCGTGAACAGGTAGGTCCGGAAGCTCGACTCGGCGCGGAACTGGTCGCGGGCGCGCACGCAGGCCAGGAACGTCGCCTGGACCAGCTCGTCGGCGTCGGCCTCGCACTTGGTCTCGAAGAACCCGTAGATGCTGTCGAAGTGGCGCTGGAACAGCGCCTCGCCGGCGCCGGCCTCGCCGCCGCGCCAGCGATCGAGCAACGCGAGGTCGGAGGGCTCGGTCATCGCAGGGGTTCTTGCAAGCGTATCAGACGAGCCGCGCCGGCGTCACTTGAAGCCGTCCTTCCACGCCCGGACCGCGCCGAACACACTGACCGGATCGCCGGCGGCGCCGCGGTGAGCGGCGGCGGCGACCACCGCGGGCTCGGCGGCGCGCAGGAACGGGTTGGTCGCGCGCTCGTCGGCGATCGTCGACGGCGTCGAGGGCTGGGCCAGCGCGCGGGCGCGCGCGGCGACCGCGGCATTGTCGGGCTCGACCGCCGCTGCGAATCGCAGGTTCGACGCGGTGTACTCGTGGCCGAAGTACACGCGGGTCTCGGGCGGCAGCGCGGCGAGCCGCATCAGCGACGCGTGCATCATCGCGGCGTCGCCCTCGAACACCCGGCCGCAGCCGCCGCCGAACAGGGTGTCGCCGGTGAACGCGCAGCCGTTGACGACGAACGTGATCGCGCCCAGCGTGTGGCCGGGGTTGTGGATGCAGCGCGCGCGCAGCGAGCCGAGCACGACCTCGTCGCCGTCATCGACCGTGCGGGTGACGTGGGGCGTCTTGCCCGCGTCCTTGACGCCGATCACGACCTCGACGCCCTTGCGCCCGGCGACGAGCTCGGCGATGCCGCCGACATGATCGGCGTGGTGGTGGGTCGCCCAGATCGCCGCGAGCTCGGCGTGCTCGCGGGCCAGCGCCGCCTCGACCGGCGCCGCTTCTCCGGGATCGACCACGGCGCACCGGCCGTCGTCATCGATCACGAGGTAGGCGAAGTTGTCCTTGAGGCACGGGACGGCGACGATTCTCATACCGGCGTTCTATCGCGATTCGGCCGCGATTCGGCCGCGATTCGCCGCGCCGATCGTCGTTGCGGCGCGCACCGCTTCCGCGGCCGTGAGCCGGGCGCTACGGTGGCGACATGACGATGACCGCGATGGTGATGCGCGAGCACGGCGGCCCCGACGTGCTCCACCTCGAGCCGCTGCCGGTCCCCGAGCCCGGGCCCGGCGAGGTCCGCGTCCGGATCCGCGCGGTCGCGCTCAACCACCTCGACATCTGGACCCGGCGCGGCGGCCCGGCGTTCAAGCTGACGTTCCCGCACCGGCTCGGCGCCGACATCGCCGGCGTGGTCGACGCGCCCGGACCGGGCACCAGCGCGACGGTCGGCGCCAAGGTCGTGCTCCAGCCCGGCCTGTCGTGCGGCCGGTGCGCGGCGTGCCTCGGCGGCCACGACAACCTGTGCCGGTCGTACTCGATCCTCGGCGAGCACCGCCAGGGCGGCTACGCCGAGTACATCGTCGTGCCCGAGGCCAACCTGGCGCCGTACCCCGATCGCCTCGACTTCGCGCACGCGGCCTCGGCGATCCTGCCGTTCCTGACCGCGTGGCAGATGGTCGTCCACAAGGCGCGGGTCGCGCCGGGCGACACCGTGCTCGTGCACGGCGCCGGCTCGGGCATCGGCGTCGCGGCGATCCAGATCGCCAAGCTCCACGGCGCGCGCGTGATCGCGACCGCCGGCACCGACGACAAGGCCGCGCGGGCCAGGGCGCTCGGCGCCGACATCGCGATCAACTACACCGAGGCCGACTTCGCGGCCGAGTGCCGCACGCTGACCGCCAAGCGCGGCGTCGATGCCGTGATCGAGCACGTCGGCGGCGACGTGTTCACCGCCAGCATCCGCGCCGTGCGCAACGGCGGCCGGATCGTCACCTGCGGCGCGACCGCGGGGTTCCACCCGGCGATCGACCTGCGCCACATCTTCTTTCGCCAGATCGAGGTGCTGGGCTCGACGATGGGCAGCAAGGCCGACCTGCTCGCGGTCCTGTCCCACGTCGCCGCCGGCCGGCTCGAGCCGGTGGTCGACCGCGTGATGCCGCTGGCCGACGCCGCCGAGGCCCACCGCGTGCTCGAGAACCGCGCCGCGTTCGGCAAGGTCGTGCTCGAGCCGTGAGCGACTCGGCGGCAAGAGCAGCCTGCGCGGCAGCCGGAGCCGCGGCTCCGGCGCGTCGATGTCCTCGTGACTCGCCGCGCGACCCGTCGTGAGCGCGGCACGAGCGCGGCACATGTGCCAGGCACCCGGCGGTTGGCCGCCGCGATCGGCAGCCGTGGCTCGTCAGCGCGCCGGCGCCTCGGTGGGACGCGACAGATAGAGCACCGTGGTCGCAGCGCCGGTGCCGCGGTCGACGCGAGCGATGGCCGCGGCACCGAGATCGCGCCGGGCCTGGAACATCGACAGGACCGCCTCCGGGTCAGCGGCTCCGTCCTCGCGCAGCGTGATCCGGCAGGTCCGCGACCGGCATTCCACGCTGTGGGCGAGTGGACGCAAGCCGTTGCGGGCGACCAGCGCCGACTCGATCGCCGACGATATCGCCGATGACCACCGCGGATCGACGGGCTCGCCCTGGAACGCGGCGTCGGGCCCGGCGAGGGACTCGAGCCGGTCGGCCGGCCGTGGCACGTCGACGAGATCCACCGGCCGAGGTGCCGCCGCCGACAACCCGATGTCGACCAACGCCATGACCGCTACAAAGCTAGATGCATACCGCATGACCATCCATCCCGTGTTCGGGCGAGCTCCCTGTCGATCGGCTCACCGTGAGTCGAGTCGAGCACGGTGGTGGTCAGCAAGCACCGGGCCAATCGACCAGGTGGCAAAGCTTGCGCTCCGGCGAATACCAGTCAGGGAGCCGGCTTGGGCTTCAGCGCCGCCTGGTACGCGTTGTACAGCACGGTGTCGGCGCCGACGCCGGGGCTGCCGGAGATGTCCGAGTTGACGAACAGCACACCGATCACGCCGGGGCCGAAGATCGCCGCCGTGGTGCTCAGGCTCGTGCCGTTCCAGCCCCAGCCGCCGTTCTTCTCGACGTAGCGATAGCCGCTGCCATCGACCGCGACGTCCCAGCCCAGGACCAGCTTCTCCATGGTGTCGGACTGGGCCTTGGACACCACCAGGCCGTCCCCGTCTCGGATGTGGAGCAGCAGGCTCGCGACGTCGTCGACCGAGAGGTACCAGCCCGCGTGGCCGCAGCCGAGCGTGTCGTCGCCCCAGTCCCAGCCCGAGCTGGTGCCGGGGAACGCGTACGAGAACGCGTAGGACTTGGCCGCGCCCCCGGATGCCGCCGGCTTGCACTGGACGTCGTGGAGCCCGATCGGATCGAACACGCTGGCCTGGACGATCTGGACGTACGCGGCGGCGAGCCGCTCGGGCCGCTTGGCAAGGTCGGTGTCGGTGAAGCCCTCGATCATCGGTAACAGGATGCGGAAGATCGAGAAGTTGTAGTTGCTATAGTCGCGCGTCTTGTTGCTGACGTTGCTCAGCCCCGAGAAGAACTGCTTGAGGTCGGCGTAGTCCTGCGCGGTGTTGCCGTAGTTGTGGATCCCGCTCGAGTGCGACAGGAGCTCCTGGAACGTGATCGCCGCGACGGCCGGCGGGACCGCCCAGTCGGCCGGCAGGTGCGAGCCGATCGCGGAGGTCAGCGCGATCTGGTGCTTGCCGAGGACCTTGACCGCCGCGAGCGCGGTGACCAGCTTGCTGGCGCTGGCCACCGGCATCTTGGTCGCGGTCTGGTAGTCCACCGCCGGCGCATTGGCCGCGGTGCGGGCCATGCCGTGATGCCCGGGTACGCCGAGCGGCGCGCCGACGTACGACGCGTAGCCGACGACCTTGCCGTCGAGCGCCTTGGCGATGTTGTTCGACACCTCGGTGATCGACACGCACTGCTTGTCGTCGCAGGCGGTATCGAGCGCCTGGTTGATCGGCTGCGGGTGGCAGCCAGCAGCCTGCAGCACGACGATTGTGGACACGAGCACTCGACGCATGATGGCTTTTCCGTTCGTTATATGGTTCGCCAGATCCTCGCCAATCCGCCGAGGATCTCACATCCGCGCTGGAACATGCCATCGCTCCGGTGCCGCGCCGCCGACAGCGGCCCGGCCCGCGGATCTGGGGCATGCCATGCTCGCAAAGCATCGCGCGTGCCAGCCTTGCCGAGGCGCCGGCGCGCGGAGCTCCCGGCAGTTCCTCGCGATCCACGGCGGTCCACGGCGGTCCGCCGCGGCACAGTCGAGGCACATCGGCCGCGCGTCAGTCCGAGTCGTCGTCGCTGTCGTCGCTGTCGTCGCCTGGGCCTGTGCCGGTGTCTGTGCCGGTGCCGGCAGGCGGGTCGCCGCCCAGGCCGTGGCGCTCGAGCAGCCGGCGCAGCTGGGTGCGGTGCATGCCCAGGGC
Organism: Kofleriaceae bacterium; assembly: GCA_036403075.1. Classification (GTDB taxonomy): domain Bacteria; phylum Myxococcota_A; class Polyangia; order Haliangiales; family Haliangiaceae; genus JABFXX01. The sequence goes on from DASWRS010000266.1 coordinate 9,922, forward strand.
GCGCGCGGTGGCGGCGACGTTGCCGCCGTTGGCCCGCAGTGCGTCGGCGATGCGCTGGCGCGACTCGACGTCGTCCCGCGTGCGCTTGCGCGGAGCATCGGGCGGCGTCGCGGCGGGCGTGGCGTGAGCGTCGGCCGTCGCGGCGCGGGCCTCGGGCATCGCGCTGCCGAACACCGTGCCGGCCGTCGGCGACAGGTGGCGGGCCTCGACGCGATCACCCTCGGCGAGCGCGGCCTGCGCCGCGATGCGGATCTCGGACTGGAGCTCGCGGACGTTGCCCGGCCACGGCCGCAGCAGGCACTGCTCGATCAGCGACACGTGCGCGGTCGGCGCCGACGACAGCCGCGCCAGCTCGTGCGCGATCAGCGCCGGGATCTCCTCGGGCCGGTTGCGCAGGGCGGGCAGCAGCACCGCGGGCAGGCCGATCCGGTAGAACAGATCTTGGCGCAGCGTGCCGGCCGCGACCAGCGCGCGCAGGTCCTTGTTGGTCGCCGAGCACAGCGCGAAGTCGACCTTGCGCGACTTCGTTGCGCCGAGCGGCAACAGATCCCGGGTCTCGAGCACGCGCAGCAGCTTGGACTGGACCAGCAGGTCGAGCTCGCCGATCTCGTCGAGGAACAGCGTGCCGCCGTCGGCCTCCTGGATGTAGCCGGACGCGTCGGCGTCCGCGCCGGTGTACACGCCGCGCTTGGCGCCGAACAGCAGGCGGTCGGCGATCCCGTGCGGGATCGCCGCGCAGTTGACCGCGATCAGCGCGCGCGCGGCCCGCGCGCTCGCGCGGTGAAACGCCTGCGCGATACCTTCCTTGCCGGTGCCGTTCTCGCCGCGGACGTGCAGCGTGGTGCCGCTCCGCGCGGCGCGCGCGACCTGCTCGAGCAGGTCCCGCATCGCCGGCCCGCGCACGAAGCCGTCGACGACCTGCACCCCATCGCCGAATCGCCGCACGTCGGGGCACGGGATCAGCAGCGAGTCGCCGACCCGGATGACGCGATGGACATGGCTGTTTCCGGCGGCCGGGACGCCGTCGACCAACGTGCCGTTCTGGCTGCCGAGATCGGTGACCAGGCAGCGCCAGCCGTCGAACGTGATCCGGGCGTGGCGGCGCGACACCCGGCCATCTTCGATGTTGCCCAGGCCGAGGCTGCCGCGCCCGATCTCGAGCGCGCCATCGCCGATCGGGATCGCGCGCGCAGCCGCGGCGCCGCCCGAGAACACGATCACGACGCCGGGCACACGCGCTCCGTCATCGTCGCCGGCATCGTGCTTGCCGGCGCTGGGGGGCAGGGTCATCTGGTCCAAGCGGCGCCCAAAATATACCCGCGGGCGCGCCGCGGGGACACGTTGCCGCAACGAAGTAGCTCTCCACGCTCGCGGGAACCGTGGTGACGCTGCCCCGCATCACCTGCCCCATCAAGTCGAGCATGGCCTGCCCGCCCGGGAAGTACGCGGAGGTGAAGGCCTGGTCCAGCGGGCTCGAGAACAGCATCGGCGGTCCGCCACCCGCCCTCGCGTCTTGCCACCAGTCGTCGAACCGAGATCGATGCCGGCCGCGGCGCGTCGAAGTCGCCGAGTCAGGTCGGTTGCGTGGCACAACGCCTGGCACATTGTGCCGCGCCCGACCTGCAGACTTGCACGATGGAGACGTCGTCGCACATACGGGAAGCCCCGAATCAACGGGCACCAGGCCAGCGTCTGCGGAGCGTGCGCCAGGGTTCATTACGGGTCTCGCCAAGTGATCGAGATTCCTCGATGAAGCGCCCCGTTTCCAGAATTCACCATGTTGGGGTTCGCGCGGCTGGGCCCCGCGCAAGTGATCGACCTCGTGACTCTTCCCTCGTCGAGGGCTGCTCAACTGCCCAAGTTGCCTGGGAGCGCCGTAATGAACCCTGGTGCGCGCACGGTTTCGTGCCGCTTCACCGACCCGTCTGTCCGCCCGCAAGCTCCAGGATCCGAGGAAAGCCGGCGATGTAGCTCGGCAGAGCGACGCGTGAGGATCGAAACGCGCCGGCGGCGAACGTCGTGAGCTGCCGCGAGACGATGACACGGGCGCGGCCCGGCCCACGGTTTGCTGTCGTGGCCATCCTGCAAGGAGGAGCAAGATGACGACGCGTAATTTGATCGGGGTGGCAACGGGTGGTGGTCGGCTGCGGTGGCTCTTGGTGGCGATGCTGTTGCTCTTGCTGGCGCTGCTCGTGGATCGCTGTCGCACACCGCCCAGGCGCACGATCTGCCCGAAGGATCAGACCTGTGGGCCCGAACCCATAGGTCCATCTCCGGACGGCTCCGCCTCGGATGTGGTCGGCCAGACCGGTCCACGAACGAGCGAAGAGCGGCGCGCGCTCTGATGCGAAGGCACGAGTGAGGCGATCCAGCGAGGAGATCGGAGACGATGTATTGGCTACGGCACGCTCAGCCGCTGGAGCGCGGCTCGCACGCTCTGCGCCCCGGGAAGTCGGGGATTGCGCGCGAGTGCCTGGTCGACATGGCGGATTCCACGATCGACGACCGTGCGGGACGGCTGTGCGATCGCGAGCTGCAGGCAGACCTCGGCGGCGGCGAGCTTGGCCACGGCATACTGATTGTCGAGCAAGATCGCCTTCTCGGCATCGGCGAGCGCGGTTTCCAGAACCGATATCTTCCTGCTCTTGTCGTGCGCCGCTCCCGCTTCGGTGATGCCGAGGCGCGCGGCCTCGACATAACAGTAGGCGCAGGCAGAATCCAGGCGCAGTGCTTCCTCGAGCATCGCGCGCCCTGTCGTGATCGCGCTCGTCGGGTCCCGGCCATCGCGCAGCTGGAATGTCGCCTCGGTATTGGCGGCGACGAGTCGGTGGTACCAGGTGACCATGGTCTCGGGCTGGACCTCGTCGGCACGAACGAGATAGCGACGCGCGCGCGTCAGCGCCACCATGGGGTCGGTGCGCTGCTCGACGAGGTAGTGCGCGAGCGCGAGCTCGGCCTGCGCCAGGTTGTCGTATAGCTTGTAGAAGTTGCGATCGATCGTGAGGCAACGCTCGGCCACTCGTCGCGCGTTGTCGACCGCGGGTCGCGGATCGACCCCGATCGCGTTGTCGTGCTCTGCGATCGCCACCTCGACGTCGGCGTGATTGGCACAGGCGTTCAGGTACTCGGGATCGATCTCCACCGCATGCTCGTAGCTGCGTCGCGCGGCGAGATATTCGCGCATCGGATCGCCGCCGGTGTTCTCGAGCTCCGTGCCGAGGTAGCGATGCGCGATGCCGAGTCCGTTGTTCGCCCGCAGATCATCGGGCTGGATGTCCAGCGCCTTGCCGAAGTCTTCGAGCGCGAGGGTCCACCAGCGAGCGGGCTGACCGCCATAATACAGCGCGTAGCTGCCGCGCGAGATGTGCGCAACGCCGAGCGCGGTCCAGGCGTGCGCGTCCTGGCGATCGATCTGGACCGCACGGGTAGCAGCTTCGATCGCGCGGTCGAGCAGCGGTTGCTTGTCGTCTTCGCCGACCAGCGACGGGGTTCGGTACCAGCGCAGGAGCACGTAGCATTTGGTCGTGTAGGCCGGTGCATCGTCGGGATCGGCGCGCAGCGCGCGGTGGTCCAGGGTGTCGAGCGCGTGATCGAGCGACGCGCGCGGCGAGCGCTTCTGACGAAAATCGATCTCTGCGAGCTGCAGCCACGCCGCCGCGGCCGCCTGGTACATCGATGCATCGCTCCGCGCGACTTCGCTCGCTGCCGCGTACAGCGCCGTGGCTTGCTCGAGCCCGACGCGCGCCACACCGTAGTCGCCGTGGTTGAAGGCCTCGACCGCCGCACCATAGGCGGCGTCGCCGCCCAGCCTGCGCGCCTCGGACGACCCGGGCGCTTGCTCGGCAACCGCCTGCCCGCGGCGCGCCGCGGCGGCGAAGTCGCGCTGGTAGAGCGCGATCTGCGCCTCGAGCAGCTCGGCGTTCTCGCTCGAGGCGCGCGCCAGCTCGAGCTCGGCCAGCGCCGGCGCCAGATAGCGCTGCGCGAGCTGTTTCCGCTGCTCGGCGAGCAACGCCTTGTCGCCTCGCTTGTCGCCTGCGCGGCGCGCTTCCTCGAGGGCCTCCTCGAGCGCGCGGCGATACAGCTCGCCGAGCGCGCGGCCGTGCGCGGCGTGCAGCTCCGGCGTCTGCAGCTCCGGTGCGGCGGCAGCGGCGCGGGCGAGCTCGTCGGCGGCGTCGCGCCACTCGTGGAGCGCGAGGTGGCCGCGGCCGAGCGCGTTGTGGACGATCGCATCGCCAAACGCCCCGAGACCATGGTCGGTCCCGGCGATGGCGACCATGCGTTCGCGGATGCGCGCGCGGTCGCGACGCGTGTCGTGCAGCGGCCACTGGTAGGCCTCGCGCAGGTAGCCCTCGATCTCCGTGGCTTTGCCGCCGAGCCGCTCGGCGAGCCGTGCGCGCTCGGTGGTGAGCATGCGCTCGCGGATCCCGAGCGCCGCCACGGTGAGGATGATCGCCAGCGACGAGGCGCCGAGGATCACCAGCGCGCGGTGGCGCCGGGCGCGCAGCCGCAGCCGCTGCGACAGCGGCACGCGGCGGCCGAGGATCGGCTCGCCGCCGAGGTAGCGGCCGAGGTCGTCGGCCAGCGCGCGCGCCGACGGATAGCGCTGCACCGGATCCTTGGCCAGGCACTTGAGCGTGATGGTCTCGAGATCGATCGGCAGGCTCGGCGCCAGGCCGCGCGGCGCCGGCGGCTCGTCGTGGATCGCCCGTGCCAGGGCCGTCGCCAGCGAGGTCGCGAAAAACGGCACGCTGCCGGTCAACAGCTCGTACAGCGTGGCGCCCAGGCTGTAGATGTCGGAGCGGCGATCGATCGCATGCACGTCGCCGCGCGCCTGCTCGGGCGACATGTACGCCGGCGTGCCGAGCGGCACCCCGGACTCGGTGATGCCGACCTCCACCGTGGCCTCGCGCGCCAGGCCGAAGTCCATGACGATCGGGACCCAGCGCCCATCCTCGGTGCGCTCGACCAGCACGTTCGCCGGCTTCAAGTCGCGATGCACGATGCCGAGCCGGTGCGCCTCCTGGATCGCGACCGCCACGTCCCGGACCACGGTGATCTTCTCGTCGAGCGACATCCGCGTGGCCGCCTTGTGCAGCGGCTCGCCGTCGATGAACTGCAGCGCGATGTACGCCCGGCCCTGGACCTCACCGACCTCGTACACCCGGCAGATGTTGGGGTGATCGATCCCGGCCTGGGCACGCGCCTCGCGCATGAATCGCAACGTCAGGCTCGGATCGGCGCCGACGATGAACTTGATCGCCAGGATCCGGCCGAGGCGCCGGTCGCGCGCCCTGTACACCGCGCCCATCCCGCCCCGGCCGAGCAGCTCGAACAGCTCGTAGCGATCCCAGCTGGCGATGGGTGGGCCGCCGGTGGACCGCGACGGCTCCGCCTCGCCGGCGGGCGGCAGCGTGGCCGCGAGCTCGCCATCGCCGTGCTCGTTCGCGTGCTCGTTCGCGTGCTTGTCCTCGTCGGCGGGCGGCAGCGTGGCGGCGGCGCTCGGGTCGGGGGGCTCGTCGTCGTCACCTTTGTCGTCGCCCTCGGGCGGCAGCGTGGCTGCGGTGTCCGGGCGCGGGGCCTCGCGCGGCTGGGCCGACGCCAGCGTGGCTGCGAGCGCCACGTTGTCGGCACGAGCCGGCGGCAGCGTGGCTGCGAGCGCCACGTTGTCGGGGTCGGGGTTCGCATCGGCGGTCTCGCCAGGCTGGGACGTATCGGCGGTGTGCGCGGCCGGCTCCGGGCCGTTCCCGGGCGGGCGTGTCTCCGAGCCATCCCCGTCGCGCCGCTTCGCCATGGCGCCGCGATGGTAGCAGGCGAGCCCCGCGCCGGCGGCTTCCACGCAGTGACGATCTCGGAGTAGCCGTCGTTCCACGGCATCGCAATGTCGACGAAGCACTCGGCGTGGTCCCCGCCGCGGTTCGCTGCGCCGACGCCGGCGGTGGGTCACCGTCCCGTCATCGTCGTCGTCGCTTCGCGAGCTCTCGACAGTGGCACGCGGCCCCAGCTGCGCGACCGGACGCGGCCGCTGACCGCGAGCCCGGCACCGTCGGCGAGCGCGAGCGGCGCGACGTGGAGCTGGTCCACCATCAGCGCGCGCGGGTGATCGGCCGGCCCGCCGCCGCGCATTGGGATCAGCTGGCTGGCCACGAGGCCGCCGAACAGCCCGACGCCGGCGGCCGCGATGTCGTTGCTGCTCGGCGAGTACGGCTTGCCGCGGGCGTGCAGCGCCGGCACCGCGTAGCCGACGCCGGTGCCGATCAGCGCGCCGAGCAGGATGTCGGAGTAGAAGTGCCGGCCGGCGCGCACCCGCAGGTTCGAGGTCGCGGCCGCCGCCGCGAGCCCGGTGCCCCACGCGACCGCGCGCGCGATCGGGTGGGCGTTCGTCGTGCTCAAGAGGTACGCGCCCGCGACCGCCGCGCCGAAGCTCATCGCAGCGTGGCTCGAGTAGAACGATGTCCAGCCGTCGTCGCCGGCCGCGGCCGCGAGCTGCAGCGCGTCGGTGCTGCCGTTGTACAGGTACGGCCGCGGCCGCTGCACCAGGTACTTGGCGACCTGGACCAGCGCCAGGTCGACGGCCAGCGTCTCGCCGTAGATCGCCAGGCGGTCGCCGTCGCTATCCTCGATCGTCGTGCCGGTCAGGTACGCCGCGGGCGCCGCGATCGACACCGCGAGCATCAGGTCCGACAGCTGCGCGGCCTGCCCCGACAGCTGCCCGATCGCTACCCGATCGACCGGCCCGAGCAGCTGGGTGTCCCACAGCCCGTGGCCGCGCAGCCGCAGCGCCATCGGCGCCAGCGACGCCGCGACCGCCGCGGCGATGATCGCACCATCGACGGTGGCATCGGCCGGCCGCTCGGCCGCCGGTGGCCCGTCGGCAAACGCGGGCGTGGCGAGCGAGACCAGCGCAACAGCGACGGCAGTGATGCGACCCATCGCATCAGCCTAGCGAAGCTCCCCTGGCAAGATCCGGCAGTCACGCGAAGATCACGCGCGGCACGTTCGCGATCACGCGTCCCGTCGAGCAGTGCCCGGCGGACGGGACCGCCGCGAGCCTCGGTCAGCGGATTGCGCGAAACCAGCTCTATATACAGTGACAGCTCTCATTGCATGTCTGCATACCGGAGCATGCCGTCATGTCGCATTCCTCGCCGGTATCCTTCACGCCGTCGCCGCAGTGTGCCCTCGTGCAATCAGTGCGGCATGCATCCTTGGCTGTGTCGCTGTTGTTGTTGCCGTCGTCGCACATCTCGCCTGTATCCCTCACACCATCGCCGCAATGCGGGTTGCGACAATTCCTTCGACATGCATCCCTGGTTGTGTTGCTATTGGAAGATCCGTCGTCGCATTCCTCGCCTTGCTGGCCGGGATCTGCGTTGGGTGGCTTGAAGCTCGCATTGCGATAGCCGTCGCCGCACGCAGGGGTCCGACAGCTCATCGAACCTGCAGTCCTGCCATTGCAGCCAGATGAATCTCCGCCGCCGAGATTGTCGCAGTCCTCGTTGATTGCGGGGTTGGTGTAGCCGTCGCCGCACGAAGGCTTGCGGCAGCTGCCGGGGCCATCGTCTCGGCCATTGCAGGCCTGGGTATCGACGCCGCCGGTATCACACTGTTCGGGCAGGGTCGAGCCGGGTGGGGTGAAGGCTGCATTCGTGTGGCCATCGCCACACCTTGCAGATCGGCAGCTCACCGCTCCTGCGTTCTTGCCATTGCAGGACGAGGTATCATCAACGCTATCGCAGTCCTCGTGCGCCATCTTGTTGATGTAGCCATCGCCGCAGGATGGAAATTTACAAGTCGCCGATCCGCCACTGCCGTTGTTGTTTCCATTGCATCCGACAGTGTCTGCGCTGCCATTGTCGCAATCTTCGCCAGCCGCTTGATTGTGGATGTTATCGCCACACACCGGCTTCGTACACGGGGTGCCGTTGCAGCCCTTCGTCTGCATGCCGAAGGTGTCACACTCCTCGTGCGCGGCCATGTTGGTGTAACCGTCGCCACACCGCGGTGCCTTACAACCGAGATGGAGATCTGGGAAATCCAGATTGGCCTGATTGGAATTGCAATCTATCGAGTCTTGGGCTCCCGGATCGCATTCTTCTCCGACTTCCTTCTCCACCATGCCGTTGCCGCAAACTCGGCTTCGGAACTGGCAATCCATGCCACAGTTACTCTCGACGCTTCCGTTCTTGATCCCATCATCGCAGGCTTCTCCGACCTTGGTGTCAGGGATGCCGTTCCCGCACTCCTCCTTCGACATGCAGTCGGCGCTGCAACCGTCCCCGTCCATGACGTTGCCGTCGTCGCATTCCTCGCCCGGGTCCATGCGGTTGTTGCCGCAGCCGCCGATGTCGATGCACATCGCCTGCTTGGTCGCGCACTGCTGGCCTTCCTTGCAGCGCAGGCCGAACTGTTCGCACAGCGTGGTCTTGCTGTCGAAGGCGCAGGAGCCGCTCGCGGCGCTCGCCGCGACGATCGCGGTCACCGCGATGCAGAGTCCCCACAGCCGGACCCCGTGTTTGTCTTTGACTCGCTTCATGCCAGCTCTCCCGTTCAATGGCGCACGGTGACCAGGACACCGACCGCGTCTGTGCTCACCGTGGGGACGATGGCCACACCGCCGGACGGGGAGCTCGCGCTGCCCTGTTCCATCAGATGGGGCCGATTCAGGTAGACGAGCACCGCGCCGATGGCGATCAGCGAGCCGCCCGCGATGTAGCCGCCGACTGCGATCTTCTGCTCCAGCCTGGCTCGATCCAGCAGGGTAGGCAGTTGCGAATTCATGTCGTGAATCTGCTGCTCCGTGCAGCCTGTATTTGCGCAGCCCAGCTTGAGGAAGCCATCGTCGTAGCGGCCGAAGTTCCTGGCCGAGAAGCCGTGAAGCACACCGCTCGCGGCTGCGACGGCCACGCCGGTCCCGACGACGGCCCACGGCTTCCAGGTTGCCCAGGGCCGATCCTCGATCAGCTTGCGCAGCGAGAGCTCGATCGGTGCGAGCTTCCCGGCGGCGACCGTCACCTGCCTGGCCTGGGTCTCATACTCCGGCTTCTTCGCCGTGACCTGGTGGGTCGAGGCCTTGACCCACTCCTCGCGGCTGCCGGGGCCGGTGAACAGCCGGTCGCCGTCGAGGGTGACCTCGGCGCCGCTGGTGGGGCAGCTGACGCGGATCCGGCCGAGCTTGGCCTCGACCTCCTTGAGCTGCTTCTGGGCCTCGGCGTAGCGGTCTTCACCGAGGGGCGGAGCGCCGTGCTTCAGCGCCTCTTGCAAGTTCTGGTGAGCTTCGAGCTGCTGGCCGAGGTTGAGCTGGGTGACCGCCAGGTTGAAGTAGAACGCCGGGTGCTTCCACTTGGCGATCGCGGCGATGTACTTGTCGGCGGCCTGCGTGAACAGCGGGATCTTGAACAGCCGGTTGCCTTCCAGGAACAGGTCTCGGGCCGCCTGGCGAGTCTCGGCCGGCACGCCGCGATTCCACGCTGCGTTCTCGGCGCCGGCGATGACGGCCTCGTTCGCCGGTTGCGCACGGAGTGGCGCAGCCTTGTGGGCCAGGCCGATGGCAACCAGGACAAGGAGCATGCTTGTGTGCGGAGTCTTCACGTCTCTCCTACCTTCCGGTGACGTGTGGTACGCTCGGATCAGCGGGTCTGTACGTCGGGGATGATCTTGACGCCGCGGGTCTGGGCCTCGAGCTCCTTGACCCGCTGCTGCTCCCGCGCGAGCGTGGCCGCCAGCTCCTTGCTGGCGCGCTCGGCCTTGGCCTCCGCGTCGAGCGCCGCCTGGGCCGCCTCGGTCGCCTGATGGCGGCTCTTCGACTCGCGCCGCTTGGCCTTCTCGGCCTTGAGCCGGGCTTGCTCGGCGGCGATGCGGGCGGCCTCCGCATCGCTGCGCGCGGTCTCGGCGTCCTTGCGCGCGCGCTCGGCGGCGTCGATCGCGGCGACCAGCGCGGAGTTCTTGGTCTCGAGCGTCTGGTTGGCGGCCAGCGCCGCGGCGTGCTCGGTCCTGGCGGTCTTCTCGGCGGCCTGGGTCAGGACCAGCTGGTCCTCGACGCGGCGGGCCTGGGCCGCGGTCTCCTGCTGCGCCTTGCGGATCGTGTACAGGCCGACGCCGCCGGCGACGACGAGCAGCGACAGGAACGCCATGGCCGCGATCACGGCGAGGCGCTTTCGGCGCGTGGCGCGGACCGAGAGCGCGAACACGGCGCCCAGATACGCGCGCTGCAGATCGGGCAGCTCGCCGCGGTAGCGGCTGTGCCACAGCCGGGCCTCCTGCATCGCCTCGCCGCGCCACAAGAGGTCCTGGGCATAGCCGCGGATCTGCCACTGCCGGGCGGCGTTGCGCAGCTGCTCGAGGAACGCCGCGTCCTCCTGGGTCTCGTCGAGCCAGCGCCGCAACAGCGGCCAGCCGTGGATCAGCGACTCGTGGACGATCTCCACGGTGCCGCCGGTGGGCGCGCCGCTGGTGCTGGCGATGGTCTGGCCGACGAGCAGGCGGGCGCGGACCAGGCGCTCGACGACGCGGTGGACCTCGCCCGGATCGGCCGAGAGCTCGTAGAGCTCGCCGACCGGCACGATCGCGCGGGTGCGCTCGGAGGTGACCAGGCGCAGGAACAGGGCGCGGATCAGGGTCTGCTCGCGCTGGCTGCACTCGGCGATCACGGCGTCGGCGTGGCTGGCGAGCGCGCCGGCGATGCCGCCGATGCGGTGGTAGCTGTCGGCGGTGAGCAGTCGGCGGTCGCGATCGCGCATCTCCCAGAGCTGGCTCGCGGCGAACTGGAGCAGCGGCAGGGCGCCGGGGGTGTGCTCGAGGTGATCGAGCATCGACTCGATCATCGACGGGACCTCGAACTGGAAGCCGGCCATCTGGGCGGGCTGGATCAGCGCGTCGCGCAGCCCGTCGCGGTTGGGCGAGGCCAGGAAGTACAGGCCGCGGGTGAGCTCGGCCATCAGCGCCGGCGCCTCGGAGACGTGATCGAGGAAGTCCGAGCGCAGCGACAGGACCAGCCGCAGCGGCGTGGTGACGTCGTCGCACACGCCGGCGAGGCACGCGGTGAACGCGAGCCGCTCGCGCGGGTCGGCGACCTGGGTGTAGAGCTCCTCGAACTGATCGATGAACAGCAGGATGTGCTGGTCGCGGCTGCGCGCCCGGCTGCGTAGCGCGGCGCCGAGGTAGCCGGGCTCGGCGTAGAGCCGCTCGAGGACGGCCTGGTGCTGCGACAGGTCGGCGGACACCGTGCTGGGCGGGACCGCGCCCGTGCCGGTGCCCGGACCGGCCCCGGCGCCGGTGCCGGTGCCCGTGCCGGTGCCCGTGCGAACCCCCGCGCCGGTGGCGGTGCCGGCCCCGGCGCTGGTGCTGAGCATCGGGGCCAGTGCGGAGGCCAGCGCGGTCATCGGGCTGCGGCCGGGGCGCACGACGATCGTGGACCACTGCTCGCCGGAGGCCTTGAGCGTCGGCACGATGCCGGCGCGCACGAACGACGACTTGCCGACGCCCGACGGCCCGACGATGCCGACCAGCGGCGCGTCGCGCAGGCGGGCGACCGCGGCGGCGACGTCGCGCGACCGGCCGAAGAACCGGTGCGCGTCGGACTCCTGGAACGACTTGAGGCCGGCGTAGGGGCTCTCGTCGGAGCGCAGCCGGCGGACGTAGCGGCCGGGGAGCAGCGGCTCGAGGGCGTCGAGCAGCTCGCGCGCCGAGCCGATGCGGTGCGCCTTGTCCTTGAGCAGGCAACGGTCGATGACGTCGGCGAGCTCGTCGGGCAGGCTGGGGCACGCGGTGCGGACGCCGGGCATCGGCTCGCGGACGAGGCCCGTGACCATGAGGTCCCAGCCGCGCAGCGGCGCGAGCGGGTGATGGCCGGCGACCATCTCGAACAGCATGATGCCGACGGCCCACAGATCGGACTGGTGATCGACCACGGTGGCGCCGCCGGCCCACTGCTCCGGCGACATGTAGGGCAGGGTCCCGACCATGGTGCCGCGCAGGGTCAGCGGCTTCTGCGAGGCGGCCGGGTCGACGCCGCGCGCGGCGGCGCTGCGGACCAGCGCGGCGTCGTCGTCACCGTGCGCGAGCTTGGCGATGCCGAAGTCGAGGACCTTGATCGTGCCCGAGTCGGTGACGAAGATGTTGTCGGGCTTGAGGTCGCGGTGGACGATGTTGTGGGCGTGCGCGACGGTGAGCGCGCGGACGACCGGCACCATGAGCTCGATCGCCTGGGCCGGCGGGAGCTTGCGGCCGTCCTGCAGCAGCTGAGTCAGCGGCGCGCCCTGGAGGTACTCGAGCACCATGAACGGATTGCCCGCGTGCTCGCCGACCTCGTGAATGACGATGATGTTCTCGTGGTTGCACCGCGCGGTCGCCTTGGCCTCGAGGATGAAGCGCGCGGTGAGCTCGGGGTGGTGGTTGCTGCTCAGGAACTTGATCGCGACCTTGCGGCCGAGCTTGGTGTCGCGCGCGGCGTAGACCGCGCCCATGCCGCCGCGGCCGAGCTCGCGGATCAGCTCGTACTGTCCGATCCACGTGCCGGGTTGCGGCAGCGGCCACTCCGGCTCGGGCCCGCCGGCGGGCACGTCGGGTGTCACCGGCAGCTCGATGCTGCCGATCGCGGTGGCCGCGTGCGGGGCGCGGACGCGCCGCCCCTGATCGTCGAATCCTCCCGTGGACGCAGGTACCCGCCCGGTCATGACGTACATCCCCCTCGAAGCCGTCAGCTGGCTTTCGCGGTCAACGTAGCATCGTCAGAACGGCGCTGTCCGTGGCGTTTGAGAGAAACAGCTTCCGAGCAGGAAGCGATTCGTGGCTGCGGACGTAGCCCACGTCGCGCCGGTCCGGAGCCGGTGGTCTGACCTGCGCGGACGATGTCAGCGAACCGAGAGTCGGTGTCGGCCAGTGCTCGTTCGTGTTCGCGAATCGTTGCTGGCTTGTTGTAGATTTCCGCGATTCGCGCCGTCGTCGCGGACCGCTGCGCCGCAGGACGCTCCACATGCGATCGCAGGCGTCGTTCGCCGCCCGCCGCGTCGAGCGTGAAACATCGCCAGGCGCCGATCGGCGCCGCGCGATCGGTCGTACGATGGGCGGTGATGACGTCATCGCCACCTGGGTCGATGGGGGCGCCATTCCTGGGGGAGGCGCTCCAGTTCCTCAGGGATCCGTTCACGTTCACGCTGTCGCGGACCCGGCAGCACGGCGCGGTGTGGAAGACCCGGATCCTCGGCGATACCGTGGTGTTCTTCGCCGGGCCCAAGGCGTTCTCGTTCTTCATGAACCCGGAGCACTTCACGCGCCAGTCCGGGTCGCCGAAGTTCCTCCAGGAGCTGCTCCACCCCGACGCGGTGCCGTTCCTCGACGGCGAGCGCCACCGGGTGCGCAAGCGCCTGCTGCTGGCCGCGTTCGGCGAGCGCGCGCTCGACTCGTACCTGCCGAACATCTTCGCGATCTTCACCCGGTTCGTCGACGCGTGGGCCGCGGCCGGCGAGCAGCCGATCGCGGCCGACCTGTCGCAGCTCGGGTTCGACATCGCCGACATGCTGTTCGCGGCCAGCGATCCGTCGCGCAGCAACGTCGAGGTCGCCGGCGATTTCGCCACGCTGATCAAGGGCACGTTCTCGCCGCCGATCAACCTGCCGTTCACGGCCTACGGCAAGGCGGTCAAGGCGCGCGACCGGCTGCGCGCCTACATCAAGCACCAGATCGCGACCGGGGACGGCGCCGGCAGCGCGCTCGGCGTGCTCAAGGCGGCGCGCGGCCCGGGCGGCGAGCAGCTCTCGGCCCAGGAGATCGAGATCGAGATCCTGCACTTCTTCTTCGCGGCGCACGGCGGGCTGACCGCGGCGCTGGCCTGGGCGCTGGTCGTGCTCGGCGAGCACCCTGAGCTGGCGCGGCGGCTGCGCGCCGAGAGCGACGCGCGGCTGGGCGAGGGCACCCCGACCGGGGCGCAGATCCGCGGGCTCGGCGAGGCGCGCGCGGTCGCCCGCGAGGTGCTGCGCGCGTACCCGGTCGCGCCGACCACGTTCTTCGGGGTGGCCCGGCGCGACCTCGAGATCGACGGCTACGCGATCCGCGCCGGCTGGAAGGGCGCCGGCGCGATCTGGGCAACGTTGCAGGACGGCTCGACGTTCACCGATCCGACGGTGTTTCGCGGCGACCGGCTCGGTGACGATGCGGTCGCCGCGCTGCCGAGCAACGCGCTCGTCCCGCAGGGCGGCGGCCCACCGGAGGGCCACCGCTGCCCCGGAGAAACTCTGATCCAGCTGGTCGTCCCGGCGTTCCTGGGCTGGTTCACGCGGCGCTACGATCTGACGTATCCGGCGCAGGACGCGTCGCCGGGCGGCGGCGGCCTCGGGCCTTTACCGAGGAGTCAGCTGCGTGTGCAGATCACGCGACGCGGGTAACTCGCAGTCAGATCCGCTGTCGAATACATTGTGCAGAAATAGTATCTTGACGTACGGGTTGTTTGACGACCAATGTGGATCATGCTGCCAATTCCTGCTCTGGCAGGGTGGGTGCGTTCCCCCGCGGTGTCACGGCTCGGCTCGTACGAGGTGATCCGCAGGCTGGCGACCGGCGGCATGGGCGAGGTCTACCTCGCCTACCAGACCGGACCTGTGGGGTTCCGGCGTCAGGTGGTGCTGAAAAAGCTGCATCCGCGGCTCACCGGAAACCCACAGTCGGTCGCGATGTTCCTCAACGAGGCCCGGATCTCGGCCAATCTCGCACACCCGAACATCATCCACGTCTACGAGCTGTTCGAGAGCGACGGCAGCTATGTGATCGCGATGGAGTACGTCCGCGGCGGCACCGTGCTGTCGCTGCTGTGCGGGCTCGAGACCTCCGGGACCCGCGGGCTTCCGTTCGGGCCGATGGTGCGGATCGCGACCTCGGTGTGCGACGCGCTGCACCACGCGTACAACGAGCCCGACGCCGACGGCGCGGTGCGGCGGGTGATCCACCGCGACGTCAACCCATCGAACGTCCTGCTCGGCTACGATGGCCAGGTCAAGCTCGCCGACTTCGGGATCGCCAAGGTGCTCGAGGACCAGGGCGCCGCCGCGTCCACGACGATCCAGGGCAAGTACGGCTACCTGACGCCCGAGCAGATCCGGTGCGAGCCGCTCGATCAGCGCAACGACGTGTTCTCGCTCGGCACCATGCTGTGGGAGATGTCGGTCGGCCGGCGGCTGTTCCAGCGCGACAACGAGGTCGAGATGATGCACGCGATCCTCGAGGAGACCGCGCCGCCGCCGTCGGCGTACGTCGCCGGGTATCCTCCGGACCTCGAGCGCGTGGTCGGCAAGGCGCTGGCGCGGTCGCGCGACGAGCGTTATCCGGACGCCCAGGCGCTGGCGGCGGACCTCCGCAAGGTCGCCCGCGACCACGGCTGGGACTGTGACAAGTCGGCGCTGTCGCAGCTGGTCAAGCACGCGCTGCCCGACCACCAGATCGCGTACGGCCGGCTCGGCTCCGAGGCATCCGCGCCGCCGCAGCCGCCGGCACCCGAGGTGGCGCCGATCCGCCAGCCCGCGCCCCTCGGCGGCTGGGCCGACGGCAGCGCGGTCGACGCCGGATCGTTCGCATCGGTCGTGATCGAGGCCGCCGGCACGAGCGCGCTGCGCGAGACCGAGTGGTGGACCCGCGCGCTGATGGTGACGATCGGGATCTGGTTCGTGCTCTGCCTGGTGTTCTGGCTGTGGCTCGTGCCGATGATCGAGACCTGAGCTACCCCGACGCCAGCGCCGCGCGCGGCAGCACGAACCAGAACCGCGAGCCGACGTCGAGCTCGCTGTGAAACCCGATCGTCCCGCCATGGGCCTCGATGATCCGGCGCGCCAGCACCAGCCCCAGGCCGACGCCGCCGGTCGCGCGGGTCCGGCTGCGATCGGCGCGGAAGAACGGGGTGAACACCCGCGGCCAGTCGTCGGGCGCGATGCCCGCGCCGTGATCGACGACCTCGATGCGGACGGCGGGCGCGCCGCCGAGCTCGGCCTCGGCCACGACGATCGCGATCGCCGCGTGATCGGGCGAGTACTTGCGCGCGTTGTCGACCAGGTTGTCGAGCGCGCGGCGCAGCCAGATCGGATCGCCGTCGATGACGAGGTCGTCCGCCCGAGGTTCTGCCGTCGCGCCGGGCGCTCCGCGGCAGGTCAGCGTGCGGCCGGGCCAGCGCTCGCCGAACCGGAGCTGGGCGGCCTCGACCAGCTCGTGCGCGGTGACGTGCCGCCTGCGCAGCGGGGGCCGGGCCTCGGCCCAGTGCGGCGCGTCGGGATCGAGCCGCGACGACGCGATGATGTCGTCGATCAGCTGCTCGAGCTCGGACAGGTCGGTGGTGATCTCGCGGAGGTAGCGCCGGGCGCGCCCGGCCTCGGCGCCGGCGTCGCTGGCGAGATCGAGCACGACCCGCATCCGGGCCAGCGGCGTGCGGAGCTCGTGCGAGACGTCGCCGAGCAGCTCGCGCTCGGCGAGCCGGAGCTGCTGGATCTGCTCGGCCATGCGGTTGAACGAGCGCGCCAGGTCGCCGATCTCGTCGCGCCGGTCGGTCGCGGCCCGCACCGACAGCGCGCCGGCGCCGAGCGCGCGGGCCGCGGCGCCGAGCTGCTCGAGCGGGCGGGCGATCGA
>DASWRS010000267.1:0-36163 GCA_036403075.1 Kofleriaceae bacterium
CACGATGCGAAGGATCCGCAGCGAGCCGGCCGGGACGTCGCCTGGACCGCGTGACGCGTCACGGCTCGCGGTGGTGCGCCTGCACCCGCCGCTTCAGATGAACGATGAAGCCGATCAGCGCAGCGACGAACACCAGGAGCAAGACAATCCACGGAAACAGCATGACCAGCTCTGGTGCACGACTCGTTCCACGCCGGCCGGCCCGCGCTCGGTCCGGGCGCGCTCGCCCCGCGTCGAAGATCCTCGGATCAGCCGACCAGCTCGAGGATCAGCTCGGCGACGCGCGCGGGTTGGTGGCGCGGGATCATGTGGCCCGCGTCGGGGACCACGACGTGGCGATGGTTGGCGAAGTGCGCGCGGCGGCGCTCGCGCTCGTCGGCCGGCAGCGTGAGCTGGCTGTCGGCGGCATCGACGATCACCACCGGACACGTGATCCGCTGCCAGTACCGGATCGCGGTCTCGACCCGGAACGTGTACGGACCGTGCGTCAGGTGCAGCGGATCGTGCTTCCACGCCAGGCCGCCCTCGACCGGACGGGTCCCGAGCTGCGCCAGCTCGCGCGCGCGCGCCTCGCCGAGCCGGGGGTCGTTGCGTCGCAGCCTGCGGACCGCCTCGTCGAGCGACGGCATCACCCGCCGGTCCTTGCGGGCGTTGCGCCAGGCCTCGATCCAGCGCGCGGTGCGCGCCGGACCGTCGGCACTGCTTCCGTCCTGCGGGCCGAGGCCCTCGAACAGCGCCAGCGCCGTGATCCGCTCCGGCCGTGTGCCGGCGTAGTAGCTCGAGATGCTGCAGCCCATCGAGTGCCCGACCAGCACGACCCGCGGTCGCGCGAGCTGCGCGATCACGTCGTCCAGGTCGGCGACGTAGTCCATGTAGTGGTAGTAGCCGCCGGCGCCGATCCAGTCGCTGTCGCCGTGGCCGCGCATGTCGGGCGCGATCACGTGGCCATGTGGCGCGAGCCGCTCGGCGACTTCGCTCCACGTGTACCCGAGGTCGCTGAAGCCGTGGATCAGGACGAACGTCAGATCACCGGGCGCATCGTGCCCATCCGGCCCATCCGGCCCATCCGGCCCATCCGGCCCATCCGGCGCCCATTCGTAGATGTGATAGGTCAGCCCGGTGGCGAGCGAGATCTTGCGCGTCTGCATCCGCCGCCATCATCGCGCGCCCGGCGCCCCTGGAGCACGCCGATCCCGGCAGATCGCACGGCCTACGCGGCGAGCTGGGTGGCGAGGCGGTCGAGCGCGTCGATCGTCCAGGCGCCGTACCAGAACAGGTCCTTGCCGCTGACCCGCACGGTGCGGACGCCGGGGAGCGCGGCGCGCAGGGTGGCCTCGTCGGCGGCGGTGAACGCGTGGGGTTCGTCGGGGAGGACGAGGAGCTCGGGGCGGCGCGCCGCGACCTCGTCGAGGCTGACCCGGGGATAGCGCACGTCGCGGCCGGAGGCGTCGCGCGGCGCGACCTTGCCGAGGTCGGCGGCGAGCGGGTAGAGCCGCAGCCGATCGCCGAACGCGTTGGCGACGCCGACGTGGGCGAGGACATCGGAGCCGAAGGTGTCGGCGTTGAACGTCATCAGCGGCTCCATCCAGATCGGGACGAAGGCGCGCGGGCCGGTGGCGGCGGCGCCGTGCAGCGCGTAGCCGCGGCGGATCAGCGAGCGCGCCGGCTCGCGGTCGGCGAGGCCGAGCAGGCGCGCCAGGCGCGCGAGGTGGGCGATGCCCTGGTCGACCCGGCGCGGCAGCGACACGAGCACCGGCACGCGCGCGGCGAGCGCCTCGAGCGCGGGGCGGGTGTTCTCCTCCTGGTTGGCGATCACCAGGTCGGGCGCGAGGCCGAGCACGGCGTCGACGTCGACGTCCTTGGTGCCACCGACGGTGGCCACCGCCTGGGCCTCGGGGCTCTCGCAGTACGTCGTGCGGCCGACCAGCCGGTCGAGCGCGCCGAGCGCGATCACGCTGTGGGTATCGCTCGGCACCAGCGAGACCACGCGGCGCGGCGGCCGCGCGAGCGCGACGGTACGCCCCAGATCGTCGGTGAGCCTGTGCGTCACCCGGCGTGTATACCGCATCATGCTAAGGTCGCAGCGTGCCGCGTCCCGCCGAGGATCCGCTGGTCGCCCAGGCCTTCGATCGCAAGATCCCACAAGCCGATCTCACCCGCGCCATCGAGCAGCTGACGCCGGAGCAGGCCCAGGTGTTCCTGCACAAGCTCGAGGCGGCCTTCCGCAAGCGGAAGATCCAGCTCAGCGGTTACCTGGTCGCGATGGTGGCGTGGCTGGTCGGGATGACGCTGGCGCTGGTGTACTACGGGCTGAACGATGCGTCGTCGTTCTGGGCGTTCGTCGTGCCGTTCGGGATCGTCGGGCTGGTCCTGTACGGCTTCGGCGCCTGGGCCGAGCGGGTCGGCAAGGCGCCGGCGCCGCCACCCAGGCCGGGCCCGGAGCGGAGCGACCCGAGCGACCCGCCGTAGCGCCGCCCTACCCGCCCTGGGACGATGGATCGCGCACCGACGGCGCGCGCGGCGGCCGGAGCAGCTGGGTCGTCGGCCGGCCGCGCCACATGCGCGGGACGAGCACGCGGAACGTCGAGCCCTTGCCGACCACCGACTCGAGCTCGACGTCGGCCCCGAGCAGGTCGATCAGCCGGGCGACCAGCGCCAGGCCCAGGCCGACGCCGCCGTAGCCCTTGGCGTCGCCGCGCTCGGCCTGGCGGAACGGCTCGAAGATCGCCTCGCGGTCCTCGGGCGCGATGCCGATGCCGGTGTCGACGACCTCGAGCGCGACCACGCCGGGGCGGGTCAGCGCGCGGACGCGGACCCGGCCGCCCTCGGGGGTGAACTTGACCGCGTTGGACACCAGGTTGACCAGGACGTGGGCGAGCCAGCGCTCGTCGGACTCGACGCTCGGCAGGTCGGGCGCGATGTCGACGTCGAGCGACAGGTTCTTGGTGCCGACCATCCACGACACCGACGCGGTGACCCGCTCGACCAGCGCCGGGATGTCGACCACGCCGGGCCGCGCGTCGATCTTGCCGGCCTCGGCGCGGGTCAGCGCGAGCAGGTCGTCGATCAGCGACAGCAGGGTCTGCGCGCTGCGCTTGATCGACGCGCACGCGTCCTTCTGCCGGTCGGTGACCGGGCCGTAGACCCCGGCGGCGATCACGTCGGCGAGGCCCTGCATGCCGTGGATCGGCGTGCGCAGCTCGTGGGTCATCGACGCGACGAACTGGCTGCGCTGGGTCGCGGCCTGCAGCATATGCGCGGTGCGGCGCTCGAGCGAGGCCTCGCGGCGGCGCAACACGCGGACGGTCAGCGACGAGAAGAACGCCGGTACACCGACGATGATCGCGCAGTAGCCGATCGCGGTGATCGCATGGCCGAGCGACGGCGGGTGGCCCGGCGACCCCGGGACCGGCTGCGGCGGCAGCACGCCGGCGGCCATCAGCACCATCATCGCCGAGAAGCACGCCAGCACCCAGGCAGCCGCCAGCACGGTCAGGCCGACATTGGACAACAGCGACACCACCGCGATCACGATCACGTAGGTCGCGAACACGGGGCTGTTGGCCCCGCCGGTGAAGTAGATCGCGCAGGTCAGGAGGACGACGTCGGTCCCGGAGTTGATGAGCTGGGTCGGGATCACGCCGCGCTGGCGGGTCAGCGCGAGCCACGCGACCGTGTTGGTCATCAGCTTGCCGGCGACGAGCACGAAGTACACCCAGCGCCACGGGGTCAGCTCGAACACCGACGTCAAGGTCGCGAGCACCGCGAACCCGATCGCGACCGCGTAGCCCGACCAGATGCCGTACAGCACCCGGTGCCGGTTGGCCGGCGTCGCCATCTCCGCCATCGAGGCGGCCAGCCAGCGCAGCAGGGAGCGGCCGGGCATGGCGGCGCGCTACGAGGGCTCGCCGAGCAGCTGGCGCACCCGGGCGAGCAGCTGCACCAGATCGAACGGCTTGGACAGGTAGCCGTCGGCCAGCGTGCCGAGCTGGACGGTGCGGCTCGACTGGTCGCGATCGTTGTAGACCGCGCTCATCAGCAGGATCGGCGTGTCCTTGCCATCGGGCCGGCCCTTGATCTCGCGCAGCAGCTCGAAGCCGTTCTTGCGCGGCAGCTGGATGTCGACGAGCAAGAGGTCCGGTGCGTCGCGCTCGAAGCGCTCGATGCCCTCGGGGCCCGACGATGCCGCGACCGTGTCGTAGCCGTTGGCCGCCAGGAAGTCCGAGAGGATCATCTGGTTCACCGGATCATCTTCGACGACCAGGATCTTCTTCACGAGCCCCGAGCCTAGCACGGCTAGGCGAAACGACTCGACGAGACTGGGCCCCCGGCCCACAGCCGCGCGCGCGGTCCCGGCTCGGGGGGCCAGGCACGTGCGACCAGCGCCGCCCACCGGGTGGGCTCGTCGGCGCTGAGCTCGGGCTCCTCGAGCCCGGCGGTGGCCGCGAGCTCGCGCGCGATCGCCTCGGCCGGGCGGTCGTCGGCCGCCGATTCACTGACCTTGCGGGTCTCGGGATCGACGATCGCGTGCGCGCCCCACGGCGGTACGAGGGTCTGGTAGAGCAGCGTCGTGACGTCGGGCGCCAGCGGGCTGTCGGCGGTCCACGGCGAGGCGTGCGCGAACACGATCTGGTCGGGGCGGCGCTGGACCAGGCGCGCGACGTCGCCGTCCGGCAGCTGGGCGAGATCGTACATCACGACCAGGCCCGGCGCGGGGATGCCGACCGCCGGCCAGGGTGCGACCGGGATCCCCAGGCGCAGGCTCGCGGCATGGGCGACGATCTCGTGATCGCGGCCGGGCGGCGCGTAGATGCACGGCAGGCCGAGCGGCCCGACCAGCGCGGCGAGCCGCTCGAGCCCGGTCGCCAGCCGGGGCAGCGAGTCGGCGAGCCAGGCATAGCGGCCGTGCATCGGCTCGTCGAAGCCGTACGGCGACTGGTGGGTCACCAGGCCACCGGTCAAGACGTAGTGCCAGCCGCGCAGGTCGCGCGCGTCGAGCGGGCACGCGCCGGCGACCCGGTCGGCGCGCTCGCAGATCCCGCGGATCGTGTCGCACAGCCCCGCGGACTCGGCCGAATCCGGTTCGAGCTCGGGCAGCACGGCGCGGGTGACCTCGAGCCGCCCCGACATCGCCGCGTTGAACGCGTACAGGTAGCGGCACAAAAAGCTCCGCGCGCGCAGCGCCGCGCGATCCTCGAGCACCGCGACCGCGTCCGCGTACGCCAGCGCGCTCTCGAGCGCGGACACCAGCTCGCACACGACCTCCTCGCTGTCACCGACCAGCGCGAGGCAGCGCCACAGCACGGCCGCGGCGATCGCGGGCGCGCCGGCATCGATCAGCGCGTAGCCGAGGTCGTAGAGCCGGTCCGGGCTGTCCGGATCGCGGACCGCCGCTCCGGCGAGCTCGGCCAGCGGCTCGGCGCCGCGCCGCGCCGCGAGCTCGGCGACCAGCTCGAGCCAGCGCGGCAGGTCGGCCGCCGGGATCGCCTTGCCGCTCGGCCAACCCAGGGCGGCGCGCAGCTGATCGAACGCCGCGCGGTCATCGCCGCCCGCGAGCAGCGCCGCGATCACCGCGGTCGGATCGGTCATGGTCACAGCCCGGTCAGGCGCCGCGACGCGTCCCACAGCTGTGCCCGCATCGCGGCATCGCGCGCGGTCGGGGCGGGCTGGGTCTGGACGCCTTCGCTGAAGTAGCTGCCCGACGGCGCGGTCACCGCCTCCTCGCCCGCGAGCCGCACGACGGGGCGCGCGCCGACCTCGACCGCGGCGCCCGCGACCGGGCCGAAGCCCTGGCGCAGGAGCTTGGTCTGGATCACCCCGGGGTGGACCGCATAGGCGACCAGCCGGTCCGGCGGGTGGCGCTCGGCCAGCGAGATCGCGTGCATCACGCTGGCGAGCTTGGACATGGCGTACGCGGCGTAGCCGGTCCACGCGCTCGACAGCGTCAGGTCATCGAGGTGGATCCGGCCACGGGTATGCGCGATCGACGCCAGGTTGATCACCCGCGACGGCGCGGCGGTCGCGCTGGCCTCGAGCCGCGGCGCGAGCAGCTCGGTCAAGAGGAATGGCGCGAGGTGGTTGACCGCGAACGTCAGCTCGGCCCCGTCCTCGGTGACCACGCGCTCGTCGGCGAAGATCCCGGCGTTGTTGATCAGCACGTGGAGCGCGGGGATCCGCGCAAGGATCTGCTCGGCCCCGCGGCGCACCGCCGCCTGCGAGCCCAGGTCGAACGCCACGCCGTCGAGCTCGGCGCCGGGGAGCTCGGCACGCAGCGCGGCGAGCGTGGCGTCGAGCTTGAGCTTGGTCCGGCCGTGCAGGATCACGTTCATGCCGCCGGCGGCGAGCGCGCGCGCGATCGCGCGGCCGATGCCATCGGTCGCTCCGGTGACGAGAACCACGCGGGGTTCGGTCATGCCGCTGAAGGATAGACTATCTTCCGCCGGTGGGGGCGCGGACGAGCACCGGGCGCACGCGCGGCTCGCGGGGCGGCGGTCGGGTATCGTTGACCTTCGAGCCCCCGGCGCGGCGCCACCACGTCGTCCGCGGCGTGACCCCGGTCCACTGCTCGATCATCCACAGCGCCGTGTTGCAGTCGGCCTGCTTGAGCTCGACGAGCTGCGACAGGTGCGTGCCCTCGGGCTTGACGAAGCTCTTCGCCTCCGGCGCGGAGCCGAGCACGACCTTACCGGCGGTCCACGGGTCCCACTGGCCGTAGATGAACAGCAGCCCGTCGCTGGTGAGGTCGATGTAGTCGAGCACGTCGGGCATCGCCGCCGCGTCGTACACCGGCTCGACGGTCGGCAGCTCGCCGGCATAGTCGGTGTCCTGGTAGCGCAGGTACGGCGCGAGGTACGCCACCGAGTAGTCGGGGTAACCGAGCTGGCTGTACGTCTGGTAGTAGTACGCCTCGTGCGTGGCGATGTCGGCGTCGGAGCTGTCGTGGATCGGCGAGACCCAGTCGAGGAACGCGAACACGTCCGCGTCGCTCGCGGTGACCGTCGGGACGTTCGCGCACTGATCGCTCCCCCGGTACTGCCAGAACGCCCACTCGAACCCCGCGATCGCGGCCTCGACGGCGGGCCCGAGCGCGACCCGGGTGTACGCGTTGCCGGGCTGATCGGCCGCGAACCGCTCGAACTGATCGCGGCGGTGCGCCAGCATCTCGATCGCCAGGTTGCGCACGGCGCGCCGGCACTGTTCGGTGCCGACCGTGTCGAAGAACCCGGGGTAGCGCGTGTCCGGAGCGCCGAACGAGATCGGCGCGACGTAGGCGACCGTGCCGTCGACGTCCGCGGGGTAGTACTTGCGATGAAACACCGCGGTCATCCCGCCCTTGGAGCTGCCGGTGGTGAGGAACGCGCCATCGTAGATCGTCTTCAGCGCCGTGATGATCGCGTGCTCGTCGTCGGCCATCTGCTTGATCGTCAGCTTGGACCAGTCGGTCGGCACCGGCCGCGACGTGCCGAAGTAGCGGTGCTCGATCGAGACCTGGTTGGCGCTCAGCAGGTTGGTGAGCTCGACCGGCGTGTCGTGGTAGGAGTCCTCGTAGCCCGTGGTGTGCACGATCATCGGCGTCGGCGCGCGCTCGCTGCGGTGGAGCAGCGAGACCTGCTGCTGGAATGTGCCGAGCGACGGATCTTCGTGATCGATCGGCTGCGTGAAGTGGAGGATGTAGTAGGACAGCCCGCTCTGCTCGGTGCTGGCCTCGTCGACCTTGACCCCGTCGAGCGCCCGCAGCCTGGCCAGCAGCTCCGCCTGGCTCAGCCCGCGCGGGCCCGGGTTGTCGCCACATCCGCTGCCGACGACGAGCGCGGCAACGATGAATCCAACAACCCGATTCATGGAGCCAAACTCTGGCATACAACGGTGGCCGGTTGACCCTGGCAACCACCAACTTTTTGACGGGGACAATTCGCTACCTTGCGATCCGATCGGGTTCCAGGGTAGGCATGGCCCGCCATGGCGCTCTCCGTCGGGATCGTGGGCCTCCCTAATGTAGGGAAGAGCACTGTGTTCAATGCTCTCACCTCGGGGAAGGCCGAAGCCGCGAACTATCCGTTCTGCACCATCGATCCCAACGTCGGGATCGTCCCCGTTCCGGACGAGCGTCTCGCGCGGATCGAGAAGCACATCAAGACCCAGAAGGTGATCCCGGCGATCGTCGAGATCGTCGATATTGCGGGACTCGTCGCCGGTGCGTCCCAGGGCGAGGGCCTGGGCAACAAGTTCCTCGCGAACATCCGGGAGACCAACGCGATCCTGATGATGGTCCGATGTTTCGACGACCCGAACGTGATCCATGTAGCCGGCTCAGTGGACCCGATGCGGGACATCGAGGTGATCGATCTCGAGCTCGCGCTGGCCGATCTCGAGACCGCCGAGAAGCGAGTGAAGAAGGCACAGGGTGCCGCGAAGACCGGGAGCAAGGAAGGCAAGATCGAGCTAGCGCTGGCGGAGCGGGTTCACTCCCATCTTCAAAACGGTAAGGCGGCTCGCACGCTTGTACTGAGTGATGACGAGCGTAAGCAGATCGCCTCCTATGGTCTGCTGACCACGAAGCCGGTCCTGTACTGCTGCAACGTCGGCGAGACCGATCTCCCCGCCGGCAACGCGTGGAGCGACATCGTGCGAGAGCGCGCGAAGACCGAGGGCGCCGGCGTGGTGATCCTGTGCGGCAAGGTCGAGGCCGAGCTCGCCGAGCTCGCGCCGCCGGATCGCGCCGAGCTGTTGTCGTCGTACGGCCTCGTCGAGCCCGCGCTCGCCTCGCTCGCGCGCGAGTGTTACCGCCTGCTCGGCCTGCAGTCGTACTTCACCGCCGGCGAGAAGGAGATCCGGGCGTGGACGGTCCGCAAGGGCGCGCTCGCGCCCGAGGCTGCCGGCGTGATCCACACCGACTTCGAGCGCGGCTTCATCCGCGCCCAGGTGTACTCGCTCGCCGATCTCGAGCAGCTCGGCAGCGAGGCCGCGATCAAGGCGGCCGGCAAGCTGCGCATGGAAGGCAAGGACTACGTCGTGCAGGACGGCGACATCATGCACTTCCTGTTCAACGTGTAAGGGGACGTTCCCGCGACCCCCATCCTGGGGATGGACCGGCAGAGTCGCTCCCGTCACCCCGCGAGCGTCGCGTCGCGCGGCCCTTCCGCCGGCTCCACGGTTCGGGGCGGAGACGGGACCATTCACCGTTGCGCGCGGCGTGATGGCAGGCTGCCGAGCGCCTCATCGCCGGGACCGGACGCGTGGTCGTGCCACAGCACGATGCCGCCGGTCAGGCCGGCGATGTTGGGCGTGATCGTCACGTTCGCCGGCAGCTCGATCGTCAGGTGCTTGGCGTTGCCGCCGCCGAGGTAGAGGTGGCGCGGGTTCCACACCGGAAGGATCTGCGCGATCATCTTGGCGACCCGGCGGTTCCACTTCTTCTTGCCGATCCGGCGCATCGCCCGGGCGCTGACATAGTCCTCGTAGGTGTCCTCGCCGTTGAACGGGTGATGCGCGAGCTCGAGGTTGGGCACGTAGTTGCCGTCGAGGTAGATCGCGCAGCCCATGCCGGTGCCGAGCGTCACCACCATCTCGACGCCGCGGCCCTCGATCACGCCGTAGCCCTGGACGCCGGCATCGTTGAGCGCGCGGACCGGCCGGCCGAGCCGCTCGCTGATCACCCGGGCGAGCTCGAAGCCGCGCCACTGCTTGTGGAGGTTTGGCGCGGTCAGCGTGACGCCATCGACCACGACACCCGGGAACCCGATGCTGATCCGATCGAAGGCGCCGAGCGGCTCGACCAGCTTGACGATCGCGGGGACCAGCGCCGCCGGCGTCGCCGGCCGCGGGGTCTCGACCCGGACGCGATCGGTCAGCGCGTGGCCCTCGGCGTCGAGCACGAGCGCCTTGAGCCCGGTGCCGCCGATGTCGATCGCCAGGGTCCGGAGGCCAGCGGGTGCGGTCGCTGCCGCGGTGACGGTGGGTTCGGACATGACGCCTCGGTGCGAACCCCGAGGATAGCCCAGCCGTGTCACCGCAAGCCACACCACCGCCCGGCACGGCACGATCGCGCGGCCGGCATAGCCGGCGCGCAGCCGCGCGCGGACCGCGGGCGCGTCGCGCTCGGCGAGCTGGTAGCTCGCGCCGAGGAACCGCCACACGTCGTCGAATGGCCCCGAGCGATCGAGCTCGAGGCGCTCGAACACCGGCGCGTCGCCGAACAGCGCGCGCCAGCCGGCCTCGCTGCCCGCCTGGCGGTCTCCCAGCGCCGGCCCGCGCGGCGCCGCGATCGCGAGGAAGCGATGGAACGCGTCGTCGCCGCGATCGTCGGCGGTCGGCCCGCCGCCGAGCACCGCCGCGAACACGCCACCCGGCACGACCACGCGGCGCAGCTCGGCGACCACGCGCTCGAGGTCGTCGAACAGCATGAACGCGAGGTGGCAGACGCAGGCGTCGAACGCGCCGTCGGCGAACGGCATCGCCTGGGCGCGGCCGCACACGATCGCCGCGCCGCCGTGCGGGCCGGGCGACGGCGTGAGATCGAGCCCGATCGCGCGCGGGCCGAGCCGCGAGACCAGGTGCGCGTCGCCGCAGGCCAGATCGAGGACGCGGGCCCCGCGCGGCACCGCCGCGATCAGCCGGTCGTAGCTCGCAGCGCCGGCGAGTGCCGACGACGTGATCCCGGGCCGCGCGGCGTGAAACCGGCGCAGGAACGCCTCGCGATCGCTCACCTCGCCACGCTACCCTGTCGCGCGTCGCCCTCGCAGCCGCGGTGCGCCACTCGCCGCCGGAGCTCTCGGCGACCTGACACCCGGTAGCTTCACGTCGTCGACTGCCGGCGTCGCCGGGTCCGCCGGGTCCGGTTCAGGCAGCGGTGTGGCGTTTTCGCTCGGTCTCCGGTGATCGCCAGAGCCGTGCGGCTGGCCTCACGTTCTCCTGCCGGCGATGATCGGCGCGAACGGCCGGCGCGAGCCGATGCTCCGGCCGCGCTGGCCCCGGCGCCGCAGTCGTGCCGGTGCCAGATCCAGGCCGCGCGCAGGCGCGCTACCATAGCGCCATGCAGCCGCGCGTCACGATCGCGATGCCCGCCTACAACGAGGAGCGCTACATCGAGGCCTGCATCGCCAGCGTCCAGGCGCAGGATTACCCGCGCCACCTGATCGAGATCCTCATCGCCGACGGGCGCTCCACCGATCAGACGCGCGAGATCCTCGCCCGCCTGGCCGCGGCCGACCCGCGCATCCACATGGTCGACAACCCGGCCCGGCTCCAGGCCGCCGGCCTGGGCCAGCTCGTCAAGCAGGCCACCGGCGACATCATCGTCCGCATGGACGTGCACTGCGAGTACGCGCCCGACTACGTCCGCCGCTGCGTCGAGGCGCTCGAGCGCACCGGCGCCGACAACGTCGGAGGCGCGCAGCGCGCCAAGGCCCGGACCGCGTTCCAGCGCGCGCTCTGCGCCGCGCTCGCCAGCCCGCTCGGCGTCGGTGGCGCGCGCTACCGCTCGGCCGACGCCGAGGGCTTCGTCGACACCGTGTTCCTCGGCGCGTTCCGCCGCCGCGTGTTCGAGACCGTGGGCCTGTGGGACCCGGGCGCGATCACCAACGAGGACGCCGAGCTCAACCAGCGCATCCTCGACAGCGGCGGCCAGATCTACCTGTCGCGCGACATCGTCGTGCACTACTTCCCGCGCGACTCGCTCCGCACGCTCGCCCGGCAGTACTACCGCTACGGCATGGGCCGCGCGCGCACCCTGCTCAAGCTGGGCTCGTTCCCGACGCTGCGGCCGCTCGCCCCGTTCGCGATGGTCGCCGGCGCCACCGCGCTGCTCGTCGTGCCGCCGCTCTGGCCGATCGCCCCGCTCGCCTTCGCCGGCTACGCCCTCGCGACCGGCGCCGAGGCCGTCCGGGTCGGCGGCAAGCTCGGCCCGGCGGCGATCGCCACGGTGTGGGCGATCTTCCCGGTGCTCCACGCCTCGCACGGCGCCGGCTTCGCCGCCGGCCTCCTGCGCTACCTGCGCAACCCCGACTGGCCGGCCGAGCCCGAGCGGATCGCCAAGCGCGTCACCCTGCGCGCGGTGTAGCGCGTCAACCGCGCGTCGCGTCTCCGGCGGCGCGGCGTCAGGCGGTCTTGACCGCGGCGGCGTCGCCGAGGCCGAGCTCGGCGATCGCGACCTCGCGCATCTTGAACTTCTGGATCTTGCCGGTGACCGTCATCGGGAACTGGTCGGTGATCTTCCAGTAGCGCGGGATCTTGAAGGTCGCGATCTTGCCGGTGCAGAACGCGGTGAGCTCCTCGGGCGTGACCGTGGCGCCGGTCCTGGGCCGGACCCAGGCCATGACCTCCTCGCCGTACTTGATGCTCGGCACGCCGACGACCTGGGCCTCGGCGATCGCGGGGTGGGTGTGGAGGTACTCCTCGACCTCACGCGGGAAGATCTTCTCGCCGCCGCGAGCGATCATGTCCTTGATCCGGCCGACGATGTTGACGTAGCCGTCGTCGTCCATGGTCGCGAGGTCGCCGGTGTGCATCCAGCGGCCCGCGTCGATCGCGGTGCGGGTCGCGGCCTCGTCGTTCCAGTAGCCGAGCATGACGCTGTAGCCGCGGGTGCAGAGCTCGCCGCTCTGGCCGCGCGGCACGACCCGGCCGGTCTCGGGGTCGGTGATCTTGACCTCGACGTGCGGGTGGGCGCGGCCGACCGTCGTGACTCGCTTGTCGAGCGGATCGTCGGTCGCGCTCTGGGTCGACACCGGCGAGGTCTCGGTCATGCCGTAGCAGATCGTGACCTCGCGCATGCCCATCCGCGACTGGACCGCGCGCATGACCTCGATCGGGCACGACGAGCCGGCCATCACGCCGGTGCGCAGGCTCGACAGGTCGTGCGACGCGAACGTCGGGTGATCGAGCTCGGCGATGAACATCATCGGCACGCCGTAGAGCGAGGTGCAGCGCTCGGCCGCGACGGTCTCGAGCACGAGCAGCGGCTCGAATGCCTCGCCGGGCACGACGACGCAGGCCCCGCAGGTCACGGACGCGAGGTTGCCGATCACCATGCCGAAGCAGTGGTAGAACGGCACCGGCACGCAGACCCGGTCGCGCTCGGTGTAGTGCAGGATCTGGGCGATGAAGTAGCCGTTGTTGAGCACGTTGTGATGCGACAGCGTCGCGCCCTTGGGGAAGCCGGTGGTGCCCGACGTGTACTGGATGTTGATCGGATCGTCGAACGCGAGCTCGGCCTCGCGCTCGGCGAGCCGCTCGGCGGTGACGCCGGCGCCGGCCGCGACCAGCCTGGCCCAGTCGTCCTCGAACACGAGGGTGTCGCGCACGGTCGGGCAGCTGCCGCGGACCTCAGCGAGCATCGCGACGTAGTCGTTGTGGCGGAAGCCGCGCGACATCGCGAGCACGCTGACGCCGGCCTGGTTCAGCACGTAGCCGAGCTCGCCCGACTTGTAAGCCGGGTTGATGTTGACGAGGATCGCGCCGATCCGCGCGGTGGCGTACTGCAGGACGACCCACTCGAAGCGGTTGGGCGACCACACGCCGACGCGATCGCCGCGCTGGATGTCCATCGCGAGCAGGCCGCGCGCGACCTCGTCGGCGGCGTCCCACAGCGCGCGGTAGGTCGCGCGGTAGCCCTGCGAGCGCACGACCAGGGCCTCGCGATCGGGGAACGCCAGCGCCGTGCGGCGGAACCGCTCGCCGATGGTCTCGCCGAGGAGAGGGACCGTGCTCGTGCCGTGGGCATAGGACAGCGCCATGCGGGCTAACTTACCCGAGTCCCGCGCGGCCGGAGCGCGTTGCGTGTGGCAGCGGTCGGCGGCGACCGGATCACTCGGGCAAGGTCGCCCGGCCGGCGGCGATCCGGATCAGGTCGCGCTGGGCCGCGAGCTTGACGCCGGACGCGACACGCTCGACGACGCGATCGGTGACCCGGGCAAAGCCGAGCAGGCGCGCCGCGTCGCGCACCAGATCGGCGGCGGTGATGCCGACCGCGCGCTCGACGACGATCCGGGCGGCGGCCGCGACCTCGGCGAGCGGCACCTCGTGGATCTCGCGGCGCGCCGAGGCGCCCTGGCCCGCGACCCGCACGGCGGGCACGCCGGCCGGATCCTGGTCGAGCCGCCACACGACGTCGTCCTCGTCGCCCCAGCGGCCGCGGCCGGCGAGCGCGACGCGGACCTGATCGATCACCCGCTGGGTCAGCCGGCCGATGCCGAAGTACGCGGCGACCCGGCGCGCGAGCACGTCGAGGTGGATCGGGGCCTCGGCGGCGAGCACCTGATCGATGATCTTGCCGACCTCCGCGAGGTGACGCGGCGCGAACAGGTCGTCGGGCGCGCGCCGCCCGGCGGGGACCGCCGCCGCCAGGTACGGGCCGATCGGGATCGCGTTCCGCGCCAGGCGGACCGGCGCGCTGCCCGCGGCCGGCGCCAGGCTGTCGCCGATCAGCGCGGCGACCGCGTCGGTCGGGCCCGAGCCGGCGGCGGCGACGACAGGCGAAGACGCGCCCGGGCGCGCCTTGCTCCACAGGGGGCCTTGCGGGGCGTTGATCGGAGCCGAGCCCTGCGATGAGGCCCGGCCGCGGCGCGGCCCGGATGAGGCCGGCGCCGGGCCAGCCGTGGCCGCGTCGGCGGCGCCGGCGCGTGGTGCGGGCTGCGCTGCAGATGGCTCGTGCGCGGCATGCGGATCTGCGGCGCCACCGGGCGCGTGGCGCTGCGCTGGCGCTGGCTCGGGCGCGGCATGGCGATCGGCGGCGCCCCCGACCGAGTGGCGCTGTGCCGGCGATGGCTCGGGCCCGGCGTGCGGATCTACGGATCGCGGCTCGGCGCTGGCGACCGGCGATGGGTCGCGCGCTGCATGCGCGTCACCGGCGAGCGCGGCGCCGGTGAGCGGCGCGGGTTGCGACGCGGATCGGCCGCGCGCTGCACGCGCATCGACAGCCCCGGCTCGCGCCGGAGGCTGCGACGGCGATCGCCCGCGCGCGGCGGACGCCTCCGCCGGGTCCTGGATCCGCCCCGGGCGCGGCGGGGCGCTCGGGCTCCGGCGCCGGCCGGCGGCGACCGCCGCGACGATCGCGCCGTGGGCGCGCGCGACCTCGCGCTCGGGATCCGCCCACCAGTCGAGCGTCCAGATCCGGTGGATGCGCCAGCCGAGCTGGCCGAGCACCTGGGCGCGCAGCCGATCGCGATCGCGCGCCGCCGGGGCGCTCGCGTACGCCGCGCCGTCGTGCTCGATCGCGAGCACGTGGCGATCGGGGTCGTTCGGATCGACGATCGCCAGATCGATCTTGTAGGCGCCGCAGCCGACCTGGTGGCGCACGGTCCAGCCGCGCTCGACGAGGGCGCGCGCGATCGCCGCGGTCACCGGGCTCGCCGGTGACGCGCCATCGGCCGGGGTCCGCGCCGCCCCGCCGCCGCCCTGCGCGAACGCCAGCAACTCGGCGAGGTCGATCACACCCTGGCCGTTCGCGCAGGCGAGGTCCTCGGGCGCGAAGCTCGAGAACACGATCAGCTGCTCGCGCGCCCGCGTGATCGCGACGTTGAGCCTTCGCTCGCCGCCGCGCTGCGACAGCGGGCCGAGGTTGGCCGTGAACACGCCGCGGGCGTCGGGGCCGTAGCCGACCGAGAGCAGCACCACGTCGCGCTCGTCGCCCTGGATCGTCTCGAGGTTCTTGACCAGCACCGGCTCGCCGCCAGGCACGGCCTCGCACCAGCCGTCGAGCGCAGGATCGGCGGCGCGCGCGTCGTCGAGCAGGTCCTCGATCAGCTCCTGCTGGGCGCGCGAGAACGTCACGACCGCGATCGAGCGCGCCCGCTGCGCCGGATCGCGCAGCCGGGCGATCACCTCGGCGACCACCGCCTCGGCCTCGGCGCGGTTCTGCCGCGTGCCGGCGCGATCGTAGACCCCGTCGACGCGGCGCCACGCCACGCCGAGGTCGGGCGAGCCGTGCGCCGCCGGGAACACCTGCAGCCGGTCGCCATAATAGCGCCGGTTGGCGAACGCGATCAGGTCCTCGTGCCGGCTGCGGTAGTGCCAGGCGAGCCGGAGCTCGGGCAGCCGCGCCGCGACGCAGTCGTCGAGCACGTTGTCGAGGCCGTCGCCGGCGCCGGCCTCGTCATCGCCGTCGTCGTCGGGGCCCGGGCCCGCGGTGAAGAACCGGGTCGGCGGCAGCTGCTGCGAGTCGCCGACCACCACCGCGGCGTGGCCGCGGGCGAGCGCGCCGATCGCGTCGGCGGTCGGCAGCTGCGAGGCCTCGTCGAACACCACGACGTCGAACCGCGGCAGCGCCGGATCGAGGTACTGGGCGACCGACAGCGGTGACATCAGGAGGCACGGCGCGAGCCGCGGCAGCAGCGTCGGGATCTCGGCGAACAGCCGGCGCAGCGGCCGGTGGCCCCGCTGCTTCTTGAGCTCGTGGAGCAGCGCGCCGAGCTCGCCGCCGGGATCGGTGGTGACCCGCGGCACGCGCTCGGCGATCCGGACCAGCGCGCGGGTCCGGATCAGCGCCAGCGTCGCGCGATCGAGATCGGCGAACGCCGCGACCTGCGCGTGGTGCGCCGCGCCGTGGAACCGCGCGAGCGCCGGGGTCTCGGCGAGCTCGGCGTCGGCCCACGCGAGCAGCGTGGCGCGCTCCCACGCGGTCGCGAGCTCGCCGGCCGCGAGGTCGCCGCGCTCGAGCGCCGCGACCGCCGGCCCGACGCCGGCTGTCAGCGCCGCGTGGCGCGCGCCGTGGAACGCGACCCAGTCGCGCAGCCGGTCGATCGCGTGGCGCAGCGCCTCGATCCGCCGGCCGAGCGCCGCGAGGTGATCGTCGCCGGCGCCGAGCGCGACCTCGTCGATCCCGGTGGCCGCCGCGAGCGCCGCGAGCGCCGGTCGCCAGCGCCGGATCGCGTCGCCGAGGCGCGCGAACGCCGCGAGCTCGCCGGCCGCGGCGGCGTCCTCCTCGGGGCTCGG
This sequence comes from Kofleriaceae bacterium, assembly GCA_036403075.1. Lineage (GTDB taxonomy): Bacteria > Myxococcota_A > Polyangia > Haliangiales > Haliangiaceae > JABFXX01. The sequence continues at coordinate 16,930 of DASWRS010000267.1, forward strand.
CGGGCTCCCGGGGCCCGCCGGGCTCGCCGCGACCTGCGCGACCAGCGCGCGCCACGCCGCGGCGCGCCCCGCCCCGCCCTGCGCTACGTCGACGGCATCGAACGCCAGGCGCAGCTCGCCGGCCCAGCCGACCGCGGCGTCGATCGCGCCGAGATCGAGCGCGAGCGGATCGCCGCCGAGCTCGCCGAACCAGCGCCGCGCCGGACCCGCGGCCGCGACCAGGGCCGCGCGCGCCGCGCGCTCGGCGATCACCGCGTCGAGCGCCGTGATCATCGCGCCGTCGGTCTCGAGCAGGCCCGGCATCGCCGCCGCGGCGACCGCGGCGCGGGCCTGGCGCAGCGCCAGGTAGCGCAGCGGCGCGAGCCGGTGGCTCCAGCGCCGCAGCTGCGTCCACAGCGCGGGCGCATCGAGCTCGGCGACCGCGTCGGTGAACCGATCGTTGACCTCGGTCGCGAGCAGCCGGTGCCGGGTCGCGAGCACGAGGAACGCGCCCGGGTCGCGCGGCGGCTCGATCTCGCCGGCGCCGCGCGCGCGGATCAGCGCGATCCGCTCGATCACGTCGTCGTTGAATGCGCTCCGGATCTGGGTGAGGAGCTCGGCGCCGGGCCGCGGCGACGCGGCGGCGAGCGTGGCCAGCTGGCCGAGCGCCACCAGCTGATCGCGCGTCCGGCCGAGCACGCCCGGGACCAGCTGCTCGATCTGCCGGGCCGCGGCGGCGAGCTCGGCGGCGGCGGCCTCGGCCTCGTCGAGCGCCGCCAGCGCGCGCTCGCGACCGTCGAGCGGCCAGCGCTCCAGCGCCGAGGCGCGCCACGGGTGCGACGCCACCGGCTCGACCGGCGCCGCGGCCTCGGCCAGCGCCTCGACCGCACGCCGCCGGCGCTCGAACGTCGCCGCGTCGAGCCCGACCGCGTCGCGCTCGGCGAGCGGCGCCCGCGCGATGGTCCGCAGCTCGACCAGCCGGCCGAGCACGTCGTGCAGCGAGCGCCCGAACGGCCCGACGCCGTGCATCGCCGCGGCGTGGGCATCGAGCGCGTCGCACAGCTCGCCGAGCCGGGCATCGCCTCCTGCCGGCCCCGCCGGCCCCGCGACCGGACGGAACGCGCGCTCGAGCACGCGGCCGAGCTGCGCCACGACCTGCGCGCGCACCGCCTTGTGCGAGTGCAGCGCGAGGCAGACCTCGCCCAGGCCGAGCGCGGTCAGCCGCTGGTGGACGACCTCGAGCGCCGCCGCCTTCTCGGTCACGAACAGCACGGTCTTGCCGTGCGCCACGCAGTGCACGATCAGGTTCGCGATCGTCTGCGACTTGCCGGTGCCCGGCGGGCCCTGCAGCACGAAGCTCGCGCCCTCGCCCGCCGCCGCCACCGCGGCGAGCTGGCTGGCGTCGGCGTCGAGCGGCGCGATCAGCTCGTGGATCGCCGCGCGCGCCGGGCCATCGGCCACCACGGCGGCGGCCTCGGGCGACGGCTGCGCGAACGCGGCTCCGCCGCCGGCGGCGAGGTGCGCGACCACCGGGCTCGCGATCAGCTCGCCGGCACGCGCGTCGAGGTCGTTCCACATCACGAACTTGGCGAACCGGAAGATCCCGAGCTCGGCCGCGCGCTCGACGTGCCAGCCCGGCCGGGCCGCCGCGACCGCGTCCCCGGCGTCGAGCAGCGCCGCGAGATCGAGCTCGTCCGCGTCGTCGCCACCGGGTAACGTCACCGCGAAGTCGCGCCGCAGCTTCTCGCGCAGCGTCTGGTTGCCGCGCGGCTCGAGGCCCGCGGCCTCGACCAGCCGGAGCCCGCCGTCCGGCTCGCGCACCAGCTCGACCGGCCACAGCGCGAGCGGCGACCGCCGCATCACGGGCTCGCCGGCACCGGCATCCGCGCCGTCGGAAGCCTCGCACCACACCAGCATGCCGAGCCCGAGCCACAGCGTGTGGACGCCGCCGTCGGCGAGCTGCGCCCGGGCCGCGCGCCGGATCGCGGTCAGCCGCCGCGCCAGCTCCGCCCGGGCGAGCGGCGAGCGCAGCGTGCCGGCCTCGGCCAGCTCCGCGACCGCCGGCCCCGACGCGAGCGTGAACCCGCCGCCCTCGGCCAGCGCCGCGGCGACCACCGCCACGTCGACCGCCGGCAGCGGGATCGTCGTCGCGGCGTCGCCGACGTCGAGCAGCCGGTTGGCCGCCGACAGATCGAGGAGCGACAGCTTCCATCGTTCGAGGCGCGCGTGCGCGGCTGGGTCGATCACGACGACGAATCTACGCCAACCTCGCGTCGCGCCGACGACAACTCGTCGGGGATCGCCCGCAGGGATCTGCCCGAGATCGGCTTGCGAGCTCGTGCGGCGGGCGTGCGCGACCGCCTCGGCATCGGCGTGCGGTCCCTGCACACCGACGAGGCGTGGCGGATCGGCGGCGATCTGTGCTGCTCGCGCGCGCGGCAGCCGGAGTATCGTCGCGACGTGCCATCACCATCGCCCGCGCCCGGATCGCTGTCGCTGACGTCCCCGGTGTCGCCGATCGACCGCTGGTCGCTCGATCCCGCCGTCGTCCACCTGAACCACGGCTCGTATGGCGGCTGCCCGCGCGCAGTCACCGAGGCCGCGGCCGGCTGGCGCGCACGGCTCGAGGCGGCGCCGATGCGGTTCATGGTGCTCGACTGGCAGGACGCGCTCGATCGGGCACGCGCGCAGCTCGCGGCGTTCGTTGGCGCCCCCGCCGAGCGCCTGGTGTTCGTGCCGAGCTCGACCACCGGCGTCGCGATCGCGCTCCACTCGGCCGAGCTCGCGGCCGGCGATGACATCCTGACCACCGACCACGCCTACCGCGCGTGCATGAACCAGCTCACGCGGCTCGCTGCGGCGCGCGGCGCGACGATCACGATCGTCGAGATCCCGCTGCCGTTCGATGCCGGGGGGCTGATCGACGCTGTCGCCCGCGCGATCACGCCGCGGACCCGGCTGGCGCTGCTCGATCACATCACCAGCCAGACCGCGCTGTGCCTGCCGCTCGAGGCGCTGGTCGAGCGGCTCACCGCGCGCGGCGTGACCGTGGTCGTCGACGGCGCGCATGCGCCCGGGCAGATCGCGCTCGATGTCGGCGCGATCGGGCCGACCTGGTACATCGGCAACTGCCACAAGTGGCTGTGCGCGCCCAAGGGCAGCGGCTTCCTCGTCGTTCCGGAGGGCGCGACGGCGCGCCCGGTGGTCACCTCGCATGGCGCCAGCGCCGAGTACGGCCCGGCCAACCGGCTCCACGCCGAGCTCGACTGGAGCGGGACGCACGACCCCTGCGCACACCTCGCCGTGCCCACCGCGATCACCACCGTCGCGGCCGAGGGCGGCGGCTGGCCCGCGATCTACCGGCGCAACCACGCGCTGGCGTGCGAGCTGCGCCGCCGGCTCGAGGGCGAGCGCAGCGCGATCGGAGCCGACGACGCGCTCGGCTGCATGGCGTCGATCCCGATCCGGCTGCCGGCCGGGGTCACCGCGCTCGGCCTGATGGACCGGTTGCTGCGCGATGGCTGGGAGCTGCCGATCTTCGACTTCGGGCGCGGGCCGATGGCGCGGGTGTCGGCGCACCTCTACAACCACGCGGGCGAGGCCGAGCTGCTCGCTGCCAAGCTGCGCGAGCTCGGCGTGACGATCGGCCGGTAGCGCCGCTGCCGCGGCGGAGTCCAGCCGGTACTCGGCGTTGCATCAGGGCAGGTCGAGGCGGCATGGATGTCGAACGCTGGTGAGTGCGTGCTGCGCGGCACTCGCTGGCCAGTGCGGTCGCCTGCGTTGGCTTACGAATTCGTGGTCGGCGTTGATGTACATCAATGCGACCGTCAGGCGAGACCCTCAGGGTTGTGCTGGAGGTCGTCCATGCCGTACATCGTCTTGCTCGGTCGCATCCTGTTTGCCGCCATCTTCCTCGCGGCCGCTCCACGCCACTTCACGAACGAGGCGGCAGCTCATGCAGCGGACCTCGGCGTTCCGCTCGCCAGACTCGCCGTGCCACTGTCGGGGTTCATCGCGCTTGCGGGCGGACTCGGTGTCCTTGTCGGCTACCAGACCCGCGTCGGCGCGTGGCTGCTGGTCGCGTTCCTCGTCCCGGTGACCCTGATGATGCACGCGTTCTGGCGATTCGATGACCCGGTCGTCGTGCACACGCAGCAAGCGATGTTCATGAAGAACATCTCGATGATCGGCGCAGCCTTGTTGATCGCGTGGTTCGGCGGCGGACCGCTGAGCCTGGATGCGCGTCTGGGCCACTGACGATCTCGAGGCTGAAGCATCTTGATTCCGCGGCTCGCCGGAGCCGCCGGCCGGGGCCGTGGCCGTGGCCTGCTCGTGCGAGACTCGCGACGATGGCCAGCGAGCGGCTCACGTCCGCAGATCGTACGGCGTTCTTTGCGTACCTCCGCCGCTCGGTGGCGTTCTCCGAGGCGGATCTGGCGCCCGTCGAGACCGAGGCCCAGCTCCGGCGGCTGCCAGCCCACACCGCGTTCCTGCGCTGCGGTGACCTCGCCGTCGATTGCGGGACGGTCCTGACCGGACTGGTTCGCGAGTACTTTCCGCTCGAGGACGGCCGGGAAGTGACGCGCGGGTTCGCCGGCCCTGGTGACTTCGTCGGCTCGCTGAGCGATCTGTTGCGCGGACAGCCCGCGCTATCGTCGGTGGTCGCCGAGGCGGACACCCGGGTCGCGGTCGTCCCGTGGCGCCGTATCCGCGAGCTCATCGCGCAGCGGCCGGCCTGGGCCGAGTTTCATGCGCGCGTCACCGAGCGGCTGTACCTCGCGAAGGCGGCTCGCGAGTACGAGCTGCTCGCGCTCGATGCCGAGGCCCGCTATCACCGGTTTCGGACGCTGTACGCGGCGCTGGAGCCCGCGATCGCGCTGCGCCACGTCGCGTCGTACGTCGGGATCACGCCCGAGCACCTGTCGCGGCTACGGCGACGCCTCGGAAGCGCGGCCGCTGGTGCCTCGAGCGCGGCCACCCCACAGGACCGATCGGCGCGCCCGGGTACGCAGCTCGGAGCACCGCCGGCACCGCCGCGCAAGGTCAGACGCCCCAGCTCGTGACCGATCGTCGACACGCTGGGAGGATGAGTGCGTCCCCGTCGGATCGGCGTGCCGGTCGCCGTAGGCGCGATGATCGCCCGCTCCACCGCGTTGCCCGCGACGTCGGCCGCGGCGCCGCGCAGCGAGACGTGGGTCGGCGTGCCCGACCAAACGACCCAGCGCCGATCAAGCCACGGAGCGGTGAGCGTAGCCGGTGCGCAGCATTGCCCGTGAGCAGCGTCGCGCAGGCGGGGAATGCGGCCAGCGTAGGGCGCTCGCCCGCCGCAACCGCTGCCGCAACCGCTGCCGCTGCCGCAACCGCAACCGCTGCCGCTGCCGCTGCCGCTGCTGCTGCTGCTACCGCAACGGCTGCCGCAACCGCAACCGCAACCGCTGCCGCAACCGCTGCCGCTGCCGCTCCACCGCAACCGCTCCACCGCAATCGCTCCACCGCAATCGCTCCACCGCAATCGCTGCTCGCGCCCCCGCCAGAGGCCGTCGCCCTTGCGCCGCTCTCGCGCATCGTCGCGCGCCGAGCGCCTGAGACACCGACGTAGTGCGGGTGGCGCTCCCACAGGTCATCGATCTACGAGGCGCGAGGGGGGTGCTCGCGCTCGTCACGGGACGTGCGCTCCGCGGACGCATCGGCGACGACGGCCGCCGGCGCATTCCCGCAGCGCAGCGGATCACAGCGCGAGCGTCGCGGCGAGTCCGAGCGAGGTCCACCGGCCGCCGAGCACTGCCGCGGGCTGCCCGGCATCGCGCGCGGTGGCGCCGAACGCGACCACGCCGAGCTCGAGATCCACGTCGAGCGCGACCCGCGGCGTGAGATCGAGGCCGACGGCCAGCGTCGCCGCCGGCCCGAACCACGCGCGGACCTGCTGGTCGCCGACCAGCGCGCTGCCGGGAGGAGCCTCGCCGCGCATCTGCACCACACCCGCGCGCGCCGCGACGCCGAGGTCAGCGTGCGCGCGGGTGCCGAGCCGGTAGACCACGCGCGGCGCGGCCGAGATCGAAACGACGCGGATCGCGCCCGACACCACCACGACGGTGTCGCCCTCCGCGAGCAGGTCAATCGCGACGCGCAGGTGAGGTGATAGCCACCGGCTCGACACCACGCCCCCGCCGGCGAGCTCGACACCGGCGGCCGCGGTGAACGAGCGCTGGGCGCCGATCACCGCGACGCTCCAGACCGCCGTCGCGTCGGTGCGGCTCGCCGCCGGCAGTGCGCCCGGTCCAGCAGCCGCCGGCGACTCGGGCACCGCGGTGAGCTCGATCCGGCTCGCGTCGACCGCCTCGGCGACGGCGAGACCGAGCAGGCGCGGCCGCGCATCCGCGGGCTGCGCGCGCCAGTCCAGGGCGTAGCGATACCGGCGGGCACTGTACGGTGGCCGGACCTCGAGCACGACCCCGGCGTCAATGCCGCCGGCCGCGCACCCGACCTGGACGTCGACGGTCGTCCCGGCATCGGCCGCAGGTGCGGCACCGGCAGCGGGCGCGGCACCGGCAGCGGGCCCGGCACCGGCAGCGGGCGCGGCACCGGCACCGGCAGCGGGCCCGGCCGCGGTAGCGGGCGCCGCAGCGGTAGCGGCACCGGCACCGGCACCGGCAGCGGCACCGGCACCGGCAGCGGTCGCGGCGGCGGCGGCGGGCGCGGCACGGGCACCGGCAGCGGCTGCGGCTGCGGCTGCGGGCGCGGCAGCGGTGGGCACGCTGGCTGCGCCGAGCTCGAGGCGGACCGCGCGCTCGATCGCCTCGCGGTCGGCGTCGAGGCACGCGGCGAGCACGAGACGGACCGGCGGGCGGTCCCGGGTCGCCGGGCTCGCGTCATCGGCCCGTGCAGGAACCGCAAGCACGAGGGCGATCGCGGCGGCCGCGGCGGCCGACGCCGCGCGGCGCGGCGCGATCAGGGACGCTCCAGGCCGCCGAACCGGCGCACCGCCCGCACGCGGCGGCCGGTGGGGTAGCGCTCGGCGTAGCCGAGTGCCCGCGTCCGCGCGAGCTCGGCCTCGCCGGCGCGCGACCACGCCTCGACCTCGCGCGCCAGCGCGTCCTCGGCGAGCGGGCCGTCGGGCGCGAGGTCTCTCGCGCGCGCGAAGGCGAGCGCGGCGCTGCGCGGCGCGCCCAGGTCCTCGAGGTGGACACGCCCGAGCGTGAACGCCGCGAGCGGCGCGCGCGGATCGTCGGCGTGGAGCTCGATCGCGCGCGCCAGCGAGGCGACCGCCGCGTCCGGGTGGCCCGAGAGCCGGGCGACGTCGCCGGCGAGCAGCAGATCCGCCATATCGGCCGGCGCCGGGACGCGCGCGAGGCCCGCCCACGCAGCCTGGTAGTCGCCGCGGCCGGCATCGTCGCGCCAGGTGCTCGGGGGCTCGGGCGCAGGCACCGGCTCGCCGGGGGCCGCGTGCGCGATCTCGTCGTGTGCGGCCACGGCGAAGGTCCTGGTCTCGCCGGCCGCGATCACGTGGCGCTCGCGCCCCCAGCGTGCGCTGACCTCGCCGCGCTCGGCAGCGACCTCGACCTCGCGCCGCGCGATCCGGACCCGGAACGCCGCGCCGTGGGTCTCGAGCGCGAGCGAGCCGAGCTCGGCCCGGAACCGTCGGGCCGCGCGATCCGGCACGTCGAACTGCGCCGCGCCGCCGGCGAGCGCCACGACGACGTCGGTGTCGCTGACCCGGCGCGCGAGCAACCGGCTGGCAGCGCCGAGCGGTGTCACGACGCTGCCGTCGCCCAGCGACAGCACGCCGGACGCCGCGGGCGGCTCGGCCGGCGCGGGCGGCGGCACCGGCGCGACCACCGCAACCTCCCGCGGAGCGGCCGGCGGCGCGTGCTCGGCCAGCTCCGGCGCGGTACGGCCGTAGCCCGGCAGCGGCGCGCCGCCCCGCCCCACGAGCGCGACGACCGCCGTCGCGATCGCGACGGCCCCGAGCGGGATCGCGATCGCCCGCCGCGCGCGCCGCCGCCGCCGGACGTTCAGGCGCACCAGCTGCGCCTCGATGTCCTCGCGCTCCCACCCGGGGGTGATCCGCCCGCCGAGCCGCCGTGCCTGCTCGAGCCGCTCATTCATGATCGACCTCCATGCGCAGTGCGGCGTTGGCCGCGACCATCCAGCGCTGCCGCTGCCGATGCCGATGCCGATGCCGCTGCCGCAACCGCTGCCGCTGCCGCTGCCGCTGCCGCTGCCGCTGCCGATGCCGCGACCGCTGCCGATGCCGATGCCGCTGCCGATGCCGCGACCGCTACCGATGCCGATGCCGCTGCCGATTCCGCGACCGCTGCCGATGCCGCTGCCGATGCCGCTGCCGACGCCGATGCCGATGCCGATGCCGATGCCGCAACCGATGCCGCGACCGCTGCCGCGACCGCTGCCAATGCTACGGCCGATGCCGATGCCGATGCCGCTGCCGATGCCAGCTCCGCTGCGGCGACCGCCGCCCGATGCCGATACCGCTGCCGCTGCGATCGCGAGGCGTCAACGCTCGGCTGGCCGTGGGCGCCCGCGAGCGGATGGGGTCGGGGCAGCGACCGTGACCAGGATTGGCAGGTCTTCGCCGCACATACCTCGCGTGGTTCGCGCATGCGCCGGTGGTGATTCGGCGGGCGCGTCCCCGACGCCCATCCGCGCAGCAGCCCACGGCCATCCGAGCGTGTACGCGTTCTCCCCAGCGGTCGTGAATTCGCCCTCGGCATCGGGAGATCGTCGAGGTCTCCCGATGCCGCGACCTGCTCGAGCCGTTCATTCATGATCGACCTCCATGCGCAGCGCGACGTCGGCCGCAGCGATCCAGCGCTTCACCGTGGCGAGCGAGCAGTCGCACGCGTGGGCGACGGCCACGAGCTCGAGCCCCTCGACCCGGCGCAGCGTCCAGGCCAGCCGCTGCCGGACCGGCAGCCTGTCGAGCGCGCGGTAGAGCTCGCCAACGAGCGCGCGATCGTCGGGCGAGGCGGCGCCGTCGGCGAGCTGGGTGTAGTCGTGCTCGCTGCCGACCCCGAGCCACAGCTTCCACTGCCGGGTGCGCAGCCGGCGCCGCGCCAGGCGCGCCGTGATCACGGCGAGCCAGCCGCGCAGCGCCGCTGGGTCGCGCAGATCCCCGAGCCGGCGCAGCACGCGCAGGAACACGTCCTGGACCAGATCGTCGACCTCGCTCGGCCGGCCCAGCACGCGCAGCGCGACGCCGGCCACGAACCCCGCGTGCGCGCGAAACGCCGCGTCGAGCGTGAGCGCGGCGGCCGGGGTCGCCGGGGTGGCCGACGGTCCGGCTCGATCGACGATGCGCAGGTGCCTGGGGACCGAGGAGGCCATGGCTCAGTTCGTCACCGCCGGCGGCGACACCAGGTACACCGTCGAGCCGCTGGCGCCGTGGACGCCGAGCATCGGGACCCGCAGCACGTCGCTCGGCGCGGTCGCGAGCACGTCCGCCCGGCCGTCGCCGGTCAGGTCGCCGACACCGGCGGCGAAGCCGACCCACTGGTGCGCGACGCACACCGCGCCGGTGTAGCTCGCGCACAACACGCGCGTGGTCGACCCGAGGTAGATCGTGGACGCGCCGGCGAGGTCGATGTCGCCGGACAGCCGGGCGTGCGCGCCGTGCATCACGTACACCCCGCCGCCGCTGGCTCCCAGCGCCGCGTCGCCGACCACGAGATCGAGCACGCCGTCGCCGTTGACGTCGCCGGTCGCGAGCGGCCCGACGGTGTCGTGCGCCATGCTCGAGCTGCCGCTGAGCACGGCGTCGGCCTCGGCGACGTCGACCTGCGCCGGGAACCCGGCGGCGCGGCCGTAGAATACGTGGAAGCCGAACGCCAGATCGCCGGTGCCGCGCTGCTCCGGGCAGCTGTAGATCGCGAGGTCGCCGGCCCCGTCGCCGTCGAGATCGCCGAGCGCGCTCGCCGAGCCGCGCACGCACAGCCGGTCGCCGACGAACCGGGTCGCGACGACGTCGGCCAGCGCGTACGCGCCGTGCAGCCGGGCCTTGCCGCCGCGGACCAGGCCGACGTAGCCGAGCTTGCGGTCGGGGGTGCGGCTGGTGGTGAAGAAGTCGTCGTAGCCGTCCCCGTCGACGTCGCCCGCGGCCGCGACGTAGCTCGGATCGAGCAGCGGCGCGGCGGGCACCGTGATCGCCGCGTCGGCCGCGGCGGCCAGGTCGATCGTGCCCGATAACCGCTCGCCGCGCCCGTAGAACACGAACACCCGCGAGCTGTCGGCGTCGAGCTTGCCGCCGCGCGTGTCGATCGCGATCTCGGCCTTGCCGTCGCCGTCGAGATCGCCTAGCCCGCCGAGCGCCCAGCCCGCCGAGGTGCACGGGTTGGCGTCGCGCAGGAACGCCGCGGAATCGGTCAGCCGGGTCGTGCCCTCGAGCCGCGTCGCGCTGCCGTAGAGCAGGAACGCGCCGGCGTGCGCGGCGTCCCCGGACACCGCTGCGCCGGTCTCGGGGCAGCCGCTCGCCTCGTAGCGGATCAGCACGTCGGCCTTGCCATCGCCGTCGACGTCGCCCGCCGGCACCACGCCGCCGAGGTCGGGGTTGTCGCCCAGCCCGGTGACCAGCGTCGGTAGCTTCGCGGGATCGATGTCGGCGGGGTCACCGCCCTCGCCGGCCTTCCCACTCCGGCCGAGCTGCGATCCACCGTAGAGCACGTACCACCGCACGCGGTACGTGCCCGAGGGCGCGGGATCCGGGTCGACGTGGGCGCCGCTGATGATCGCGTCGGCGATGCCATCGCCGTCGAGGTCGCCGACCACGATCGCGCCGTCGAGGCGCCGGTCGTCGGACGCGATCTGCGCGGCTGACTCCTTGTGGATGTCGCGCTCGTTGCTGGCGAGCTGCAACGCGAACATCTCCTCGTCGCCGCAGGCCGCGACCGTGCCGGCAAGCACGACGAGCATGCTGACGTGGCCTGGTGTCCGGAAACTCATCTGGCCTCCTCGTGTTGTACGCGTAACGGGAGAGGCCGGCGGCGCGCCGGATGGCTCATCGGATCCACACGGCCGGCTCGATCGCACCGCCAAACGTAAGCGCCGACACGCGGCGACCGCGCGGCGGCCGGACGGGAGCCGATCCGCGGCGGTACCGGCCTGGCCGGGCCCACCGGGCCGCGCGCGACCGAGTATCGTGCCGGCATGCGCACCGTGATCGCGATGCTCGTCGTGGGGTGTTCCGCGCCTGTGGCCGCGCCGCCGCCCACCGCCATTCCTGTGCCGGTGGCGCATCGCGCGGCACCGCCATCGGCGCCGCAACCACCGCCGGCGCCCGCGCGCGCGGGCCTGTCGTATCCCGCCGCGCGCACCGGCGACGTCGTCGATACGTTCCACGGCACGGCGGTCCCCGATCCGTACCGCTGGCTCGAGGACATGGGCTCGGCGGACACGCGGCAGTGGGTCTCGGCCGAGAACGCGGTGACCGACGCCTACGTCGCCGGGTTGCCCGGCCGCGAGGCGCTGCGCCGCCGGATCGCCGAGCTCGTCAGCTACGAGTCGTTCCGCACGCCGTTTCGCCGCGGCAAGCGCTACTTCTGGACCCACAGCGACGGCCAGCAGAGCCAGCCGGTGGTGTGGACCGCGACCGCGCTCGATGCTCCGCCCACCGTGCTGCTCGATCCCAACACGATCTCCACCGACGGCAGCCTCGCGCTCGCCGGGATCGTCGCGAGCGCCAGCGGCGAGCGCGTCGCGTACGGCCTGTCGACCGGCGGCGGCGACTGGCAGACCTGGCACGTGCGCGACGTCGCGACCGGCCGCGATCTGCCCGACCGGCTCGAGCACATCAAGTACTACCGCCCCGCGTTCACCCGCGACGGCACCGGCCTGTACTACAGCCGGTTCCCGGCGCCGCCGCCCGGCAAGGAGCTGGTCGAGACCGACCACGATTGCAAGATCTACTTCCATCGCGTCGGCACCACCGCCGACCACGACGCCGTGGTCTACGAGCGCCCGGATCACCCGACCTGGCAGTTCGAGCTCGACGTCACCCGCGACGGCCGCTACCTCGTGATCACCACCGGCGACGGCCAGGTCGGCGATCGCGGCGTCGAGCTGGTCAGCTACGTCGACCTGCAGCGCCCCGGCAAGCCCGTCGCGCTCGTCGATCAGTACGATGCCGAGTACCGGTTCCTCGGCAACGACGGCCCGACGTTCTACTTCCTGACCACGCTCGGCGCGCCCAACAAGCGGATCCTCGCGATCGACACCAGGCACCCGGCGCGCGACCGCTGGCAGCCGGTCGTCGTCGAGGGCCGCGACGCGATCCAGGGCGCGAGCCTCGTCGGCCACCAGCTGATCGTCACCACGCTCGCGGACGCCCACCACGCCGTCGCCGCCTACGACCTGCGCGGCAAGAAGCTGCGCGACGTCGCGCTCCCCGGCATCGGCAGCGCGCCCGGGTTCGCCGGCGGGCCTGACGATCGCGACACGTTCTACAGCTTCGCCGGCTTCGCCGTGCCCGGCGCGGTCTATCGCTACGACCTCGCCACCGGCGCCAGCACGCCATGGAAGCAGCCCCAGGTCGCGTTCGATCCGGCGAGCTTCGAGACCACGCAGGTGTTCTTCCCGAGCAAGGACGGCACCAAGGTGCCGATGTTCCTCACCGCGAAGAAGGGCCTGGCGCACGACGGCACGAACCCGACGATCATGACCGCCTACGGCTTCGGCGGGATCTCGACCACGCCCAGGTTCGACGCGGCGCGGATCGCCTGGCTCGAGCGCGGCGGCGTCTACGCCGTGGTCAACATCCGCGGCGGCGGCGAGTACGGCGAGGCCTGGCACCTCGCCGCGCGCCGCGAGCGCCGCCAGGTCGCCTATGACGACTTCCTCGCCGCGGCCGAGTGGCTGGTCGCCAGCCGGATCACCTCGCCGGCGCACCTCGGCGCGACCGGCGCCTCGGGCGGCGGCATGCTCGTCGCCGGCGCGCTGATGCAGCGGCCCGATCTGTTCGGCGCCGTCGTGCCGCTCGCCGGGGTCCACGACCTGCTGCGGTTCCACCGCTTCGGCCAGGGCGCCGGCTGGCAGGGCGACCTCGGCTCGCCCGACGATCCGAAGGAGTTCGCCACGCTGCGCGCCACCTCACCGCTGCACAACGTCCGCGCCGGCACCCGCTATCCGGCGGTGATGATCGTCACCGCGGATCACGACGTCCGGGTCGCGCCGCTGCACTCGTACAAGCTCGCCGCCGCGCTCCAGGCCGCGCAGGCTGGCCCCGCGCCGGTGGTGATGCGGGTCGAGACCGCGTCGGGTCACGGCGGCGGCACCACGCGGGCCCAGGCGATCGAGCAGCAGACCGAGCGCTACGCGTTCTTCGCGGCCAACCTCGGCCTGCGGGTCGAGTGACCGGCCAGGTAACCGGCCCAGTGACCCCGCTAGATCTTCTTGTTGCGGCGCTGCTGGAACGAGTACGGCCGGTGCGACGACTTCTTGTCGCCGTCCTCGCCGTCGGCGTCGATCGGCGTGCCGACCAGCGGCTCCTCGGCGCCCGGCCGGAACTTGATCGACGCCATCGGGCTGTCGCCGACCAGCACGCGGTCGCCCGAGCCGAGCAGCGTGTCCATGCCCTCGAGCTTGTCGATGTCGTCGAGGATGTCGTCGACCGTCGCGTAGCGCTCGCTGCGCGAGTCGCGGGTCATGCGATCGAAGATGTCGTCGATGCCGCGCGGCAGGTTGGGGTTGATCTGCGACGGCATCGGCGACCGCCGGCCCGGCAGCTTCCGGGTCAAGAGCTCGTAGAAGATGATGCCGAGCGCGTAGATGTCGCCCTGCGGTCCGCTGGTCATCGGATCGGAGTACAGCTCGGGCGCCATGTACGCGACGTTGCCCATGCCGACGTAGACCTGCCGGATCACCGCGTGGTCGCGCTCGACGATCCGGGTGAAGCCGAAGTCCGAGACCTTGACGTTGCCGTAGCCATCGATCAGCAGCTGCTCGGGCTTGAGCCCGCGGTGGTAGACCCGCTGGGCGTGGGCCGCACGCAGCGCGTGCAGGGTCTGGAGCAGGTACTTGAACACCAGCTCGACCGGGATCTCCTCGGCGTCGTTGATCAGCCGGCGCGCCGAGCCGTTGGGCGCCAGCTCGGTCACGACGTTGGGGAACTCGGTCCACAGGTTGACGTCGTGGATCGGCAGGATGTTGGGGTGCGCGAGGTTGCCCCAGGCGCGGACGACGTCGGTGAACCGCCGCACGATCTCGTTGCGCTGATCGTCGCTGAAGAACCCGAACAGGTCGCGGATCTCCTTGAGCGCGACCTCGCGGTTGAGCGCGACCTGGCGCGCGCGGTACACCGTGCCCATCCCGCCCGAGCCGATCGACGCCAGCTTCTCGTAGCGGTTCTCGATGTCCGAGCCGAGCTGGATCTCGCCGCCGGCGACCGCCGAAGGCCGCCCGCCCGACGTCGTCATCTTGGTCGGGTCCTTGGGCCGCGGCAGCGGCTGCGCCGACGACGGCTCGCGGACATCGCGCGGCAGGGGCGCCGAGGTCACCACCCCGGCCTGGGTCGCCATCGGCACGGCGCCGGTCGGCACCGCCATCGCCCGGCTCTGGCGCAGCTTCTTGAAGTGGGTGACCGCGCGCTCGGTGAACTCGACGAGGTTGCCGCCGTTGACCACCGTCTCGCCGTCGGGGCTGACCTCGAGGCTCTCGCTGGTCCGATCGTGGCGCAGGTATCCCGACTTCTCGAGGAAGCCGATGTACTCGGCGAACGGGATCGAGACCGCACCTTCGCAGACCCGCCGGATGTCGTCGTAGCGGTTCTGCCGGCCGTACCTCGCCTCCGCCATGACGTTGGCGAGAATGAAGCGAGCCTCCTCACAGAGGACTTCCTTGGTGACCTTCGCACGGCCTTCCATCCGGCGAATTGTAGGCACCCGGCGCCGTGAGGGTCAATTCGGCGGGACGCCCTCTGCGCGTAGCCTGTCGACGAGCGGTCGATCCGCCGGCAGGATGTCCCAGCCCGCCAGGTCGTGAGCGGCGACCCACGCGAGGTCGGCGACCTCGACGGCGCGCGGCAGATCCGGAGGCGAGGCCGCGCCGGAACCCGCGATGATCCGGCAGACATAGACCAGCATCACCAGATCGAACTCGGGGTAGGCATGGAACAGCACCTCCCAGATCCGGCCGACCGAGACCGTGACCCCGATCTCTTCGCGCAGCTCGCGGATCAGCGCGTCGACCGGCGCCTCGCCCGGCTCGACCTTGCCGCCGGGGAACTCCCAGTGGCCGCCGAGCGGCTGGTCGGCGCGGCGCTGCGTGATCAGGATCCGGCCGTCGTCGCCGACGATCAGCCCGGCGACCACCACCTTGCGGGCGCGGCCGGCGGCGGTCACAGCAGCGCCGTCCGGTCGATGAACGGCGCGGTGCACGGCGGGCCGTCGGCGTGCAGGTACGCCAGCGTCCGGCCGTGGTCGGCCGCGAAGATCGTCGATGATCGCGTGCCGTAGTCCGGCGTGTGGATGCAGGTCGCCGTCAGCTCGCGCGCGAGCTCGGGCACCAGGTGCGACGGCGGCGGCGCCACGCGCGTGTGATCGGCGAGCGCGGCGTGGAGCGCCGGCACGAGCGCGGGCCACTGCGCCGGTGCGCGCGCGATCGCGTCGTGCAGCCGGGCGGCGCGGGGAAACCCGCCGGCGCCGAGCCGATCGTTGCACAGCACGTGGATGCCGCGCCGCAGGCGCTCGATCTCGAGCGTGCCCTCGCGCCGCGCATACGCGATCGAGACCCCGCGCGCGTCGCCCCACACCAGGTTCATGCTCGCGTACTGCGTCGGATCGAGCGCCGCGACATGGCCGTCCGGATCGTCGGCCGCGATCAGCTCGCGGACCGCGAGCCCGCGCGAGCGCAGCCCCGGCGCGACCGGCGCCAGCGCGCGCTGGTTGGTCACCGCCGCGAACCGGCCGGCCGCGTGGATCGCGAGCCAGGTCCCACCGGACAGCGCATCGACACCGCCGGCGATCCGATCGCCGAGCGACTCGGGCGCGCGCGTCGGTCGCGCGTACAGCTCGTCGCGATTTGCCGCGACAACGAGCGGCGCACCGGCGGCGATTTCGAGCAGGATTGCGATCGTGCACATCGAGGGAAAATGACAGCGAGAGTCTGCCACGCGCCTTGCATGTGACGCGTCCGGACCCTACAGTGCCGCGAGAATGAGACTGTATCCAGGGAAGGTCGACACCATCGCCGCCGAGATCATCACCTCGCTGACGCAGGCGGGTGATATCGAGGTCAGCGATGGCAACGAGGCCCAGCTCGATGCCGCCGCGGTGCTCAAGGAGTACATCCGGGTCGACAAGGAGCTGACGGAGCGCGCGAAGGACATCCTGGAAATTCGTGGTCTCCCCTATTCGCATCTCGGCCGCACCAAGCGTCAGCTCGCGGATCAGAAAGAGTTCGGTCTCGGCGAAGAGGGCCTGTCGTGGATCGCCAACCAGATGCTCGAAGCGTTCATGTCGTCGCGCCACATCGACGAGGTGTTCGCCGAAGACGCGATCCTGCGCCGCAAGATCAAGGACATCTGCAAGAAGCACATGCAGCTCGACGAGGCGATCGATCAGGAAGTTCGCGACCGGATCAAGAACCTCGAGGAGGGGAGCTCGGCGTGGGAGGTCGAGTACGCCAAGGTTCTCGAGCAGATCAAGCACAAGCACGGCGTCAAGGAGTGATCGCGGCGCCGCACGACTCGCGCGACGCAGCGCGCTGAGCGAGTGCGGTTGCCCAGCCCCGGTGCCCACCCGGCCGCGCGCGCTGGCGCCCGCCGGGGCTTCGTCACCGGCCGCGGTCGGTCGGTCGTTGTGACTTGCTCCCGCCCGCGATGCGGGCAGAGTGAAGACATGGGCGCCGCCCGCTGTACGTCCTGCGCCAATCGCCCGACGATGCGCTGCGCGCGCTGCAACACCACGCGCTGCGAGATTCACGCGCTCGAGATCGGCGAACGCTGCGACCGCTGCGAGCATGACTGGCAGGACGACCTGGTCACCCGCCGCGCCGCCAAGCTGATCTTTGCGCCGCCCCTGGCGATCTTGACCGGCGGCCTGCTGTTCGGGCTGCTCCTGCCGGTATCGCTCGGCGGCGTGATCGGCGCCGCGGTGATGTGCGCGCTGGCCTGCCTCACGGCCCTCGCCGCCGGCGCCGGCGTCTGCCGCCTCGTCGACCGCAGCGCGCGGGCAATGTTCCTGCGCGAGCACACCAGCGGCCTGCCGCCGGCGCGCCTCCTGTCGTCGCGCGGCCACCGATAGGGCCGCGTCGCGTCGCGCGACCCGGTTCCTGCGAGCTCGCGCTCGTTCAGACCGGCAGCCCGAGCGCTTCGCGGATCTCGCCGACGACCATTTCGGCGAGGCGCTGGATCATCCGCTCGCCTTCCTCGACCGTCGCGGCCGCCGGGTCGCCGGCGTACGCCAGCTCCATCCCCATGGCGGTGAACGTCGCGACGCCGGCATCGAGCTGCTTCGACAGGCTGATCGGCACGGGTGGCAGCACGCCGCGGATCGCGTCGTCGACCATTTCGGGCGCCGCCGCCATCATGATCGATGTCTCGTACAGCCCCGCATGGCACGCGCCGCTCTTGAACTCGGCGTCGAGCGTCCGGGCCCACTTCCGGGTCAGCGGGCACGCCACGCTGACCTGCTTGCCGCGGCTTTCGAGCACCGCGCGCACCGCCGCGTCGTGCGCCGGCTCGAGGTGGTTGTTGACCAGGCAGACGTGGCGGATGCCCTGGGCGATCAGGCCGTCGCAGATCGCCGCGAGGTACGACGTGAGCACCGTGGCCGGCACCGAGACCGCGCCGGCGAAGCCCTGGGCGCACTCGGTCACGCCGTAGCTGACCGCGGGCGCGATCACCGCGGTCAGCGGCCCCTTGCGCGCGAACAGCTCCGTCGCGCGGACGCAGGCCGCCGCCGAGATCACGACGTCGGTGCCCAGCCCCAGGTGCGGGCCGTGGGGCTCGGTCGAGCCGATCGGCACCAGCGCGACCACCGGCTTCTTGTCATCGAGCAGGGCGCGCAGGCTTGCCGTGGTGTGTCGGGCCAGGAACTTCTCGATGGGCATGGTCGCCTATTCACGGTCGCGCTCGCGGTCGCCGGCATCGCGCAGGTCGCCGCGGCGGTCTCGCTCGATCAATAGCTTCTTGTCGACCTTGCCGCGATCGTTTTTCGGCAGGTCATCGACGAAAACCACCCAGCGCGGGTACTTGTGCTTGGACAGCCGCGCCCGGACGTGGGCCTGCAGCTCGCCCGCCAGGGCCCGGGGGTCATGGCCGCGGGCCTCGGGCCGCAGCACGACCACGGCCTTGGGCTTGATCAGCCCGGCGTCGTCCGCGGGGATCACCGCGGCGACCGAGACCGCCGGGTGCCCGAGCAGGCAGTCCTCGACCTCGCGCGGCGCGACGAAGATCCCGCCGACCTTGAACAGATCGTCGGCGCGGCCGCTGAACCACAGGTAACCGCGCTCGTCGATGTGGAACAGATCGCCGGTCCGGCACCAGTGGCCGTGGAACGTCTTCCAGCTCTTGTCGCGGTCCTGGAAGTAGCCGTGCGCCACGCTGTCGCCCTTGACCCACAAGACGCCGATCTCGCCGGGCGGCAGCGCCGGTGCGCCCGCGCCCTCGGCATCCTCGGGGAGGATCTTCAGCGTGTAGCCGTCGACCGCGCGCCCGAGCGAGCCGGGCACGACGTCGCCCGGCCGGTTCGAGCAGTAGATGTGGAACATCTCGGCCGAGCCGATGCCGTCGTAGACCTCGCCGCCGAACCGCTCGATGAACCGGCGCAGCAGCGGCTCGGGCAGCGCCTCGCCCGCCGACAGGTGGAACCGCACCGACGATAGATCGAGCCCCGGCCCGCCGGCCGCGCGGCGCTCGTCATCGAGATCGAGCAGCTTGCCGAGCATGGTCGGCACGTTGGTGACGATCGTCGGCCGGTAGCGCGCGATCGCGTCGGCCACGGTCTCGGCAGTCGGCCGCTCGCTGAACAGCCCGACCGTAGCGCCGACCGCGAACGGGAACCACAGGTTGGTGCCGGTGGCGTAGCCGAAGAACAGCCGCGGCACGCTGATCGCGACGTCGGACCCGGTGTAGCCGACGGTGCGCCTGGCGTAGACCTCGGTGTTGAATGCGAAGTCGCGGTGGCTGTGCATCGCGGCCTTGGGCCGCCCGGTCGAACCCGACGTGAACAGCCACACGGCGGGATCGTCGCGCCGCGGCGCCGGCAGCACGACCGCCGGGTCGGCCGCGGCGATCGCGGCATCGAGCGAG
>DASWRS010000268.1:0-19259 GCA_036403075.1 Kofleriaceae bacterium
CCAGGAACAGTTCGCACTTGGCGGGGTCGCGCTCCTGGCAGTCGGCGAGCTTGCCGGGCAGCGAGGTCAGCTCCAGCGCGCCCTTGCGCTGCACCATCTCGCGGGCCTTGCGGGCGGCCTCCCGCGCGCGCGAGGCGACCACGGCCTTGTTGATGATGTTGCGCGCTTCCTTGGGGTGCTGCTCGAGGTACTGGCCGAGCTTGTCCGCGACGACGGTCGACACCGCGGTCGCGACCTCCGACGACACCAGCTTGTCCTTGGCCTGGTTGGAGTACTTCGGATCGCCGACCTTGACCGAGACCACCGCCGAGAGCCCCTCGCGGAGGTCCTCGCCCGACAGCCCGCCCTTGGCCTCCTTGAGCAGCTTGTACTCGTTCGCGTAGTTGTTGATCGTGCGGGTCAGCGCCTGCCGGAACCCGGTCAGGTGGGTGCCGCCGTCACGGTTCTTGATCGTGTTGGTGAAGCAGGTGACGATCTCGGAGTAGCCGTCGTTCCACTGCATCGCGATGTCGACGAAGCACTCGGCGTGGTCGCCGTTGCCGCCGCCCGCGACGGTGCCCGAGAACGCGATCACGTCCGACACCGGTGTCTTGTTCGCGTTGAGATCGGCGACGTAGGTCGCGATCCCGCCCTCGAACTTGAACACCTGCTTCTTGTCGGTGCGCTCGTCGGTGATGTTGATCTCGAGCCCGCTGTTGAGGTACGCGAGCTCGCGCAGCTTGGTCGACAGCTGCTCGAAGCTGAACTCGAGGACGTTCTTGAAGATGTCGGGATCGGGATGGAACGTGATCTTGGTGCCGTGGCGCTCCCCGGACTCGGTCGTGCCGGTCTGCTTGAAGTCGCTGACCGGGATGCCGCGGACATACTCCTGGTAGTAGACCTTGCCGTTGCGCCGGATCTCGAGCTTGAGCCAGTCGCTGAGCGCGTTGACCGCGGACACGCCGACGCCGTGCAGGCCGCCCGAGACCTTGTAGCCCTTGCCGCCGAACTTGCCGCCGGCGTGCAGCACGGTCATCACGACCTCGGCGGCCGGGCGGCCCTCGGCCGCCATCACGTCGACCGGGATGCCGCGGCCGTTGTCCTCGACGGTCACCGAGTTGTCGAAGTGGATGATCACGTCGATCCGGTCGCAGTGCCCCGCGAGGTGCTCGTCGACCGAGTTGTCGACCACCTCGTGGACGAGGTGGTGCAGACCGCTGCCGTCATCGGTGTCCCCGATGTACATCCCGGGGCGCTTGCGGACACCTTCGAGGCCCTTCAGGACGCCGATCGAGCCGGCATCGTAATCGGACTCGGAAGTGTGCGAACCTACAGTGGGATCTGCCATCTAGCGGTGCCTTGCGCGCGCGGAGGTTGTTAGGTACCACAGCCATTCCTCGTCGGAAAGGGTGTGTGCAGCCTTTTCAATGCAGCTACGCGACCAGAATTACTGAAGAATCTCGCCCTTCGCGATGCGGTAGTCGGCGCGATGCTGGCGCAGCAAGACATGCCCTGGATGCGTGGTCGTGATGAAGCACTGGCCGGCCAGCGTGGCGAGGTGCGCGAACAGGAACTCGTTGCGCTGCGGATCGAGCTCGCTCGATACATCGTCGAGCAGGAGGATCGGCGAGTCGCCGTGTGCGCGCGCGAGCACCGCGAGCTCGGCGGTCTTCCACGCCAGCATGATCGCGCGCAGCTGACCCTGCGAGGCGTAGGTGCCGGCCTCGCGGCCGTCGAGCTCGAACGCGAGGTCGTCGCGGTGCGGCCCGACCTGGGTCGCGCAGGTCGCGAAGTCCTTGGTCCGCGCCGCCTGCATCGCCGCCAGCAGGTCGCCCGGCGTCGCCGCGCCGGACCGGACCACGTAGCGCACCGTCGCGGTCAGCCCGCTGCGCGTGATCGACGCGAACGCGGTCGCGAGCTCGGCTTCGATGACCTCCACGAACGCCCGCCGCGCCTCGATCACCTGAGCCCCGATCGACGCGAGTTGCTGGTCGTAGACCGCGAGCAGGTCCTCGGCGCGCCGCCGGTCGACGGCGCCGTCTCCGGCCTGGCGGAGCACGGTGTTTCGCGTCTTCAGCACGCGCTCGTAGTCCTGGGCCGTGCCGAGGTAGCCCGGGCGCAGGTTGAACACGCCGCGATCGAGGAACCGCCGCCGGTCGGCGGGAGACGCCCGTGGCAGCGCGAGGTCTTCGGGGGTGAACACCACGACGTTGAAGCCGCCGAAGTACCTCGCGAGCGGCCGGGCGGCCTTGCCGTCGAGCGTCACCTTGCGTGCGCCCGGGGCGATCTCGATCTCGTAGAACCGCACCAGGTCGTCCTTGACCACGCGCGCGCCGATCCGGGCGCGGTCGGCGCCGAACGCGATCACGTCCGACAACCGGGCGGTGCGAAACGAGCGCAGCGCGGCGACGACGAAGATCGCCTCGAGCAGGTTGGTCTTGCCCTGGCCGTTATCGCCGGAGAACACGTGGAACCGTTCACGGGGCTCGAGCTCGAGCGGCCGCAGGTTGCGTACGCCGGTGGCGACCAGCGCCTGGATCCGCAGGGCGCTAGATCCTCATCGGCATGACCACGCCGAGGTAGTCATCGCCGGTCAGCGGCCGGAGCAGCCCCGGGTCGAGCTCGCCGCCCAGCGCGATCGTCACCTGGTCGCTCGACATCTGGGTCAGGAGCTCGACCACGTACTTGGGGTTGAACCCGATCGCGATCGGCTCGGAGTTGTACTCGGCCTCGAGCTCCTCGCGGACCTCGCCGAGATCCGGGTTGTCGCTCGTGATCGTCACGCCCTCGCGCGCCGCCGCGATCTTGACGCCGCGGGTCTCCGACGACATCAGCTGGGCCCGGCGTAGCGCATCGATCAGCCGCAGCCGGTCGACGGTGATGATCTTCTTGTGGTCGCGCGGGATCACCTGGTCGTACGGCGGGAATTGCGCGTCGATCAGCTTGACCGCGATCGCGATGTCGTCCTGGACCAGGAACACGTGCGGGGTCTTGACCGCGAGCTTGGCAGACGGACCTTGCTCGAGGACCTTCTTGATCTCGAGCAGGCCCTTCTTCGGGATGATCACGCCGGCCGACAGCTTGGGGCCGTTGGCGATCGTGCGCTCGACCTTGCTCAGCCGGTGGCCGTCGGTCGACACCATGCGGGCCTTCGAGCCGTCGCTCTCGAAGAACACGCCGTTCAAGTGGAACCGCGTCTCGTCGTTGCAGATCGAGAACAGCGTGCGCTCGATCATCTCGCGCAGCACCGCGCTCTCGACGGTGGCGTACGTCGCCTCGCGGTGATCGGGCACCTTGGGGAAGTCGCGGTCGGGCATGCCGACGATGCGATACGTGACCTTCCCGCTCTTGATCTCGGCCCAGTGGTTGTCGGCCTTCTTGAGCGTGATCTCGTCGCCCGGCGCGTTGGCGATCAGCTCGTACAGGTTCTTGGCTCCGAGCGTCAGCCCGCCGTCGCTGGCGTTGTGGCTCTTGAGCTCGGCGGTCAGCGAGACGTTGAGATCGGTCGCCGCCACGAGCAGCTGGTTCTTGCCCTGGGTGCGCAGCAACACGTTGGCGAGCATCGGCATCGTGCTCTTGCGATCGGCGATGCCCTGCGCGAGGCGCAGCCCGCGAAGGAACTCGGTCTTTGCGATGCGAAACTCCATGGATCCTCGCGTCTCTGGATCTGTTCAATCAGAAAAGATCTGGTTGGAAGTGTCGGAAGTAGACGCTGTGGGTGGTGTGGATAGCTCGGCAAGACGTCGGGATATCTGGTGATTATCAGAAGGGGCTGACAGCGTAACGTGGGGACCGCTCGGTGGATGCCATGAAGTGAAGGTGTGGACAACCCCGGAACTCCGGACTGTCCACCGCGCGTCCACCGCCACGTTCACAGGATAAATCACAGGGGTCATCGCAGGATCATCGATTCGATGGCGTGGATCTCGGACCGCAGGGAAGCGTCGTCCTTGACCCGCTCGATGATCTTCTGGACCGCCGAGATCACCGTGGTGTGATGCTTGCCACCGAACGCCCGGGCCAGGTCCGGGTACGAGTCCTTCGTGTGGTGGCGCGAGATGTACATCGCCACCGCGCGCGGGGTGGCGACCGACTTGTGCCGTCGCTCGGACTTGATGTCGCTGGGCTTGAGGCCGTAGTAGCTCGCGACCGCCTTGATCACGCCGTCGACGGTGATGATCTCGCGCGGCCGCGTGATCGCCGCGCCGAGGGTCTCCTGCGCGAACTCGAGGTCGATGCGCCGCTTGGACAGCGAGGCGTACGCGGCCAGCCGGATCAGCGCGCCCTCGAGCTCGCGCACGTTCGACTTGATCGCCACGGCGATGTACATCGCGACGTCGTCGGGCAGGGGCACCGACTCGACCGCGGCCTTCTTGCGCAGGATCGCGATCCGGACCTCGAGCTCGGGCGGCTCGATGTCGGCGAGCAGGCCCCACGCGAACCGCGTGCGCAGCCGGTCGGCGATGTCCGAGATCTCGTGCGGCTTGCGGTCGGCGGTGAGCACGATCTGCTTGTGGTTCTCGTGCAGCGCGTTGAACGTGTGGAAGAACTCGTCCTGCGTGCTCTCCTTGCCGGCGAGGAACTGCACGTCGTCGACCAGGAGCACGTCGATGCCGTCGCGGTAGTTGCGGCGGAACTCGTGCATCCGCCCGGTGCGGATCGCCTGGACGTACTCGTTCATGAACCGCTCGCTCGACAGGTACACGATGCGAGCGCTCGGCCGGTTGGCGAGCTGCTGGTGGCCGATCGAGTGGAGCAGGTGGGTCTTGCCCAGGCCTACACCGCCGCACAGGAAGACCGGGTTGTACTTGGGCGGGTAGCTCGAAGCCGCGGCCTGCGACGCCGCGAACGCCAGCTGGTTCGATGGGCCGGCGACGAACGTGTCGAACGTGTACCGGGGGTTCAGGGACGCAGCTTCGGGCGCCGCGATCGCCTCGTGGTCGATGACGGCGGGCCGTGGCGGGGCGACCGGCGCGACCGGCGCGCTCACCACCGGGGCAGGTTCGGCGATGGGAGCGGGCCGGTCGGGGCCGTCCGCGTCGAACTCGACCCGGATGTCATGGCCGAGATCCTGGATTTCCTTGAGGAGCGTTCCGAGGAAGTTCGACTCGAACCAGAGCCGGACGTAGCTGTTGGGGGCGCGGAGACGCAGGATCGCACCGTCGAACGACAAGAGCTCGATCGGCCGGAGCCACATGTCGAAG
This sequence comes from Kofleriaceae bacterium, assembly GCA_036403075.1. Taxonomy (GTDB): domain Bacteria; phylum Myxococcota_A; class Polyangia; order Haliangiales; family Haliangiaceae; genus JABFXX01. Next base: position 5,184 of record DASWRS010000268.1, read on the forward strand.
TTCTGCGGGGAGACTCGGGAGCGAAGTCTCCCCACGGCTTCATCCCAGAGCAACGGTACGGTCATTTCCCCTTTTCGTCCTGTGAAATCTGGTGGTTGGCTAAAGGAGCGCACAGACAATAGACAGCCCATCCAGAAGTTATCCACAAGGACCTCTGGTACCCACCCGCGGCCGTGCCCAAAGGCCTACCCACAGGCGAGGAAACCTCGCGTTGGTAGCAGACCGCGAATTCACGTTGCAAGCCGAAAACGATCGGAAGTGAACTCCGGACCTCGTCGGAAACGGCCGTTCGCACCGACCGGGTGGACGCTGGCTTGACTTCATTCCCGCCGTTGAGTATCGATCCCGCTCCTCGCAGGGTGGAGTCCAAGCCGTGAAGCGTACCTATCAGCCACACAACAAGAGCCGCAAGCGCACCCACGGGTTTCGCGCTCGCAAGAAAACCCGCGGTGGACGCGAGGTTCTACGTCGACGGCGCGCGAAGGGGCGCAAGCGGATCTCGGTCACGATCGCCAAGAAGTAGGGCGTCGTGGAGCACCGCGCGTCGTCGGGCATCTCCAAGCAGATGCGCCTGCGGCGGCGCACCGAGTTCCTCGAGGTCCAATCCCAGGGCACCAAGCTGCACGGTCGCCACATCCTGGCGATCGCGAAGCGGAGAGACGCGGTCGACGGCCAGGCCCGGCCGTGCGGGCGGCTCGGCGTGACGGTCACCAGGAAAGTAGGCAACGCGGTCGTTCGAAACCGGATCAAGCGCTTGTTGCGAGAGTGGATGCGCCAGCATGGATGGGTCCCGGTCGGTTGGGATATGGTCCTGGTTGCCAAGGACAGCGCGGCGCGGCAGCTTCATCCAGACGACTTCGCCCCGGATCTCACTCGGATTCTGCGCCAGCTTTCATGATTCGTTCGGTTTACTCAGCGCTCGTATGGCTCGTGCTCCTGCCGGTGCACGTCTACCGCGTGGCGCTCTCGCCGCTCAAGCGTGGGCCGAGCTGCCGCTACCTCCCCACGTGCTCCGAGTACGCGATCACCGCGGTGAAGCAGCGCGGGATCATCGTCGGTGTGGTCCTCGCGACCTGGCGCATCCTGCGCTGTAGCCCGCTGGGTGCCGGCGGCTATGACCCGGTTCCGCCGCGTCGAGCGCACCACTGTCAGGAGCATTGATGCAGGATCAAGGAAAGCGACTGTTGGTCGCCGTGGCGCTCGCCCTCGGGGTGCTCCTCGTGTGGAACATGTTCGCCCACAAGGACGAGCCGAAGCCCAAGCCGGAGGCCGGCCAGACGGCGGGGTCGGGGACGGCGACGACCGCGCAGCTCGTGACCGGGGTGGTGCAGATCGGCGCGCCCGACGGTGGCCAGGCCGAGGCGCCGGCGCCGCCGGCCGAGGCGCCGATCAAGCTGACGTTCGATCGCTTCATCGCCACGTTCTCGAGCAGCTGCGGCGGGCTGACCTCGTGGCAGCTGACCGACAAGCGCTACGAGCGCGACGCGACCAAGGGCGAGCTGCTGCCCGCGCGTGCGCAGATGACCCGGGTCGAACCCGCGACCGGCAAGCGCGTGCCGCTGCCCGACGCCGAGCTCGCGAACGTGCCCGCGTGCGGCGCCTTCGACGTGAACTTCGCCGCCGGCTCGACGTACTTCGTGCCCAGGCACGCGGTGTGGAAGGGCGAGAAGGTCTCGCCGACGGAAGTCCGCTACCGCTACGCGACCGACCAGCTCGAGGTCGTCAAGGACTTCACGGTGGCGCCGGAGACCTACGTCGTGCGCCTGACGGTCTCGGTGAACGTCCACGCGCCCGGGGCCGCCAGCGCGCAGCAGCAGCTCGCGGTCAGCGTGTACAGCTACCAGGACCCGGAGGAGCTCAAGCACGGCTCGAGCCGGATCGCGGCGCGCGCGTGGTCGTCGGCGACGCTGCGCGACGACACCATCGTCACCAGCGACGTCGCCGGGGTGATCGAGGCGCCGCGGTTCGAGCCGATCCACGGTGCGACCCGGATCGAATGGACCGGGTTCGACCATCCCTACCTGCTCGCGGGCTACGCGCCGCAGCAGAGCGATGGCCTGACCAAGCAGACCTGGGCGTCGAACGGATCGAACGGCCGACCCAAGGGGTTCATGCAGACCGACCTGCTGTTCCCGCCGGCGACGTTCAAGGCCGGCGCCGCGCAGCTCACCAAGACCCTGGTCTCGTACCTCGGGCCCAAGAACTACGACGACCTCCAGCGCGCCGATGTCGCGGCGGGTTTCACCACCGGGTTCAACAAGGTGATCGACCTCGGGTGGTTCGCGTTCATCGGCCGGCCGCTCCTGTGGCTGCTCCAGAAGTTCTGGGAGTTCGCCGGCAACTGGGGCATCTCGATCATCCTGCTCACGATCGTGGTCAAGCTGCTGACGCTGTACTGGACGACCAAGTCGATGCGGTCGATGAAGCAGATGGCCGCGCTGGCGCCGCAGATGAAGGCGCTGCAGGCCAAATACGGCGACGACAAGCAGCGCCAGCAGGCCGAGACCATGGCGCTGTACAAGCAGTACGGCGTCAACCCGGTGGCGGGCTGTCTCCCGATCCTGCTGCAGATGCCGGTCTGGATCGCGCTGTACCGGATGCTGGCCAACGCCGGCGAGCTCTACCAGCAGCCGTTCATCCCGGGCTGGATCGACGACCTGACCGCGACCGATCCGTACTACGTGCTGCCGGCGATCCTGTTCATCACGATGTTCCTGCAGGCGCGGTTGCAGCCGGCGACCGCGGACTCGACGCAGCAGAAGTTCCTGCAGTACGGCATGCCGATCATGTTCGGCGTGATGGCGTTCTTCTTCCCGTCGGGCCTGACGCTGTACATGTTCACGAACAACGTGCTGAGCGCGCTGCATTCGATCTACATGAACAAGTTCGACAAGAAGAGCCTGGAGATCGCGGCGCAGCTCAAGAAGAACCAGGACGCCGCCGCAGTGGCGACGGCGAAGGCGGCCGGCCCGACGGGCCCAGCGGCCAAGAAGAGCGGAGACCCGGTCGCCCGGCGCGTGATCGATGCCAAGGCCACCGAGGTGCTCCCCGACGATCGCGCAGGCGAGGGCGATGATACCGACGATGATCCGGGGAGCTCGGCGACCACGCCGGGCGCGGGTGCGTCGCGCAATCGCCCGCGGCGCAAGAAGCGCCGCCGATAGCTCATGGAGGCAGCAGTGACAGAAACGATTCCGGACCGTGAAGACCTCGCCGAGAAGGCGAGCGAGTTCTTGCTCGGCGTGCTCGAGCGCATGGGCATCTCCGCCGACATCGACATCAAGGACGATACCGACAAGACCGTGCTCGAGATCCAGACCCGGGACACCGAGCTGGTGATCGGCCGTCGCGGCGTCGTGATGGACGCGCTGCAGCACCTGGTCAACAAGGTCGTGTACCGGGACCGCACCGGGGACCGCACCAAGCCGCTGGTGGTCGACGCCGGTGGCTTCCGCGACAAGCAGGTCGAGCGGCTGCGCGGGATCGCCCAGAAGATGGGTGAGAAGGCGCTGCAGACCAAGCAGATCGTCGAGCTCCAGCCGATGACACCGCACGATCGGCGGATCGTCCACATGGCGATCGCCGAGATGCCGGGGCTGTCGAGCCGCAGCGAGGGCGAGGGCGAGGATCGCCACATCCTCGTCGTGCCTGCGACCGGCGAGTGAGTGACGAGACGATCGCGGCGATCGCCACCGCCGCGAGCGTCGGCGGTGTCGGGATCGTGCGGCTCAGCGGCCCGCGCGCGATCGCGATCGCGGCGGATGTGCTCGGCATCGCGGCGGACGCGCTCGATCGCCGCGTGCGCGTCGGCTGGGCGCGGGACCCTGCCGGCCGCCGGCTCGACCAGGTGCTGGCGTTCGCGATGCGCGCGCCGGCCTCGTTCACCGGTGAGGACGTCGCCGAGCTCCACGGCCACGGCGGTGGTCTCAATCTGGAGCGCCTGCTCGCCGCCGTGATCGATCGCGGCGCGCGCGTCGCGGAGCCCGGCGAGTTCACCCGTCGCGCGGTGGCCAGCGGCAAGCTCGACCTGGTCCGCGCCGAGGCCTTGCTCGAGGTCATCCACGCCGGCAGCGAGCGCGCGTGGCGGCTGGCGCAGGCCAACCTCGGCGGGCGGCTCGGCGAGGACGTCGCCGAGCTCGAGCGCCGGACGCTCGCGGTGCTCGCCGAGATCGAGGGCGCGATCGACTTCCCCGACGACGATCTCGAGCTCGATACCGCCGAGGTCGTCGATCGCGAGATCGCCGCGCTGCAGGGAGCGTGCGCCCGGCTGGCCAGCGGGTTCCGCCACGGGCGCGCGGTGACCCAGGGCGTGACGGTGGCGCTGGTCGGCCCGGTCAACGTCGGCAAGTCGTCGCTGCTCAATGCGCTGGTCGGCCGCGAGCGCGCCCTGGTCGGCGCCGCGCCGGGGACCACGCGCGACTGGCTCGAGGTCGCGGACGTGTGGAGCGGCGTGGCGGTCACGCTGATCGACACCGCGGGGCTGCGCACCACCGAGGATCCGGTCGAGCAGCGCGGCATCGCACTCGGTGAGGCCCGGGTCGCCTCGGCCGACGTCGTGGTCATCGTCAACGACGGTACGGCGCCGTGCGACGACGGCGCGCGGTTCGGTGACCGCGCGGTGCTGGCGCGAAGCAAGGCGGACCTCGGCGGCGCGCGCGGCCCCGGCGTGGCGACCTCGGCGACGACCGGCGAAGGGCTCGATGAGCTGCGCCGCCGGGTGCTCGAGGTCGCCGGCGTCGCGGATCAGGAGGGCAGCGAGCAGGCGTTCGTCACGACCGCGCGGCAGCAGGCGCTGGCGGCGGCGTCGCGAGACGCGTTCGCGGCAGCGGCGGCGGCCAGGCGAGACCGGCGGCCACCCGAGGTCGTCGCGATGGAGCTGCGCGACGCGGCTCGGCACCTGGCGCAGCTCCGGGGTGTCGAGGTCGGCGACCGGGTGCTCGACGAGGTGTTCGCGCGGTTCTGCATCGGAAAGTGACGCGCGCGGTCCGGATCCGCGTGGCCGCGCTTCCGCGTGGTGGCGTGGTGGATATAGTCGCCGGCATGAGCCTGCAAGACGACGCGCTCGACGAGCTCCGCGCGCTCGCCGCTGCGCACCGCCTGCGCGTACCACGAGTGGTCGACGGTCTCCCGGGGCCGCTCGCGGTCATCGATGGCCGCGAGGTCATCAACTTCGCCGCGAACGACTATCTCGGGCTCGCGGGAGATCCCCGGCTGGTCCGTGCCGCGGCGGCGGCGCTCGACGAGGGCGGTGCCGGGGTCGGCTCGTCTCGTCTGATCGTCGGCAACCATCGCCAGCACGTCCTGCTCGAGGCCGCGGTCGCCGACTGGCTGCGCACCGGCGGCGTGCGGCTGTTCAACACCGGCTACGCCGCGAACGTCGGCGTCCTGTCCGCGCTGCTCGCCGCCGGCGACGTCGTGTTCTCCGACGCGCTCAACCACGCGAGCATCATCGACGGTTGCCGGCTGTCCCGCGCCGAGATCGTGGTGTTTCCGCACCGCGACGTCGCCGCGCTCGAGGCGGCGCTCGCGACGCGACGCGGCCGGCGCCGGATCGTCGTCTCCGAATCGCTGTTCTCGATGGACGGCGACCTGGCTGACGTCGAGGCGATCGCTGCGCTCTGCAAGCGCCACGACGCCGCGTTCGTGCTCGACGAGGCCCATGCGGTGGGCGTGATCGGGCCCGAGGGCCGGGGGCTCGCGGCGTTGCGCGGTGTGGTCCCAGACGTCCTGATCGGCACGTTCGGCAAGGCGCTCGGCGCGTTCGGTGCGTTCGCGGCGAGCTCGCGCGCGATCGCGGACTTGCTATGGAACCGAGCTCGGCCGCTGGTGTTCTCGACCGGTCTGCCTCCGAGCGTGCCGGCGTCCGCGCTGGCGGCGGTCGAGATCGTTCGCAGCGGCGATGGCGACGAGCGGCGTCGGATACTCGCGGGCCACGCGCACCGGCTGCGGGCGAGCGTTCGTTGCGCGGGCGGCGAAGCAACCAGCGCGATCGTCCCGATCGTGATCGGTGATGACCGTGCGGTGATGAGCTGGACCGATCGCCTGCTGAGCGATGGCGTGTTCGTACAAGGCATCCGCCCACCGACGGTGCCGCCGGGGACCGCCCGTCTGCGCGTCGGACTGAGCTCTGCTCATGCGCCAGCACAGCTCGATATATTATCGGAATTATTCGTAAAGATGCTCTCGGAGGTCGGACCATGATCGATCAGCTCGACCGGCAGGTCATGTGGCACCCGTTCACCCAGATGGCGGAATGGGAGCCGCTGGTCATCGTCGGTGGCGAAGGGAACTACCTCATCGACAGCGACGGCCAGCGCTACCTCGATGGAGTCAGCTCGCTGTGGTGCAACGTCCACGGGCATCGCCATCCTCGGCTTGACCGGGCGTTGCGCGACCAGCTCGATCGGATCGCCCACACCACGTTCCTCGGCCTGACCCACGAGCCGGCGGTCCGGCTCGGCGCGGCGTTGCTCGAGGTCGCACCTGCGGGGCTTCGTCGGGTGTTCTACTCGGACTCCGGATCGACCGCAGTCGAGATCGCGCTCAAGCAGTCGTTTCAGTACTGGCAGCTGCGCGGCCGCCCGGAGAAGCAACGGTTCCTTCGGCTCGACGAGGCGTATCACGGTGACACGCTCGGCGCCGTCGGCGTGGGAGGCATCGCGCTGTTTCATCGGGTGTTCGGGCCGCTACTGGTTCGCAGCACCGCGATCCCGACGCCGGCCGGCACGGACGGCGCCGAGTCGCTACGCGCGCTCGAGCACCAGCTCACCGAGCACGCCGATGAGATCGCAGCCTTCGTGTTCGAACCCCTGGTCCAGGGTGCGGCCGGGATGCTCGTTCATCCGCCTGGCTTCCTCGCGCGTGCGGCCGAGCTGTGCCGGCGCCACGCCGTTCACCTCATCCTCGACGAGGTCGCCACCGGGTTCGGCCGCACCGGTACGATGTTCGCTTGCGAGCAGGAACGCGTATCGCCGGACTTCCTCTGTCTGGCCAAGGGCATCTCCGGCGGTTACCTGCCGCTCGCCGCCACCCTGGCCACCGAGGAGATCTACTCGGCCTTCCTCGGCGCAGGGCACGAGCTCAAGCAGTTCTTTCACGGCCACACCTACACCGCCAACCCGCTCGCGTGTGCCGTGGGCCTGGCCTCGCTCGCGCTGCTACGCGAGTCGACGCTGACCAACGCACGCGCCTCGATCCCGGCGCTAGGTGCCGCCCTCGAGCGGATCGGCAGGATTCCCGGCGTTCAGTCGATCCGCCAGTGCGGGCTCATGGCCGGAATCGAGGTCGCCCCCAGCGCGTCACGTCGCCTCGGCGCGGAGATCTGTGCACGGGCCCGCTCTCACGGCGTGATCCTTCGCCCCCTTGGCGATGTGGTCGTGTGGATGCCGCCGCTGACCATCCAGCCGCCGGATCTCGAGCTACTCGAACACGCGACCGCGTCTGCCATGCGCGAGACCCTCCCATGAACGGCTACTTCGTCACCGGCACGGACACCGACGTCGGCAAGACGTACGTCGCGTGTGCACTCGCCCGCCGCGGCCGCGCCGGCGGACACCGGGTCTTCGCGTTCAAGCCGATCGAGACCGGCTGTGCCGCCGGCCCCGACGGCGAGCTGGTCGGCGCCGACCAGGAGCTCCTGGCCATTGCCGCGGGCGACTGGCAGCGTGGTCCGCTCCGTGGCGTCTACCGGTTTCCGCTGCCGGCGGCCCCGTTCGTCGCCGCCCGCCAGGCGAGCCGCACCATCGACCTCGCGCTGCTTGAGCGGACCGCGCGCGACGGCTCCAGCCAGAGCCAATCATCGCTGACGATCGTGGAAGGCGCTGGCGGCTGGCGGGTGCCCATCACGCCAGAAGCCGACATGAGCACCCTGGCGAGGTCCCTGGGCTTGCCGGTACTCGTGGTCGCTCGTGCCCGGCTCGGTACGATCAACCACACGCTCCTGACCCTGGAGGCCATCGAGCGCGACGGACTACGGCCCGCTGCCGTGGTGCTCTCGCAGCGGCCAGATGACGAGACTGAGGCCGCCCTCAGCAACCGCGATGAGATTCGAAGGTGCTGGCGAGGCGACGTTCTGATCCTGCAGTCGGATCCGTCGTTGTTGGACCGTCTCCTGTCTCCTCCGCCCGGATAGAAGCCTCGGGCGCCGCCGGTGCGCATCGTACGTTCCACGTGGAACACAGGATCGTAGGCGTTGCGTGTATGCCGCCCCCCCGCGCATGGAGGCTCGATACCCGGCTGCTGTGAGAGACAGGCGCTCCCAGTTCGGCCGACGCACAACATCCATGTGTAGCGGAGCCCGAAGGAGCGCCCCCACAGCTCGTCACGGGAGAATCCGGGTGTCTTGTCTGCGGTGTGCTTGTCAGCCGACGGGATCGTCTCTGCGATGGGTGCGCACCTCGTGTGTCCCACGTGGACAGTTCGTGCCTCGATGCGCCGGATGCCCTCGGCGCGCATCGGCGGATCGAGAGCCCGAACATCTGGGCTGCGGTGAGACCGGCGGGCAATTCGGTCCGCCAGGCGAGCCCGCTGACGGGATCGTCTCTGCGATGGGTGCGCACGTCGTGTGTCCCACGTGGACCAGTTCGTGCCTCGATGCGCCGGATGCCCTCGGCGGATCGAGAGCCCGATCTGGGCTGCGGTGAGACCGGGCGGCGATTCGGTCCGCCAGGTGCTCCAGCTGACGGGATGTCTCTGCGATGGTGCGCACGTCGTGTGTCCCACGTGGACCAGCTCGTGCCTCGATGCGCCGGATGTCCTCGGCGCATCGAGAGGCCGATCTGGCTGCGGTGAGACCGGGCGGCGATTCGGTCCGCCAGGTCATCCAGCTGACGGGATGTCTCTGCGATGGTGCGCACCTCGTGTGTCCCACGTGGACCAGTTCTTGTCTTGATGCGCCGGATGCGCCCCTCGGCGCATCAAGAGCCCCAACATCTGGGGCTGCGGTGAGACCGGCCGCGATTCGGTCCGCGAGGCGATGTTCCACGTGGAACGCAAGCTCGAAAGGGCGCCGCACCACGGGATCGGAGGCGGTCGGGGCGTCGCGGGTCTGGATCCCGAGGGGCTATGGGAGCCCCGGCCGCGGTCGCCTTCGCCGGCGAGCTCGGCGTGACCTGCGCGATCGACCCCCTGGCCCACAACCCGGCCGGCCATCGAACGCCAGCTCACTATGGGAAGCCAGGCGTGTTGTTAATGGTTCGCGTGGCCAGCTGACGAAGGCATCGTCTCTGCGGCGGTGCGCGCCTTGTGCGTTCCAGTAGCCCCAGCGTGAGCGTGCCTGGGATGCCGCCTCGACGCATGGAGCCTCGACGCATGGAGCCTCGAACGCAGGGCTACCGTGGAGCGCGGAGAGGCGCGTCTCCTGTCTCGTCTGCCTGGATAGAGCATTGGCTGCGGCGGTGCACGCATCCTGCGTTCACGTGGAACACGAATCGCAAGCGGTAGTCGGCGCCGGCCCGACGTATGCGGGCTCGAACGCGGGCTGCTGGTGTTCCGGACCAAGCTGTCCGAGCCGATGACGGTGCTCAACGTCGGCTACGTCGACGAGATCGTCGGCACGCCCGCCGGCCTGCGGTTCGCCATCCGCCTGGCGCTCTACGACAGCGAGCTGATCTCGACTTCGAGCATCGGCCATTTCGGCCACCGCGCAACATGCACGTGAGTGCGAGCCCGGAGGAGCGCCCAACAGCTCGCCACGAGAATCCGGCGTCTTGTCTGCGGCGCGCTTGCAGCTGACAGCATCGTCTCCGCGCGTGCTTGCGCAGCGCCTTGTCGAGCAGATCGGTGGGTGCTCGCCCCGTGTGTTCCAGGTGACCCAGATCGTGAGCGATACATCGGAGCCGCGTCGGCGCGTCAACGCCCGAACTCCGGGCTGCTGTGAAGCGCGGCGGCGATTCGCTCCGCCGGCGATGTTCCACGTGGAACGCAAGATCGAAAGACCCCCGGCTGACACGGGTATCGCGCCGAAGCATCGAACTCCAGCCCCCATGAGGGCTCGCGCTCAAGGACCTGCTTCGGTCGCTGGGCCGCAAGGTCGGCGCTGATCTGTGGGTGTTTGACCGCCGGCCAGCTGACCTGGCTCGGTGCAAGATGAGAGCGCGCTGCAAGCCGGGTGTTGGCTACCGATTGCGCGCGGCAGCTGACGAATGCACCGTACCTGCAGGGGGGGTGCGCGAGTCAGCGGAGCTGAAATGTGGCGTCTTGTCTGCGGTGCGTTCGCAGCTGACAGCATCGTCTCTGCAGAGGGCGCGCCCGGTGTGTTCCACGTGACCGGATCGTGAGTGACACATCGGAGGCCGTCTCGGCGCGTCAACGCCCGAACTCCGGGCTGCTGTGAAGCGCGGCGGCGATTTGCTCCGCCAGCGATGTTCCGCGTGGAACGCAAGATCGAGGGCCCCGGCTGACACGGGTATGTTCCGAAGCATCGAACTTCAGCCCCAATGAGGGCTCGCGCTCAAGGACCTGCTTCGGTCGCTGGGCCGCAAGGTCGGCGCCGAGCTGTTGGGGGGGAGTTGACCGCCGGCCAGCTGACCTGGCTCCGTGCAAGACGGCAGCGTGCTGCAAGCCGGGCGTTGGCTACCGATTGCGTGCGGCAGCTGACGAACGCACCGTAGCTGCAGCGGTGTGCGCCGGTCAGCGGAGCTGACGACGGAAGGTCGAATCTCAGAGGCGCAAAGGGCGCCTGAATGACTGAACCACGCGGGAGGATTCTAGCCGCGGCATGGAGGGGCGGCCATCATTCGCCTGGGTTCGACACGCGGTCGAGCAGGTTGTCCTCGAGTGCCCTCCTCTGGGCGCCCAAAGAGGATCCTGATCCGGGGACACTGCATCAGGGACGCGCTTGCGGAGCAGCGATTGAATTTGGTCTGGCCGCAGCCTTTGCGCAAAGCTATCACGCAATTCCGGATCTTTGTGCATCACCTATTCACAGGGTTACCCACAGCTCGAGACGGCTGGAACCGGATGCTGAAGCTGCGACAGTGTCAAAGGCTGCGTCGTCAGCCGCGACTGTCGCAGGTGGCAATTATGTCTTGCAACCGATTGGAACCATTGAAGGGAGAGCTGGCCTCGCTCTTGTAATAGGTCACGAACAGAAACGGAGTAACTCAGATGAACCACCTCGACAGCATTGCAACTCGCCAGCGGAATTCTCGCGTTCGGGACGCAATCTTTGCGGCGTTCGTGGCCCTCGGCGCAGTGATCTCGCTCGGAACGATGTCGACTGTGGCCCAGGCCGCGTCGACGCACCTGACCAGCCGCTGATCCCCGACATTCACCGCGACGCCGTCGAACCACTGCCGTCCCGTCGTCGCGCGCGCGAGCAGCGCGATCTCGAGCACGCGTCACGCCAGGTAGGGAAGTGACGACGGTGCTGGCCGATCTCGAACCCGGTCGGTGCGACCAGCTACGTGTTCGAGCCGCGGCCACGGCGCGACGCGTTTGGTATCTGGGCGCAACGCGATTGCCCGTGGGTTCGCGTCAGGGCGATCTTCGTAGTGCGACGATCGCCCTCGACTTGCCGAGGTGCGTGTAGGGGTAGCGCTGTGTGCCCGGTGGCAGGTCGGTGCGGGGAATGGCTTCGAAGCCGAACACCACGCCGCCGGGCGCGACCCGTTCCAGGCCGGCAACCAGCCAGTCGTGGAGATCGAGGGTCGCCCGCGACATCGCCACGGAGTAGTCACCCGCAGCGTGGTCCTCGAGGCGCTCCGAAAGGGCTTCGAGGTTCGGCAGCGCGAGCTCGCGGGCGACGGTGCGGAGGAACGCATGCTTCTTGTGGACCGGCTCGAGTGCGACGATGTGAGCGTCGGGCATGCAGACGGCCACGACCGCGGCGGGGAGGCCACCGCCGGCTCCGACATCAAGGATGCGCGGGGCCGTGGCGTCGGGGCTCACGGGGGTGGGAAGCACGGTGGTGCGGAGGTGTGGAAGGAGGTGCAGACAATCGATGATGTGGTCGTGGAGCTCAGGCTCGCTGCGGGCGGCCGACAGGTTGATACGTCGATTCCATTTCTGAAATAAAGCTGCGTAGTCGTTCAGCGGGCCGGCGAGGGCCGTCGGCAGGCCCAGCGCGGCGAGAGCCTCGGCGAGGGCCGTCATGCGCGGACCTCGGGGCCACCGGGAGCACGGCGGTCGCCGGATCCGGAAGCCGCCACACCGCCATGTGCGCCAGGGACGAGGCGCTGTTCGAGGCACCGCCGGTAGAAGCTGCTCACGAGATTGATTCGAACGCCGGATGCGGGGAATCGACAAGGCGACAGACGAAAAAAACGCGCCGGGACCACTCGCGCTACCGCGCGGTCGAGGGGAACATCGCTGGTCCGCGGCAGGCCGAAGGGCCACGGTAGGCGCCACGCGTCTGGCGACGGTTAGGCTAGTTCGATACGATTGCTCGTCGGTCCTGGTCCGCGTCGCCCCACGATTCTCGTGTCGAAGCAAAGTCTGCTCCTGGTCGACGGAGACACTCGCAGCCTGCGAGTGCTCGAGGTATCCCTGCGCAAGGCCGGGTTCATGGTGACCGCGGCGCTCTCGGTGCAGGACGCACTCGACAAGCTCGAGCTGCACGCGCCCGACCTGATCATCTCGGAGACCACGTTTCCAGATGGTGATGGGTTCGAGCTGCGACGACGGGTGCGCGCCACTCCCGAGTGGGGCGAGATCCCGTTCATCTTCTTGACCGCCGAGGCGGCGATCGAGAACAAGATCCGCGGCCTCGAGCTCGGCGTCGACGACTACCTGACCAAGCCGATCTACATCAAGGAGATCGTCACCCGGATCAACATCCTGCTGCAGAAGCGCCAGCGAGTCCGGTTCGAGGAGCGCCGCGATGGCAGGACACGTTTCGCCGGCCGCGTGCAGGACATGCCGGTGGTCGACGTGATCCAGACGATCGAGATCAGCCGCAAGTCGGGGGTGATCCAGTTCGTCGGAGAACGCGGTCGCCAGGCGGCGATCTACTTCCGGGATGGGCGGGTGATCGACGCCGAGGCTGGATCGCTGCAGGGCGAGGACGCCGTGTACCGGCTCCTGACCTGGGGCGAAGGCGAGTTCGAGGTCGTGTTCCGCACGGTGCGGCGGCGCGAGATCATCACGATGAGCTCGCAGGCGCTGCTGATGGAGGGCATGCGGAGGCTCGACGAGTGGTCGAGGCTGTTCGAGCAGCTCCCGCCGCTGACCCACCGCTTCGAGATCGATACGGTCGAGCTCGCGGCGCGGCTGGGCGACGTCCCCGACGACAACAACCGGATCCTGCGGCTGGTCGACGGCAAGCGCACGCTGCTCGAGGTGATCGACGGGTCCGATGTCGGCGACCTCGAGTGTCTGCAGGCGATCTCCCGGCTGTACTTCGAGGAGCTGCTGATCGATCTGGACCATGGCCTCGATCACAACCGTGTGCCGCGCCGCGATACCGGCAAGTCGGTGGCGCTGGTCGAGGTCGACGGGCCCTCGCCGATCAGCGACGAGGTGTCCGGGCCGATCTCGGTGGAGGCACCGGCAGGGGTGACGCCGGGGGCTGCGGCGACCGAGCCGGCGGCAGCGCATGCAGAGGACGCCGGCGAGGCGATGGCGGCCGGGGTTGGGGCCGGGGGCGCGGCGGCGGCGGCGGAGGAGGATGGCGCCGAGGCTGCGGCGGCGGAGGAGGATGGCGCCGAGGCTGCGGCGGAGGATGGCGACGACGCTGCTGCGGCGGCTGACGGTGCCGAGGACGGCGACGCCGGCGAGGACGGCGACGCCGAGGCTGAAGAGGAGCCGGTCGGGCCGTTGATGGGCGGATATCGGCCATCGAGCCTCCGGCTGATCGACGAGGCGGTGGCAGCCGCACAGGCGATCGAGCCCTCGCTGTTCGACGGTTCGGCGGAGATGGAGGCGCCGACCGAGCACCACGCGAGCAACGGCGTGGCGCGAGCGCCGCTTGCGGCCGAGGCTGCGAGCGGCGAGGTGGGCCCGGCGCGCGGCGCGACGTTCCCGCATGGCGCGGGGACCACCGGGAATGGCGTGGACCTGGCCGGGCTGGAAGCTGCGGCCGGGGCGATGCGCCCCGAGCGCGAGGATTCGGGGCTGCGCATGATCGGGTCGCTCGGC
>DASWRS010000269.1:0-8384 GCA_036403075.1 Kofleriaceae bacterium
TCATCGTGACCCGCTCGCGCCGGACGTCCAGTATCGGGATGTCGCGAAGGTTTCGGGCTTGTTTGGGCTTGTTGTTCACGTCACAATTCTGAAATTGCTCGGTGTCAACGATGATGTGATAGTAAATCGGATCCAAATGCAGCCACCGTACCAAAATTGGATAGCATCCTGGCAGGGAGCTTAGTTGCATGGCGCGGCCCCGTCTTGTCATCCAGGCGGCGGCCGCCGATAGCACGAGGAGCGCCCCGATCCACAAACAGTCTATCTATAGACCACGTCCGCGCCCGCTTCGCCGGGCTGTGCGTCGAGCCAGCTGAGGCAGCTTGACCTTGTCAACCGGGAACGGCGGTGCCAGTTCGGGGGATCGGCACCCCGCGGTATTGCTACAGGGTGCTGCAAAATGCGGCGTGTGAGGCGAGCGACCTGCGCGAGCCATCCGGACGCCCGCTCGGCGGGGGCAGATCGGCGTGGCGTGGGCAAACGTTCGTCCAGATCGACATCCGGCGACCGTGGCCCTCGGTCGCCGGCCGAGCTGCGGAGACCGTGGCCTCGGTCGCCGGCCGAGCTGCGGAGATCGCGTTCCGGATCGTCGGCGGGCAGGTGCGCGCGCCTCAACATATCCAGCGCAACATCCATAACAGGTTGAGGCATGTTCGGCTAAGGTTGTGTCGTGGAAGATGGACCTCGACTAACTGAAGAACGATTGCGACACTATCTCGACGCGCGTCAACCCGAGCGCGAAGGCATGTGTCTGGCGCTACTCCCGTTACTCGGAGCTTACACGCGCGAACAGCCAAGGCGACCTAAGGGCGGGCCCGATGGAGGACGGGATATTGAGGCGTTGTTCGAAGCCACGACGGTGGTATGGGGAGCGGTAGGATTCAGAAACGGTGGTGGTAACGACGACTCGGCTCGAAACGAGGCGATTGCGAAATTTCGCGGCGATCTAGAACGAATGCTTAAAGAGAAGCGCGAGCTTCAGGGGTACGTGTTTTTTACAAATGTTGACCTCACGCCGCAGCAACACACGGAACTGAAAAGGCATGCGATTTCGCGCGGTGTATCCCACGTGGATTTGTTCGACTTCGAAAGGCTTCGTCATGTCCTCGACAGTCCAGAGGGACTAATCGCGCGCTTGCAATACCTTAGCATAACGATGTCCGCCACTGAGCAGATCGCCCTGGTCTCTAAGTTCGGTGGCGAACTACAGCGAGTTGTGACTGCGAGACTTGATAGAGTCGAACGCACACTGCTCGCCGCCGCTGAGGAGAACAAAGCACTAGCAGCGGAGTCGCACGCTTTAATCACTGGCGGCGACGGCTTCTGCTACCTGCGGGCCGTCGTTGCAGGCGACCGCGTCGCGCTGGTGCCAATCAACGACAGCAAGTACACCCAGTATGATGTACATATTAGCGTCACGGATCAGAACGAGTCACGTAAATTCATGGAGGATCATATGTTGGCATATGCCCATGGGGCTCCACTTCCATATGAAGAACTCATTCGGCGAACTACGCGCGACCTGCCAATCGGGACGATGCCCGCTGGCACCGCCGGCAACATCATGCTTACTCCGTTGCAATGGTCGATGGATGGCATCGATGACCGAGGATTCTTGATTAGCGTAATGGCTCGAAACGGCGCGTTGATGCAGATCATGAGAGTGAGAAAGGTGCCCAATCCACCCCCGAAACTAGGAGTCGCGTACGCGACGGCATTTGGTCTGCAGGTTGCGACAAGGGTAACCCGCGGTGAAAAGACAGTAATTGAAACAGGGATCGACTGGCTTCCGAGGAAGGAAGACGGAAAGGTAGATTGGGATCTACCCAATAACAAGGAGAGCTCATCTGACGACTCTGGGGCGCCGTAGTCTCGCGAACAGGCAGCGAGCGCCGGGCGCAGCGGACTCCCTTGGGGGCGGCAAGCACTCGCCAACGAGGGTGACGGGCGCGCGGCGTGAGGGCCGGGGGTGGCCTGGTGGCCCGCGCGCGCCGCGAGCGGCCTCGGGCGCCGCGAGCGGCGGCGAGCGGTCTGGGGCGCCGCGAGCGGCCTGAGTCGTGCCGAGCGGCCTTCGTCGCGCCGAGCGGCCTGGGTCGCGCCGACCGGCCTGGGTCGCGCCGACCGGCCTCGGCCTGGGTCGCGCCGAGCGGCCTGGGTCGTGCCGAGCGGTCTCGTCAGAAGTAAAAAGATCCGCTCGTGAAAGCCGCTCGGATCCTTAGCCCGATAACCGGTCAATTCCGACGGAGACGGTTGATCGGTGCCCTTCGCACGCTGTTGGTGTCGTCGGGCGTTCGCGTTCTGCTCGGCCCCTCCGCGCAGGGGATCCGGAGAGAACGGGCTGAGCCTTCGAGCGGGGCACTGGTTGTTGCGTTGCACGCCCAGAGACAGGGCTCGTTGCAGATCGGTTGGCAGCAGGTCGGCGGGGCTGAGGCAGCCTGGTTGCAGATCGGCTGGCAGTGACCGGCTTGGCTGAGGTGAGCTCGTTGCAGACACGTTGGCAGTGAGCCGCGTCCGGAGCGGACGGTGGAGCGCGCCGTAGCAGCGGCCTCGGATCGCGGGTAGGTCAGCTCAGAATGGGTCGGCCCGGCGCTCGAGGGCGAGCCGGGCAAGGACGTGGCGGCGGTAGTCGTGGAGGATCTGGCCGAGCGTGAGCGTCCGGCCGAATCCAGCCGAAATCCCGGGCTGTGCTTGAGCGCGGCGCCAGCCTGTGGCAGCGCCAGATCAGTCCTGCGCGGCAGCCACGGTCGCGACGGTCACCGCCGTCACTGCCGGTGCGCACCCCAGCGCGACGGCAGCAGCGCCGGCAGGTCCATGAGGCGGATGCGGCCGGTCAGCTGCGGCAGGACGTCGGCGAGGTACTCGCGCGGGTCGACGCCGGCAAGGCGGCAGGGCCCGAGGATCGTGTATGCGATCGGTAACCGCTGCACGGACCCCATCGGTCCCGCCGGCTGTCTTGTCCGACCCCGGAATAATAATTGTTTCAACAACTTACGTATTCTTCATGTATAGAAATATCAGCCACATACGGCCGCCGTGCAGCCGTCATTGCTGGCGAGCAGGTGATCGAGGCATCCGCGAGTGCTTGGCCGCCTGCCGTATCGGTCAGGGTTCCAGCCTCACATGCCATTTCTTTCGTCGCCGGGGTAGCGTTCTCGGCCCTCGCGATCAACTGGCTGAGTCGTCCGATCCCGCGTCGCACTACAGGTCGCCATTCTCGAGCGTAAGCACTCGCAGCCCCGCCCTTGGCCTCGTGCTCACGGAGACACTCTTATCTGGTCGACCGTGTCCTATTCGAAGTCAATGCTCCAACCCGACCGAAACGCAGCGAGCGTCGTGACCTCCGAGACATCATGGAGTGATCCGACATCCAGGACGAACGGATCGCCCAGTTCGCGTGCCGCTTCAAAGGAGAAACGGTACTCGCGCTCCTCTGCAAACGAATCCAGCTTGACGAATCCCCTAGCGCCTCGCGGCACAGTACCGTGAATGCGGCGCGGATCGACATACCGGACGAGTTTTCCTCGGCAGCGTATCTTCTGCGCGGCACAAGCAGCGCGGAGACGCCTATTGAACTCAAGACCGTTGGTAATCACCCAGACGTGTGATCCGAACTTATCCATTGATGCCGGGACCTGTAGAGACGCCTTGAACGCGGCGAGTTCATCGTCGCCAAAGGTCCGGTGAGTCCAGTCTCCGGTGTGGACAGCATGTAGGCAGAATACCGGGTTTTCGTGTCTTACACTCACAAACACCGGGCCGACCAAACCATTGCGGGCGCTCAGTGCGATCGGCTTACCACCATCAGCCGGGGTGAACGTTACCTTGATGCGGTCCGACTGGTACACGCACGCAAGCCCCTCATGAGCATCTTGGTGTGGTGCCGGGTCACCCTCAAATTCGGAGTAGTACGATAGTCGACGGCAAAACAACTTGCCGTCTCGCAAGGCGTTCATGTGGTCTTCACGGCCAGCCTTCAGAAGCACGAGCAGGTTGACCACCGGAGGCAAAGACAACTCATCGGTACCGCTCTCAATAATATTCGGATCGCGGCCGAAGCCGAACTCATCGATCTCGATCTCGCTTTCACTCATGTTTGGAAGGTAGCTGAAGCTGATCGTGTTGTCAAGACACTAAGTTAGGTCGCCCAAACGCGACCTGAACTCCCTCAGCGCCCTCGCGGTCGCGACGGTCACCGCCGTCACCGCCGGTGCGCACCCCAGCATGAGCCTGGTCGGGGTCATGCGGCTTCTCGGCCATCGAGACATCCGCATGACGTTGCGCTACGCGGCCGTGACCCCCGAGATCGTCGCCGAGGAGTACCAGAGCGCACTCGAGAAGCTCGCCACCAAGTACCGCCTACCCCCAGGGGTTGCCGCTGCGCCTCCGGTACCCGAAGGCGCTCCCGATCCGGACCAGCTCTTGGACCACCTCGCGCGGTGGGTCCGGAAGCACGCCACTCCCAGCCCCCGCGACTTGCTCCGGCGCATCGAGCGGCTCCGGCGGGACGTCCAAACCGTGACGCCGGCGATGAAGAAATAAATTCAAGCTGCGTGGTACGGATGGCCGGTTATTGGCCAAACTTTCGCCACCGGACACGGGATCCAGCGGACCCCAGCGGACCCCCGCGGGATCCAATCACGTCCAAGTTCCTGAGAGGCTTGCAGAGCGTTGACGACTAACGGGTTTCGGATCGTCGCTCTCAGGTGTCCGGCCGGATCTCGGACGCTTGTCCGCCAGCCGGACGGTCGCGATCGGCAACCGTGCGAAATCAGCAGACCGGGTGAGCGGCACCGAGCTTGCTGTCGTCGCGCGCCATGCATGTCCTTCCACCACGGTCCCGGCCGGTCCTCGCGGCCTCCCAGTCCCCTTCACCGCCGCAGCTTCGCTCCGTGCCGCGCAAGCGACGCTGCGATCCGTACACGGCGGGCTTCAAGTCGGTGCGATCGGTGCGCGATCGGCTTCTCGCTCCCGACGCGGGGGTGGCATCATGAACATCGTCGATATGTCCACGCCCGTCACACGCGGCGAACTGCGCGAAGAGCTCGCGCTGCTCGAGCAGAAGCTCGAGCAGAAGCTCGAGCAGAAGTTCGATCAGAAACTCGAGCTCTGGGGCGGTGCCCTGCTGGCACGGATCACCGAGTCCGACCAGCGCGCCAAGGAGTCCGAGCAGCGGTTGCTGGCACGGATCACCGAGTCCGAGCAGCGGGCGCTGGCCCGGGCCACCGAGTCCGAGCAGCGGATGCTGACGGAGATCGCGCGCCATATCCGGGCGGCCAACGAGGCCATGATCGCGCAGCTCTCGGTGATCGATGAGAAGTACACCGATCTGCCCGGCCGGGTTCGCCGGCTCGAGACCAAGGTGTTCGCAGCGAAACGGCGCTGACCCCGACCGTGCGTCGATGGCCATCGGCACGTCCGGCCCGGCGTGCGAGGGCGGCGATCCAGGTCGCCAGATCCTCGCGCCGGATGCGTTCCGCCAGCGGCTGGCCCGGGCGCGCGCCAAGCTGGTGCCGGTGCTCGAGGAGCGCTGCGGCCTCGTCGATCCGGCGCGGCCGTGCCCCTGCGCGCGCGGCGCGATCGCGAAGCAGCGCGCCGGGATGCGGCTGCCGGTGTACCGCGATGCGATCGCCGAAGACGTCGATCGCGCCAGCGAGCAGCTGGGCGGGCTGCGCCGGCTGGGCAGCGTGTTCGGCGTCGACCCGCCGCCGGCACCGCACGCCGAGCTCTGGGCCCGGCTCGCCGAGCGGCTGCCCGACCTGCTCGGCTGATCGGCGGCCCGGGCGGCGGTGGCTACCTCTCGCAGAACGTCCGTTCCGGACCTGTGCCTGGACCGAAACGAGCTGGCCGTGGCCACGGAACCTTGGCTGCTAGCCGGGGTGATCTTGTCCGGTGTCCGGCCGGATCTCGGACAGCTGTCCGGCAGCCGGACGGTCGCGGCGCGCAACTGCGCTGAATCACCGGGCGCGGGGCGCGGCCCCGGGCTTGCTGTCGCCCGGGGGCGATGTCAACCACACACCGACCAGCCGCACTGCCGGCACAAACGACACCCACTCTGGACCACGAGCGCGGAGCCGCACTCGGGACAGCCCGGCCTCGCAGCGACGACGGCGCTGCGGGCGCCGGTGACCAGGACCTGCCCGTCGCGACTGCCATCCCGATACACCGTGATTCCCTTGCACCCCAGCTCGTACGCGAGCTGGTACGCGGATTTCACGTCGGCCGCGGTCGCGTCGCGGCGCAGGTTGATCGTCTTGCTGACCGCGGCGTGGACGTGGCGCTGAAACGCGGCCTGCATCCGGACGTGGGTGGCGACGTCGATCTCGTGCGCGGTCGGGAACACGCGCTGGACGTCATCGGGGACGTCGGCGCGGCCCCGGACCCCGCCGTGGAGCGCCACGGCCGCGAACAGCTCGTCGGAGCCAAACCCGCGCTCGGCGGCGACCCGCCGGAACTGCGGGTTGATCTCGGTCAGCTCGGCGCCGTCGAGCACGTTGCGGCGATAGGCCAGGGCGTAGAGCGGCTCGATCCCGCTCGCGCAGCCCGCGATGATGCTGATCGTCCCGGTCGGAGCGATCGTCGTGGTCGTGGAGTTGCGGAGCTCCGCGTGCCCGGCGCGCTGCCACCGCGAGCCGCGCCAGGCGGGGAACGCGCCGCGGCGCCGGGCGAGCGCAGCCGAGGCTGCCAGCGACTCGCGTTCGAGGAACCCCGCGACCCGCCCGGCGAGCGCGAGCGCGCCGTCGGAGTCGTAGGCGATGCCGAGCGCGGTCAGCGCGTCGGCCCAGCCCATGACGCCCAGGCCGATCTTGCGGGTCGCCTTGGTCGCCCGCTCGATCTCGGGCAAGGGATAGCGGTTGGCGTCGATCACGTCGTCGAGGAACCGGACCGCGTCGTGGATCGCGGCCCCGAGCCGTGGCCAGTCGAGCTCGCCGGTGACGACGAACCGACCGAGATCGATCGAGCCGAGGGTGCACGACTCGAACGCCAGGAGCGGCTGTTCCCCGCACGGGTTGGTCGCCTCGATCGCGCCGAGCTCCGGCGTGGGCTGGGTGTCGTTGATCCGGTCGATGAACACCATGCCCGGGTCGCCGCACGCCCAGGCGGCGTTGGCGATCGCGTCGAGCACGCGGCGGGCGTCGAGCTCGCCGGTGGCCGCGCCGGTGCGCGGGTTGACCAGCGCGTAGCTGCCGCCGGCGCGTACCGCGGCCATGAACGCGTCGGTCACCGCGACCGACAGGTTGAAGTTCCGCATCCGGGACGGATCGAGCTTGATCGCGATGAACTCGAGGATGTCCGGGTGGTCGACGCGCAGGATGCCCATGTTCGCGCCGCGCCGGGTGCCGCCCTGCTTGATCGCCTCGGTCGCCACGTCGAACACCTGCATCAGCGACACGGGGCCCGAGGCGGCGCCCCCGGTCGACGCGACGAGGTCGCCCGACGGGCGCAGCCGGGAGAACGAGAACCCGGTACCGCCGCCGGTCTTCTGGATCTCGGCGGCCCACCGCACGGCTTCGAACACGCCGGTGGTGGAGTCCTCGACCGGGACCACGAAGCACGCGGCGAGCTGGCCGAGCGGCCGGCCGGCGTTCATCAGCGTGGGCGAGTTGGGCAGGAACTCGAGCGCGGACATCAGCTGCTCGAACCGGCCCCGCATGTCGGCGACCTCGCCGGCGGAGTACCCCATGCCGGCCTCGGCGGCGCTGACGTGCTCGGCGACGCGGTGGAACAGCTGTTCGGGCGTCTCGACGACAGCGCCGCGGTCGCGCGCCAGGTAGCGAGCGCGGAGCACCGCGAGAGCGTTGTCGGTGAGCATCGCCGCCACGTTCGCACCGTACGATCCGCGGCATGGTCGCGCAACCGCCCCCGACGGCGGCTCGCCTGGCTGCTGCTCCTGATCCTGCTCGCGCTGATCGCGCTCGCCGCGCGGATCGACGCGGCGCCGCGGCCGGAGCCGAGCTGGCTTGCAGCGGCCGGCGACGATGCGCGCGACGCGCCGGTTGCCGACGAAGAGCTCGACGAGCCGGAGGACCGACCAACGGGCGACGGCGCGCCGAGCTGGCTTGAAGACGCCGGCGAGCCTGGCGCGCTGGGGGCGGCGCCGGCAGACGGCGAGCTCGCTGATCTCGACGATGAACCTGGCGCGCTGGATGCGATGCCGGCAGACGACGAGCTCGCCGAGCTCGACGGCGAGCCTGGCGCGCTGGATGCGGTGCCGGCGGGCGATGAGCTCGCCGATCTCGATGACGAGCCGGCTGCGCTGGGTGTGGTTCCGGCGGGCGACGAGCTCGCCGATCTCGACGGCGAGCCTGGCGCGCTGGATGCGGTGCCGGCGGGCGATGAGCTCGCCGATCTCGATGACGAGCCGGCTGCGCTGGGTGTGGTTCCGG
>DASWRS010000270.1:0-51696 GCA_036403075.1 Kofleriaceae bacterium
CGGGTCATCGCGAACCCGTCGATCGGTTGCCGGGCCTGCGCGAGCAGGATCGGCTCGCCGCCCGGGGGCCAGCGCACCAGCCGGCCGTCGTTCCCCGAGGTCACGACATCGGTCGTGCCGGCCGCGAACCGGAGCTGCGAGATCGACCCGTGGCCGGTCCGGATGACGCGGGTGCGGGTCATCGTCGCCGCGGACCAGAGCTCGACGGTGTCCTCGAGGCCGTAGGTGGCAAACACCCGGCCGGTGCCGGCGCGCTCGAGATAGACGTTGCTGGCCAGGTGCGGTTCGGTCGTCCGGGGGCCGCTCGATGGCGACAGCGTGGTGAGCGCCGGCTCCCACGTGGTCGCCACCAGCGTGGTCGACTGCTCGTCGAACAACGCGGCATGGAACGGCTGACTCGAGGTCGCCGCGACATGGGCCAGGCGAGCCGGCAGCGGCCACGCGCGGATGCCGCCGCGGGCATCGCCGGAGATCACGAACGGATGCTCCGGGGTCGGGGCCGAGAGCGACGTCAGCCGGAACCCGTGACCCTTGTAGGACGTCACGAGGTCCGTGGTCAGATCGAGCACGGTGACGATGCCGTTGCCGCCCGCCGCGACCAGGTAGTCGCCGGATGCGCTCGCGGCGATCAGGTCGATGTGGCCGTCGATCTGGGCGCGGGTTCGCGCGGTGCCCTGCTGCAGGTCCCACAGCCCGACCGCTCCGTCCTTGCAGGCATAGGCGATGCGCCGTCCGGCCACGAAGCGCAGGCCGACCGTCGGGCCATGGCAGAGCGTGGCCCGCGCCACGACCCGCCGAGGAAAGCTCTCGATCACGAGGGCGTCGCCAGCGGCGGTCGCGAGGGCCAGCTCTCGACCGCCGGTGCCCGGTGCCCAGCGCGACAGGCCCGGCAGCGCGTAGTGCTCCGAGCGGCCCGGACCGCCCGCGATCCGCACGAACTCGATCCCGGTCTCGGTGCCCGTGTTGGTGCTCGTCGAAGTGCCCGCCACCGCGACGTCGTCGCCGGCGAACTCGACCTCGCTGCCGCCGACGATCGGCCGGGTCAGCCGGAGCACCGGCTGCGCCGGGTTGGTGATGTCGAGGACGCGCAGGACCGCGTCCTTGGACATCGTGGCCAGGAGGGTCCCGCCCGGCGAGAACGCGAACGCCTTGACGTTGGGGTCGCGCAGCAGCGGCGCGGTGGGGATGCGCGCGCCGCGCTCGACGTCGAACATGCAAAGATCGGAGGGGTTGCAGGTATAGACGAGCAGGTGCCTCGGCGCCGAGTACTCGTAGATGCTGCTCCTGGCCACGTCGCGGGCGAGCACGACGGACGTGCCGTCGCGTGCCGTCCGCATGATCGTGCCGTCGAGCCCGAGCGAGATGATCGCGCCGTCGGCGATGCGCTGGGTCCAGCGAACCCAGTCGGTGTGGGGCTGCGCGCGGAGCACCGCGACGCCGCGACCCACGGCCTCGGCGCGGACCCGGGCGGCGCGCACGGTGTCGGCGCCGTGGTACCTCGCGACCTCGTCGAGGGCCGCGGACGGATCGGTCACCAGCAGGAGCTCGGCGTGCTTGAGCGTGAGCTCGTCGAGCGAGGTCTCGGCGGACGCCCGGGCGCGCACCGCGACGTGCTCGGAGCTGTCGGCGCGGTCGCGCTCGGCCGCGATGTTGCGGACGTAGATCAGGCCACCGATCGCCAGGATCGCGATCACCGCGGCGGCCGACAGCGCGAGCGCGCGATGCCGCCGGGTCCAGTGGGCGAGCATCGCCGGCAGCGAGTAGCTGCGCGCGGCGATCCGCGCGCCGGCGGTGAACGCCCGGAGGTCGGCGGCGAGCGCCCCGGCGTGGGGATAGCGGCGCTCGGGGTCCGGCGCGAGCGCCTTCTCGATGATCGCGACGAGGTCCGCGTCGATGCCCGCGCGGCGGAGCATGCGCCGGCGGTGCTGCGCGCCGGCCGGCGGGACCTTCTGCGGCGCGCAGATCTCCCACAGCATCGTGCCGATCGCGAACACGTCGGCGCGCTGATCGACGGGCTCTCCCCGCTTCTGCTCGGGGGGCATGTAGGCCGGCGTGCCGAGCACGCTGCCGGTCGAGGTCAGGTCCTCGCTGCTGGGGTTGGTGCGGAACGGGCCGCTGCCGACGCTCGAGGTCTCGGCGCTGGTCAGGTCCTTGGCCAGACCCCAGTCGATGACGACGGTCTCGCCGAAGTCGCCGACGATGACGTTGGCCGGCTTGAGGTCCCGGTGGATGATGTTGCGGCCGTGGGCGTAGGCGATCGCGTCGGCGACCGCGATCACGTGCTGGAGCAGGCCGAGGCGCTGCTCGACCGTGGTCCGCTCGGCGATCAGGTCGCGCAGCGGGCGGCCGGCGACCAGCTTCATGGCGTAGAACGGCGTGCCGTCGGCCCACCGGCCGGCCTCGTGGACCGGGACGATACCGGGGTGCTCGAGCCGCGCCGTGATCAGCACCTCGCGGAGGAACCGGACCTCGTTGGCGTTGGTGCGCGACAACAGCTCCTTGATGGCGACGTCGCGGCCGAGCTCGCGGTCGTGGGCACGGGACACCCGGCCCAGGCCGCCGCGGCCGTGCTCGCCGAGGAAGTGGTAGCGGTCGTGGTCGCGGACCTGGGTCGGCAGCGGCGGCGGGTTGACGTCCGCGTCTTGGCCGTGGACGGGGCCGGAGCCCGGAGTCGCGCCGGGGATCGGCTCGCTGGTGTGCGTGGGGCCGGCCAGCGAGGGTGCTGCCTGCGGGTGCGCCGTGACTTCGTTGTTGCCGGGCGTCATCCCGGCCACGATATCGGAGCGGCGATTGTCGTGGCTACTCGAAGATGCGCGGCGCGGCGAGGGTGCTCCCCGCCGTCCGGCGGCGAGCGACGGCGGCCTCGCCGGCTCGACCTCGAGCCGCGTGACCACCTGTGATCTGGAGCGCCAAGACATGCTGTGCGGCCGAGCAAGAGAGGTTCCGAGCGGAAACCACGCCACGTGTGGGTAGTCGTGCAGGGGTATTCCGGAGCGAGTGGAACAGGCTTGTTCCGTTGCCTGTACCGGTATGTTCTACCATCGGCAACCCTCTGAGCTCACTGCATTGATCGCGGAACATCGTCGATGTTCCGGATGTGTCGCAGGGCGCACATCTCGATTTGATAGTTCGATGTACTGCGTAATACAGATCTGCGCCGGGCAGCCTGCGCTATCAGTTTTCTGCGCGCTTGTTCTGAGCGGTGACGTGCATGCCGCAACGGTAGATTTCGCAGCACGTACGCACGCCTGGGAGCGCTCGACCCTCGCAGGTGCCGCACGACGCTACAGCCAGGTTTCTGTGGGTCGCCGCGGCTGGAGACGCATCCGGGCAGGCAGCCGCGTCGTCGAGGCGCGAGCGCATCGGCGGAACGCTCGCCGCGAGCCGGGCCGGTGCGCACACCTGAATTGGGCCGACTCGGGGCGCGATGCCCGACGTGCTGCTGAAGGTGAACGCTCCGCGGCACAACAGCCCGGTGTGCCGCCGGAGAGTCGGCCCGAAACCGTGGTCGGGCCCGCCGCGGCAGGACATCTCTGATTCCATCTGCGGCTGCGCTGACCGCGTGCAGATCGGCGATGACGATGCGACCTACGGCGTGCAGCACGCGCGGCACGGGCCGGATCGCTCCGCGCGGATGGACGATGCACTGCACGCGATGCCAGGCGCCGGGGGACGACGCGCCATGCGCCCGCGTGACGGACGGCTCGATGCGTTCGCAGCGACCTCGAGCGTCGCGTCGCGTTGACCCGATCTGTCATGCCGGGTCGGACCGAGGCAGGGTCCTGGATCGGGCACTGGCTTCGATGCTAGCGGCGAGCCGTCGGTGGCGCTCCGCTGCATCGGCAGTCTGATTATGGGGTTCGGGTAGTTATGACACAGCCACTAAGAGGCGAGTCACAGCCCCCGCCGCCACCGCCATCCTCAATCATGCCGCCCGCCATTCTGAGTTGAGAACGTTCGAGCACGGCGATGGTTTCCCGGCGAAGAACGAGCTTGCGTGGTGAGGTCTTGTGGATCGATTTCTTCACGTCACCGGTCTCCTTGCTTATTGGCTGGGTACGTTCGAGGTAACATCGAGTTGCTTGCGGGCTGCTTCGAGGTCGATCCAGATCAATCGTCCCTTGTAGTCAACTGCAACAGCCGCGTTGCCATTGTCGGCGACCGCGGTCCGGCCAAGGTCCACGGTGCCCGTTGGCAGGCAGAGCCAGCGTGCTCGAGGAAGAGAGTACAGCCAGATCGTACCATCGGTGCATGACGCGAGGAGCAGACCGTCGGGTGTCAGCGCGATATCGCGGGCTCGCAGCGCCAGGGGCACCCAGGTCAGCCTGCCCGGGCTCCGTGCGGCATCGCCGTAGCTGCCGACATGAATGATGCCATCGTTCGTTGCCACCGCGATGCTATGGCCATCTGCGGTGATTGCCACCTCTCGTACGGCTCCGGCTCCGGCTCCATGCAGCAGCGACTCCTGTTCCCAGGTCCTCGTGTCGATCGCGAGCAAATCTCCTGCCGCGTAACCCACATAGATCGTCTGCTGATCGGCAGTGGCGCGTATCCGATTGACGCGAGAGCCTCCCGGTCCGAGTGAGAGCACCTGACCGGCGGCGTCGGTGCGCCAAAGCGCGCCGTCCGTGGTGCTGAACACGATCGTGTTTGCCGCGCTGATCGCGGCGAATCGGTCGATGGGGCGATCGAACCGGGCGAGCTGGGTTTGCCGTCCATCCGGCGTCCAGCGAACCAGTCGTCCATCACGGCCGGAGGTGATGAAGTCGTCGGTGTCGTCGACGAACTGAAGCTGCGACACTGAACCATGACCGGTATCGAGGGTGAGCGTCCTGGCAATGGGCATGAACGACCAGACCTCGATGACGTCCTGTAACCCGTAGGTCGCAAAGGTGCTGCCGTTTCTGGATCTCTCGAGATAGATGTTGTCGACAACATGCGGGCCCTCGGCGCGAGCCGCGGTCGACGGAGCTGCCACGGTGAGCGCCGGTGCCGAGGTGGTCGCCACGGCCCTGGACGACTGACGGTCGAAGATCGCCATGGAAAACGGCGAGCTCGAGGTCGCTGCCACCCGGGCCAGGCGACGCGGCAGTTGCCACGCACGGATGGCGCCCCGGGCGTCGGCGGACAGCAGGAACGGGTGCTCCGGCGTCGGCGGCGCGATCGCGGTCAGGCGAAATCCATGACCCTTGTACGATGCGGTAAGGTTGGTGACCAGATCGAGCACCGCGATGCTGCCGTTGCTGCCTGCCGCGATGATGAGGTCACCGGTCGCGCTGGCGGTGATCAGATCGGCCTGGCCCTCGAGTTGCCCACGAGCGCTGACCGTGCCTTGTTGCAGATCCCAGATGCCGATCACTCCGTTGTTACAGGCATATGCAATATGCTGTCCGGGTAAAAAGTGAAGATCGGCAGTCGGGCCGTGGCAGAGATCCGCGCGTGCAGCGACCCGCAGCGGGAAGCTCTCGAGAACGAGCGCCTGGCCTCTCGTTGTCGCGAGCGCGAGCCGGTGCGCGGCCCTGTCCATCGCCCAGCGCGAGAGGTCCGGAAACCGGTGGCGCTCCGAATCGCCGTTCAGGCGAACGAACTCGATCCCGGTCATGGTGCCTGCAACGACGACGTCGGCACCGACGAACTTGACGTCGACGCCACCATCGATCGGCTTGGCGACCTTGACGGCTGGCCGGGCTGGGTCCGTGACATCGAAGACCTTCAGACGGGAGCCTCGCGACATCGTTGCCAGAAGGGTTCCATCGGGAGACAGAGCGATGGCAATGGCGTTCGCGTCTCGCAGCATCGCGGCGGCGGGGATGGGCATGGCGCGGGCGACGTCGAACAGACACAGATCCGAAGGGTCGCAGGTGTAGGCGAGCAGGTGTCTGGAGGATGAATACGTCGCGATGCTGCTTCTCGAGACGTTACGCGCGATCACGATCGACGTACCGTCGAGCGCCGTTCGCGTGATCGTGCCGTCGAGGCTCAGCGACAGGATCGTGCCGTCCGGCGCCGCCTGGATCCAGCGGACATTGTCGGTGTGGGGCACGGCGCGAAGGACGGGTACGCCAAGCCCGGTGGCATGCGCCCGGATCTGATGGGCGCGGCCAACGTCGGTTCCATGGTAGTTCTCCAGCACGTCGATCGCGGCGGAGGGGTCTGTCGTCAGCAGGAGCTCGGCATTCTTGAGCTTGACCTGCTCGAGCGAGGCCTCGGCCGATGCTCTGGACGCGTCGGCGGAGGCCAGGGCGCGCCGGGAGACTGCGTCGGAGGTGTCGGCGCGATCGCGCTCGGCGGCGACGTTGCGGACGTAGACCAAGCTCGCGGTAACGGCGATGACGATCGCGGCGACCGTCGACAGGGCGAGCGCGCGATGCCGACGGGTCCAGTGGGCGAGCATCGCCGGCAACGAGTAGCTGCGGGCGGCGATCCGGGTGCCGGACTTGAAGGCCTTGAGATCGGCCGCGAGCGCCCCGGCATGCGGATAACGCCCCAGCGGATCCGGCTCGAGCGCCTTCTCGATGATCGCGGCCAGGTCCGGATCGATGCCCGCACGACGGAGCAAGTGCCGGCGGTGGTGGACCCCGGCGGGTGGGATCTTCTGCGGCGCGCAGATCTCCCAGAGCATGGTGCCGATCGCGAACACATCGGCGCGCTGGTCGACCGGCTCGCCCCGCTTCTGCTCGGGGGCCATGTAGGCCGGGGTGCCCAGCACGCTGCCTGTGGAGGTGAGATCCTCGTCGGTGCTGGCGCGGAGCGGGCTGCTCCCGGCAATCGACGGCTCGGTGCTCGTCAGGTCCTTGGCCAGGCCCCAGTCGATGACGATGGTCTCGCCGAAGTCGCCGACGATGACGTTCGCCGGCTTGAGGTCTCGGTGGATGATGTTGCGGCCATGGGCGTAAGCGATCGCGTCCGCCACCGCGATCACGTGATGGAGCAGGTCGATCCGGTCCTCGGCACGGGGGCGTTCCGCGATCAGATCGCGCAGCGAGCGGCCTGCCACCAGCTTCATCGCGTAGAACGGCGTGCCGTCGGCCCAGCGGCCGGCTTCGTGGACCGGGACGATGCCGGGGTGCTCGAGGCGCGCGGTGATCAGGACCTCGCGCAGGAAGCGAACCTCGTTGGCGTTACTGCGCGACAACAGCTCCTTGATCGCGACGTCGCGGCCGAGCTCGCGGTCGTGGGCGCGGGACACCCGGCCCAGGCCGCCGCGGCCGTGCTCGCCCAGGAAGTGGTAGCGCTGGTGGTCGCGGATCTGGGTCGGGAGCGGTGGTCGGGACGAGTCGCCGTTCTGCGTGCGGTCGCGATCGGCTTTCGGGATCGGCTCGCTCGTCTGCGTCGGGCCGCTCAGCGAGGGTGCCGCCTGGGACGTCGCCGGGCCTTCGCTGTCCCTGTCCGGCTCCATCGCGGCCACATTACTGGAGCACTGGTCGACGCGGCTATCCCGACAGGGGCTCAACGACGGTCTTGGAAGCGCCGTTTCGATGTCGAGCGGAGAGGGGATTTTCGCCATGATATCGAGCAAAGTGACCTGCTCCAGCTCGCCTGAGAGGGACGAGTGGGGCGACTTACCGGACATGGTGCCGGCTCTAGCAAGCCGTGAACCCACTGGAAAATCAGCAAATGTCCGAAGTTGTTCGGCGGTGTTCCGGATCGACCAGAACCACAGGGTCCCGGCGCTGTACCGGGATGTTCCTGCCGGACATAGTACCGCGAATCAATTGCATCGATCCAGAACATCTGCGGTGTTCCGGCGTGTTCTGGCACGCTTGCGATGCGTTTTCGTGTACTGCGCAGTACCAGTCTACACAAGATAGAACGGGGAGCGCTATCGAGAATGGTCAGAACGCCGACTCATGCATACGATATTTTCGTTGTTGATATATTATTCCGTGCACTGATGGTGCGAATCCCGCAACAGTACATCCCGAAATCCTACGTACGTCGTCACGAGCCACCAGCATCGTGAGTGCCGCAAGATGCTCCACTGCCCCGAGGCAACGCTGGCCGCGCAACCTCATCAGCGAGGCTGACCGCGCTCGGGAATCAGCGTCAGGCACGCGGCATCGTCGAGGCCGGCGGCGCCGGGAGCAGCACGGCGAGCCGTGCCAGGGTCGGCACCGGGACCCGCAGCCACCACGACCGTGATCTGCGCGCACACCCGGTTGGCGCGGTCGCCGGTGACGGTAAACGCGCCCGGCACCACGACGCGGTTGCCACAGGCGATCCGGGCGGCGGCGAGCGGGTGGTCGACGGTGATCCCGTCGGCGACCGAGACGTCGACCCACAGCGCCGCCGGTGGGCCGGGTGGACAGCTGACCACCGCCTTCCAGCGGTCGCCTGGCGCGTAGCCGCGCGCGTCGAACGCGATCGCCCCGGCGCGCTCCCGCACCAGCTCGAGGCTGACCTCACCGATGCCCTTGATCGTGACCCGGCTGACCGTATCGCGGTCGTCTGACGGGCCCGGCCGTGGCCGCAGCACCACCACGAGCACGACCGCGGCGGCGGCGGCGGCCAGCGCCGGCGCGAGCCACCGCCGGCGGCTCCGGGGCAGCGGCCGCCGGGTCGGGACCACCAGCGGCGGCAGTGCGACCGCGTCGTCGCGGATCTGGTCGAGGCACTGCTGGCAGGCCGGGCATGCCGCGACGTGCGATGCGATCGCCGGATCCGGCGCGCCGAGCGCGAAGCGCTCGAGCCGGAGCCACGACAGCGGCTCGCCGATGCACGCCGTCACGACGCCTCCTCCCCGCCACGCAGCGCGGTCACCGCCTCGCGGATCCGATCGAGCCGCTTGCCGATCGTCTTGCGCGACACGCCGAGGTGATCGGCGATCTCCTCCTGGGTCATGTCGTCGAGGAACCGGCACACCAGGACCTGGAGGTGCGCGTCGTCGAGTCGCTCGGCGAGCGCGGCGACCAGGCCGAAGCCGACGATCTGCTCGTCGAGCCGGACCCGGCCGAGCGGGGCTGCGGCGGTGGCGTCGCGCTCGAGCAGGCGCGCCCGCGTGCCGCGATCGCGCACCAGGTTGATGCAGCGGTTGGTCACGGCCCGGTAGAGGTAGGGGAGGTCCACGGCGGAGGTCCAGGTCGGGATGAGGTCGGTGAACAGCGCGTGCACCACGTCCACGGCATCGTCGCGGCTCCGCAGCATGCGTTCGGCCTTGCGCACGAGCGCCGGTCCGAAGACGCGATACGCGGACTGAGGATCAGGTGCAGCTTCCACCCTGTACGCCCACCATCGTGCACGGGCCGGGTACGAGGTTCTCGTCCACGGGGCAGTTGGCATCGGTCGCGCACGCGCGGCCGTCGGTGCACTGCAGGCGCGGCGGGCCGGCGCACGCGCCGCTCGCGCAGTCCTCGTTGCGGCCGCACGGCGCGCCCCGCTGGGCGGCGTGAGCTCCGGCGCCGCACAGATACGGGCCGACGGGGTAGGACTGCGCGCACGCCACCGCGCCGCAGCCGACCTTGGCCAGGCAGGTCGAGCAGATCCGGCCGACGCAGGTCCCGGACGCGCACTCGGCGTTGGTCACGCACTGCTCGCCGGTGGTGCGGGCGGCGGCGGGGACGCACGCGATCGGCACGCCGCGCTCGGGCGGGCCTGGATCGGCGAAGCCGCAGGCTTGCCCGGTGCCGCACGTCGAATGCCCGGGATCGCAGCCGCTGCAGCGCAGCGTGGCGAAGAAGTCGTTGATCGCGCAGATCCCGCTGGCGCAGTCGCCGGCGACGCCGCACAGCGCCCCGAGCGGCGCCGGGCCGCCGTCGAGCTCGGGCAGCCCGGCGCAGCCGTCCTTGCTCACCGTCGCGCGCATCCGCGCCACCGCGGCGTGACCGGGGCCGCGTTTGGCGATCTGGAACCGGATGCCGGTGAACGGCGGCTTGACGGCGAACGCGTACGACACCGGCCGCCAGCGCGCGGTCGGGATCGGGAACGTGCGCTCGATCGCGCCGTCGCCGTAGATGTCGACCGCGAGCTCGGCCTGGGCGGTCTCGGCGACGTCCGAGATCAGGTCGAACCGGATGCACGTGCCGTCGAGGTGGTCGACCGGCGTGAACTGCTCGATCGCGGTGTCGGCGTCGACCAGCTCGACGCCGGAGTCGGCCTCGTGCCAGGTCGCCGTGCGCCGGACGCTGCCGTGCTCGACCTTCCACGCGCACAGCGCCTCGCCGCACCACAGATCGAACCCGGGATCGCGGATGATGCCGCCGTTGCAATCGGTGGCGCCGAGCTGGCTCGCCGCCAGCACCGCGACCAGGCACGCGGGAGCGCGCCACCGCCGCGGGAGGTCAGGACCTCGGGAACGCCGGGGGGGACACCAGGGGGAACGCCGGTGAGTCATGGGCTCCTCAGTACGCATAGGACGCACCGAGCGATAGCCGGTGACCTCCGCTCGCGTGGGTGTCGCCGGCGAGGTTGTCGATCACCGGCGCGTAGTCGAACTCGTAGCCGAGCGAGAATCCGATGCCGCGGTTGCCGTCGATGTGCAGCCCGGCGCCCATCGTCGTCGCCCAGCCGACGAAGTGCTGGGCGGTGCGCATGTCATCCTGATCGAGCAGCTCGGTGTTGCCGAGCCCCACGCCGGCGCCGAGCTGGGCGTAGACCCCGGCGTGCGCCGCCAGGCCGTGATCGCCCAGCGGCTGGATGCCGCGCACGATCGCACCCAGGGTCGCGGTGTTCCACGAGAACCGCAGCGGCTTGCGCTCGGTCCCCAGCGTCCACTCCGGCGAGCCGACCAGCGCGGCAAACCCGCCCAGCCACAGCCGGCGGTCGAGCCGCCACAGCGCGCTCAGCTCCGCCCCCGCGCTGATCCCGGGGCTCTGCTGGAACCCGAACGCGCCCAGCGTGGTGGTGAAGCTGTCCTTGCGTTCGCCGCCCGCGACGCCGGACAGCTCGATCGACAGCCGGTGAGGCGGCGCGCCGAACCCACCCTTGTTGACCGCGACCACGATCGCCTCGTTCGCGCAGCGGCCGAGATCGACGGTGACCGCGCCGGTCTGGGCAGAGACCTCGCAGCGCGACAGCATGCCGCCGGTGCGCACCAGCACGCGGTAGTCGCCGGGCGCGACCGCGATCCGGACCGCCGCGCCGCGCGCCTTGTAGGTCTCGGCGACCACCGCGTGGGCGCGCCGATCTTCGACCAGGGTCTGGCCCTCGAGCCCGGCCGGCAGCTCGATCGCCGCGGTCGCGGCGCGCGGAAACGACAGCGGGACGTCGCCGTGGCCCTTGAGGTCGACCTCGAGGCTGACGTGCTGGCCGCCGACCGCGGTCTGGGCGGTCGCCAGCAGCGTCTGGTGGTAGGCGTAGCGATAGGCCTCGTCGATCGAGACCTGGCCGTCGTGGTCGCTGTCGCCGGCGCCGCGCAGCCCGACCAGCAGGTGGTGGGTGAAGTACGACGAGCCGAGCTGCTCGCTCTCCTGCGACAGCTCGCTGCCGCTCGACGACGCCAGCACGGCGATCCCGCTCGCGTCGAGGTGCTGCCGCGAGTTGAACGAGAAGTCGGCCGCGGGCTGCGCGCCCTTGATCCGCGAGAACGCGCCGCTCTGGCAGGCGTCGAGCACGACCACGGTCAGGGTCGCCGGGATCCCGAACAGCCGCTGGCGCAGCTCGCCGAGCGCGAGCTCGTCGGGGCCGAGGTCGAGCGCGGTCGAGCGCGCGTGGCCCGAGTAGTAGAACAGCACGCGCGCCTGGCGACCGGCCGCGCGATCCGCCGCGACCCGCGCGCCGAGCCGAGCCAGGTGATCGCGCAGCGCCGCGGGGGTCGGATGCACCATCACGTCGACCGCATCCGCGGCGTAGCCGCCGAGCTCGCGCAAGGTCGCGGCGACGTGCCGGGCGTCGTCCTCGGCGTAGTGCAGCGCGGCCTGCCCCGGGCCGCCGGCATTCGAGCCCACGACCAGCGCGTAGACCGCGATGTCCGGGGCGGGCGGCTGGGCATGTGCGGCGCCGGTCAGGACGAGACCGACCGCGAGACCGACGGCGAGGCCGAGACCGGGACCTACGCCACGAGATGCTGCCAGGAAACGTGCCATGAGCTCCTTCAGGGGTTCCTTAGTGACACGCGACCGCGGGGCGTTGGGAACCGAAATCCAGATCGACTGGAAATCGCTGGGGATTCGGCTATTCGTCGACGTCTTCGTCCTTGTCGGCCTCGGCTCCGGCCAGGTGGATCGCGCGGCGGATCGCGCCCTTGCCGTACCGGGCGGCGAGCTTGTCGATCGTGTCGCCGAGCCGCTCGCCCCTGGCCCGCTCGGCCTCGTCGAAGCCGAGCTGGCGCGGGGCATCGCGCGGCTCGAGCTGGGCGGCGGCGATGCCGCACAGCCGGACCCGGCCGCCCTTGCGCGGCTCGATCGCGACCCGGCCGAGCAGCTCGATCGCGGTGCGGGCGAGGACGCCGCCGTCGCTGGTCGCGGCCTCGAGCGTGGTGCGCCGGGTGATCTGGCGGAAGTCGTCGTACTTGATGATCAGCACCACGGCGCGGGCGCGCAGCTCGGAGGCGCGCAGCCGCGCCGCGACGCGGTCGGCCTGGTCGAGCAGCCGCACCGCCAGCTCGCCCTTGTCGTCGATGTCGTCGTCGAAGGTCTCCTGGTGGCCGACCGTGACCGGGGCGCGCTCGGCGATCACGGAGCGCGGGTCCTCGCCGCGGGCGAGCGCCGCGAGGTGATGGCCGGTGGTGGCGCCGAGCCGGGCGACCAGGGCGCCCTCGGGGTAGCGCGCGACATCGCCGATCGTCGACAGCCCCATCGTCGCGAGCACGTCGCGCGTGGTGTCGCCGACGCCCCACAACCGGGTCACCGGCAGCGGGTGGAGGAACGCCAGCAGCTGATCGGGCGGGACGATCCGCAGGCCGTCGGGCTTGTCGATGTCCGAGGCGATCTTGGCGGCGAGCTTGATCGGCGCGATGCCGACCGAGGCGACCAGCGACAGCTCGGCCGCGACCCGGCGCTTGATCGCGCGCGCGATCGTCGGGCCGTCGCCGAGCAGGCGCTCGCTGGCGGTGACGTCGAGGAAGGCCTCGTCGAGCGACAGGCCCTCGACCTCGGGCGAGTAGTCGCCGAGGATCGCGAAGAACGCGCGCGACGCGGCGGCGTAGCGGTCCATGCGGTGGCGGACCACGATCGCGCGCGGGCAGCGCCGCAGCGCCTCGGCCATCGGCATCGCCGAGTGGATCCCGAAGCTGCGCGCCTCGTAGGAGCACGACGCGACCACGCCGCGGCGCGCCGAGCCGCCGACCAGCACCGGCTTGCCGCGGAGCGCCGGGTCATCCCGCTGCTCGACCGCCGCGTAGAACGCGTCGAGGTCGACGTGCAGGATCGTCGGCACGCGACCGCACTCAGCGCGACGGCGAGGGCGGCGGCGAGGGCGGCGACGATGCGGCCGGCGGGTTCGGCGCGGGCGGCGCGAACTCCATCGCGTAGCGCACCCGGTAGACGAGGATCAAGATCGCGACGATCGATACCAGCAGCAGCGTCCACGCCCACCCCGGCACCGGCGAGATCTTGCCGCGGCTGAACTTGCCGACCCGCGCGCGGATCAGGCCGTGCACGGACAGCACGCCCAGCACGACGACCGTGAGCTTGATGTGGAACCAGCCGTGGTGCGGCTGGGCGAGGAAGTTCGGGGTCTGCCCGAAGATCATCGCGATGCCGCAGCCGATCGCGAGGGTCGCGGCGAGATCCATCATCAAGGCCAGCGAGCGCTCCATCAGCGTGAACCGCTCGTGCATCGCCTTGGGCGCGGTCGCATGCATGCGCAGCAACCAGTAGACGCTGGTCATGCCACCGATCCACAGAAGGACACCGATCAGGTGGCCGGACTTCACCCAGGCATACGTCGCTGCGGACATGCCCGGAAAGTAACACTTATGCCGACATCCCGCTGACCATCTGCCCGCGCTATGCTGCGCCGTCCAACGTGGCACGTATCCTCAAGATCTTCTTCCACGACGCCTGCTTCGATGGCACGAGCTCGGCGGCCTTGTTCGCGGCGTTCTATCGCGAGGTGATCGACGGCACCGCCGAGCTGCACCCCGTCGGCATGGTGCACAAGGACGGCAATCCGTTCGACGGCGTGCCGCTCGACGCCGATGACCACGCCTGCGTCGACTTCCGGTTCTGCGCCGATACCCGGATGCGGTGGTGGTTCGATCACCACTCGACGGCGTTCCAGCCGCCGGAGCTGCGCGCGGTGTTCGATCGCGAGCACCTGCCGACCTGGTTCTTCGACCCGGCGGCGCCGTCGTGCGCCGGGCTGATCGCGCGGGTGCTCGAGGCCGGCTGGGACTGGAAGCCGCCGCCGCACCTGGTCGAGGCGGTCGCGTGGGCCGACCGGATCGACGCCGCGCGGTTCGCCTCGCCCGACGACGCGATCGCGCTCGCCTTGCCGGCCCAGCGCCTCGCGGCCTGGCTCGCCCACGGCCGCACGCCGGTCGACACCGCGCAGTACATCGGCTGGCTGTCGCACGACTCGCTCGCCGCGATCGCCGAGCGCCCCGAGGTCGCGGCCGAGCTCGCCCGGGTCGAGGCCGAGCGGTCCCGCGACCTCGATGCGATCCGCCGGATCGGCGTGTGGCACGGCGATGTGATCGTGTTCGACCGGTTCGACGACCCGGGGGCGCGCAGCCCGGGCTTCCTCGGCTACTACCTGTACCCGAGCTGCCTGTACGCGGTGTCGGGGACGCGGCACGCCCAGAACATCAAGATCTCGGTCGGGGTCAACCCGTGGACCGCCGCGCGCCGGCGGCACGACATCGGCGCGTTGTGCGCGCGGTTCGGCGGCGGCGGCCACGCCGCGGTCGGTGGCGTCACGCTCGGCCCTGACGAGCTCGCCCGCGCGCGCGAGACCATGGCGGCGCTGATCCGCGAGCTCGCCACGACCTGAGCGCCGGGCTCGCTCGTGCTCACCGACCGCGGAACCGCACGACCCCGGCCCGGGCCAGGAGGTCGAGCCACTCGGCGACCTCGGCGAGCGGGACCGGCGCGTAGCGGCCGGCGAGCAGGTCGCGGATCTCGCCGACCGAGCGCTTGCCGTCGACCAGGTTCAGCGCCTCGTAGGCGAGGACCTCGTCGCGGGTCTCGAGGGCGAGCGGCGACCGCGCCGGTTCGCCGAGCGCGACGGCGAGGTGATCGTAGTAGTAGACGTCGATCGGGCCGCGCACCGCCGGGGTGCGCTCGGGGATCCGCGGGTCGCGGGGGCCGGCGGCGGCGCGCGGCATCGCCCCGGCGAGCGCGGCGCGGGCGCGCTGGACCTCGGCCGCGGTGGTCGGCCACATCGCCGCGATGCTGGCGAGCTCCTCGGCGCCGGTCGCCATCGCCTCGCGCTCGGCGAGCCGAGCGTCGTCGGCGGACCAGCCGCGGGTCAGCGCGATGCGGCGGGTGGTCGCGACGCGCTCGTCGGTCGTGGCGCGCTCGAGCGCGGGCAGCCGCGCGGCCTCGGCGTCGGGCAACGCGGCCAGCGTCCAGGCGATGCCGGCGGTCATGTACGCGACGCGCCCGAGCTTGGTCGCGTCGAGGTTGTCGGGCACGTCCTTGTTGGTGTGGATCGTGACGTCGGGCCAGTCGTGGAAGTAGACCATCGGCACGCCGAACGCCTCGAACACCTGGTGGTCGCTGCCGAGCTCGAGCGGGCGCAGGTCGGTGACCAGCGCGTCGCGCCCGCCCGGCGGCCACACCATGCCGTCGCCGGTGCCCTTCTCGGCGAGCTCGGTCGAGGCGCGGGCGACGTCGTCGACCCACGCGGCGGCGATCGGGTTGACGATGTGCGGCAGCGATCCGGCGGTGCGCGACAGGTGGAGCTGGGCGTGGGTGACCTCGGGCCGGCCGCCGACCATGTCGAGGTGGATGCCGGCGCGGAGCTTGCGCGCCAGGTCGGGGTGGCTGATCAGCCAGGCCTGCGATCCCGAGATCTCGGGCAGCCACAGGAACCGGATCGTCCGGCGCGGCGCCGGCAGCGCGCCGTCGCTGATCGCGCCGCGCAGCGCGCGCGCCACGCCGAGCAACGCGGCGCTGCCCGAGGCGTTGTCGTTGGCGCCCGCCAGCTCGTGGCACAGGTGCGCGGTCAGCACGATCTCGCCGGCGGCCGGATCGGTCCCCGCGATCGTCGCCGACACCACGTCGAAGCTCGACGGGACCATCTTGCCCCGGACGTGGGCCGCGAGCCGCACGGCGCCGCGCGCGAGCTCGCCGCGCAGCGCCGCCGCCGTGCGCGGCGAGATCATGAACGCGAACCGGTTGGCGGTCTGGTACGGCGACAGGTGGCCCCAGCGCACCAGGTCCGGATCGAGCCCGGACCACGCCGTGCGCTGGTTGGGGAAGTCCGAGACGATGCCGGCCGCGCCGCGCTCCTCGACCGCGAACCGGTGCACGGTGGCGAGCGGGCCATCGGCGAGCACGATCTTGCCGCGCACCTCCTTGCCCTGGTAGGCGGCGGCCGTGGTGCCGGCGCCGACGTCGACGAGCTCGGCGATGACATCGGCGTCCTGGCTGTAGTCGGCGAGCGCGACCGCCTGCTTCGCAAAGTCGGCGATCACGCGGCGCGCGGGCGCCAGCTGCTCGAGCCGGCCCTCGACCGGGTTCCAGCCCAGGTAGCTCTTGAAGTGCGCGTAGCTGGTCTTGCCGTCGGCCGGCAGGTGCTCGACCGCGGCGTCGGCCAGGCCCGCGGCAGTGAGCTCGCCGGTCAGCCACTCGGTTGCGGCGCGGAACCCCGGCGAGCCCTGCACGCGGTGGAACTTGCCGAGCGAGCGGACCGCGCCGAGGACGTAGCCGCCGTCGACGTGCTTCTGGATCGCCGCGGGCACGGCGTCGGGCCAGAACGAGATCCGGCGGGGCTCGGCGGCCGCGGACGTCGCGAGCGCCAGGAGGACGACGATGACGACGAGGCCGGGGAACCGCATGCGCGGAGCTTACGTGGTTTGGCGCGCTGCAGGTGGCAGCGGCGCGCGCGGGCTCGGGACGAGGTCGTGGATCGGCGCCATCCAATGTCATCCGTTGTTCTGCGGCAGGGGCACGTTAGAGTGCCGCGGTGGCACGCACCAGCGCCCGCGAGACCTACCTCGCACTGCTTCGCGGCATCAACGTCGGCGGCAACAACATCATCCCGATGGCCAGGCTCGTCGAGAGCTTCACGGGCCTCGGGCACGTGAACGTCAAGACGCTGATCGCCAGCGGCAACGTCGTGTTCCAGGCGACGAAGACGGATCTGCGCAAGCTCGAGCAGACGATCGAGCAGCGCCTGACTGCCGACTTCGCGTACGACGCCAAGGTCGTCGTCAAGTCGCACGCCGAGATGGCTGCGATCATCGACGGGCTCCCGAAGGGCTGGCAGCGGCCGAGCGCGGCGCACCGCTACTACGTGATCTTCCTCCGCCACGGCGTCGATCGCCCGGGGCTCGTCGACGAGCTCGAGCCGAA
Organism: Kofleriaceae bacterium; assembly: GCA_036403075.1. GTDB lineage: Bacteria > Myxococcota_A > Polyangia > Haliangiales > Haliangiaceae > JABFXX01. The sequence continues at coordinate 17,397 of DASWRS010000270.1, forward strand.
GGCCGGCGTCGAGGTCCTCACGTATCGCCCCGGCGTGCTGTTCTGGCAGGCGAAGATCAGCGCGCTGACGCGCAGCAACGTCGCGCGCCTGACGCAGCGCAAGATCTATGCGGACGTCACGATCCGCAACCTCAACACCACGAAGAAGCTCGCGGCGCTGATGGCGGCGATCGCGTCGACGGGCGCATGACGACTGGACTTCGACAGCGCGGCTGCCGCGTCACTCGAAGATCGCGGCGAGCTCGGCGGCGCCGGTACCTTCCTTCTCGGCGCGCAGGTAGTAGTACGCCACGCTGGTCATCACCGCGCCGAGCGAGCCGGTGATCACCTGGTGGACGAAGCTGACGTAGATCAACCGCGACAGGTTGTCGAACACGTCCTCGAGCGTCTTGGGGTCACCCGATATCACGAGCTCGCGCACGAACGCCATGGACACGGTATTCGCCACGAGCAACACCAGGGCGAGGCCGAACACGCTCCACCTCCGGTCCCTCGTCAACTCGGCGCTGCGGCTGAGCGCCGCTGTGATGCCGGGCCGTTCGATGACGGAGACCGGAGTCGAGACATAGAGCACGCACAGCACGATGATGCCGGGGATCACCAGCGCGAAGGTCGCCACGCCCACGCATAGCCAGGTCAGGATCCCGACGCCGAGCGCCGGCAGGAACCGCTTCAGTCCGGTCGCGATGCATGCGGCGATCGACGCACGCTGGCAGTTGAGCTCCATGACCACGCCGTAGGTCAACGTCGCCGCGACGAACACGTTGAGCGGGATCGTCAGGTAGGTCGCGATGACCAACGCCTTGCTGGCCGAGCGCACCGTCTCGAGCGTGTGCTCGCCGTGCACCGCGGTCGCCGCCCAGATCCACGGCGGCGCGTAGAACAGCGCGGTGATCAGCAGGAATGGAACGAGGTTGCGGCCCCAGACCGCACATCCTGTGCTCAGCACCGTTCCCACCCGGAAGCTCGGGCCCATCACTGCAGGGCCGGTCGCAGGTGTTCCTTCGACCGACGCGTATTGACTCGCCAGCGCATCGCGCCCCTGTGACCACCCGCGGCGCTCGCGATCTCCTTCATCGGACATTCGCCCCTCCAGCGCCTACGGGTACCCGAAGCCCGGGGCGTGGTGCAAGCATTCCGATCGGCAAGATGCTGCCATCGCCGGAAGCGCCGAGCAGGCCGCCGGGGATCGAAGCGGGCGCCGCGGATCGCCGCGTTCAGACCGCGACCGGCAGGACGCGGCGGCGGATCAGCTTGATCGACAGCAGCCGGTACAGCATTTTCGAGACCTCGAACGAGCCCATCCGCGACTTGCGGATGATCTCCTTGACGGTGTTCTTGCCGTTGACCAGCTCGAGCACGGCGAGCTCCTCGCGGGTCAGCCGGCCGCGCCCCATCTGCGCCACCGAGTCCTCGTTGCGCAGGAACACGATGTCGAAGTTGTCGATCGCGTGCTCGATCATGTGCCACTCGTCGACCCGGCGGTAGCCCTCCATCAGCACGGCCTCGACATCGAGCCCGAGCGCCGCGTCGATCACGTGCGGCGGCAGCTCGGCGCCGGCGGCGAACCGGAACCGGCCGTGCCGCCAGCGCAGGATCTCGTAGATCAGCTCGCTCGACTGGCGGACCAGGCAGCTCTTGAGCTCGGCCTCGGCGAGCCGGCCGAGCTTGACCAGCTGCTGGCCGATCAGCTTGGGGTGGGGGGTGCGCGACTCGAGCACCGCCTCGAGCTCGCCGCGCTGCATCACGTGGGCGTCGAGCACGAAGCGGCCGAGCAGGAACTCGTCCGGCACCCCGGTCGCGATCGCCTGGTCGACCCGGCCGCGGCGGAAGAAGATGTCGACCCGGGCCCCGGAGCGCTCGACCGTGAGCACGCCGGATTGCTCCTGGAGATCGAGCAGCTGGAGGACCTCGGCGAGGGGCACCACCCGCAGATCGCCGCGCAGGCCGGGCGCGCCGTCGCCCAGGAGCCCCAGGTCGATCGCGCCGAGCAGGCGGGACAGGGTGGCGTCGTCGAGCGCCGCCTCGGCGGCCCGGGTGATCGCGGCGGTGTCGGCGGCGACCTTGTCCTCGGTCGCGGCGCTGTCGGCGAGCGCGACCTGGGCGGCCAGGGCCTCGATGATCGACGCCCGCAGCCGGGCCAGCGCCGCGCCGCGCACCTGCGACCGATCCGCGTCGTCGGTCGCTGCGAGATCTTCGCCGGTGACCAGCGACGGCTGGTCGTCGTCGACCGTGCCGGCCGCGCCGTACTTGCCGACGGTGTGCTGGACGACCGCCGTGATCGCCTCGGGCGAGAACGGCTTGGTGATGTAGTCGACGATCCCCATCACCTTGACGAACCGCTCGCCGACCTGATCGCCCTTGGCGCTCATCAGGATCACCGGGATGTCGCGGAGCTTGGGGTCGGCGGTGAGCTCGCGGCAGAACTGGTAGCCGTTCATCTTCGGCATCACGAAGTCGAGCAGGATCAGATCGGGGCGCGATGCCCGGACCGCCGCCAGACCGGCCTCGCCATCCGGCGCGGTCTGGACCTCGTAGCCGGCCTTGGTCAAGACCAGCTGCACCACCTTGGTGATGGTGGGACTGTCGTCGATCACGAGGACCCGCTCGCCAGCCATGTCGGTGTATCCCTTACTCCGCGGGACACCGCGCGAGGGATCCTCATCCTATGTTGTCCGCCCGGGGTCAGCAATCGCGCCGCTTCCTGAATTGGTTGTGGTTTGCCCACCGTGGTACGGTTGGGTCGCGTGGCGCCCCTCGAGGGAGACCTGGAGTTCCCCAGGCCGTTTGGCAAGTACCAGCTGCTCGGCCACCTCGCGCAGGGTGGCATGGGCGCACTGTACCTGGCCGTGTCGGGGGACCGCGGTCTCGAGCGCCTGATGGTGATCAAGACGGTGCTGCCACACCTGGCGGACGCCGAGTATGTGGCGCGATTTCGCGATGAAGCGAAGGTCGTGGTCAAGCTCTCGCACGGCAACCTGATCCCGGTGTTCGACGCCGGGCTGGTCAGCGGCGAGCTGTTCCTCGCGATGGACTTCGTCGAAGGTCGCGACCTGCGCGCGGTGTGGAACCGCTGTGCAAAGAAGCAGGTGGCGTTCCCGATCGACGTCGCGGTCTACATCGTGAAGGAGCTGTGCCGCGGACTTGCGTACGCGCACTCGTTTCCCGACCTGCACCTGGTGCACCGCGACATCTCGCCGCCCAACGTGCTCGTGTCCTATACCGGCGAGGTCAAGCTCACGGACTTCGGCCTGGCGTCGTCGACCCTCAAGCTCGAGAAGACCGCGCCCGGGATCATCTACGGCAAGGTCGCCTACATGTCGCCGGAGCAGGCCCGGGGCGAAAAGCTCGATGGCCGGAGCGACATGTATGCCGCGGCGATCGTGCTGTGGGAGCTGCTGACCGGCCGCCAGCTGTTCCCGCCGGGCAAGGACCAGCCGCAGGACCTGCTCGCGCGGGCCAAGAACCCCGAGCCGATGCGGCCGAGCAAGCGCGCGCCGCGCGTCCCGGTCGAGCTCGACGAGATCTGCGTGAAGGCGCTCGCCGCGGCGCGCGAGGATCGCTACTCCGACTGCGACGCGATGCGCATGGCGCTGCAGGGCTGGCTGGCGCAGAACGCGCCGACGACCGACGGCACCCGGATGTCGGCGTTCCTCGCCGAGCTGTTCGCCGAGGACATCCAGCGCGAGCGCAACGAGCGCAACGAGCTGATCGAGCGGGTCAGAAAGCGCGCGGTGACCCTGCCGCCGACCCACGACTTCCGCCGGATCGTCGAGCGCGGCGTCACGCCGGCGCCGCTGGGGCAGGACGGCGGTGGCGCGACCGACGCGCCGGTGCGCAGGCCCGGCTCGGTCGGGCGGCGCGCGACCGATCGCCAGGGTGACCCGATCGATCGCCGCAAGGCGCCGGATCGCCGCGCCACGGCCCCGCGCGCGGTCACCTCCGAGCACAGCGGCGGCGCCGCGCTGGCCCGGCAGCCGCAGCTCGACGACCAGGCCGAGCCCGATCTGATCGGCGCGGAGATCGATGGCCGCTATCGCGTGATCGAGCTGATCGGCGAGGGCGGCATGGGCAAGGTCTACCTCGCCGAGCACGTCGAGATCGGCAAGCGGGTCGCGCTCAAGGTCTTGCACCCGAGCTACTCGCGGATGCCCGACCTGGTCGAGCGGTTTCGCCGCGAGGCCCGGGCCGCCTCGAAGATCGGCCACCCCAACATCGTCGACGTCACCGACTCGGGCACCACCGGCGACGGCAGCGTGTACTTCGTCATGGAGTACCTCGAGGGCATCGAGCTCGGCAGCGTGATCGAGCGCGAGGGTGCGCTCGACGTCGCGCGCGCGCTCAAGATCACCGGCCAGATCTGCCGCGCGCTCGCGGCGGCGCACCGCGAGGGCATCATCCATCGCGATCTCAAGCCGGAGAACATCTTCCTGATCACGCGCGACGGCACCGCCGACGTGGTCAAGGTCCTCGACTTCGGCATCGCCAAGACCACCGAGGCCGAGGCCGCGCGCGAGCGCCGGCTGACCAGCCCGGGCATGGCGATGGGCACGCCCGAGTACATGTCGCCCGAGCAGGCCGCGGGACGCCCGGCCGACGCGCGCTGCGACGTCTACGCGCTCGGCGCGATCATGTACGAGATGGTCACCGGCATCCCGCCGTACTCCGGCGACAACTTCATGGAGATCCTCACCAAGAAGGCGACGGTGGACCCGCCGCCGCCGGTCCTGGTGCGCGGCGAGCTCCCGGTGCAGGTGTCGGATCTGGTGATGGACGCGATGGCGCGCGATCCGGTCAACCGGCCGCAGACCATGGAGGCGCTCGAGTACGAGCTCAACAAGTGCCTGTCGGGCCGCGGCGTCGCCGTCGCGCAGATCCTCGGGATGACCACCGATGCCCACGTGGTCGCGACGCTGAACCCCGGGCTGTCGATGCGCACGTTCGACGACGCGGTCGTGGTCCCGCGCGCCCAGACCAGCTCGCCGGCGATCGGCATGCCGCGCGCCGGGACCCACAGCGGCGTGTCCGAGCTGCCGGCGATGTGGTCGGGCCCCGCGATGTCGACCAACCAGCACGCGCTGATCGGGCGCCAGGCCGGCGAGTCGGCGGGCAGCAGCTATCCCGGGCAGAGCATGCCGATCCGGCTGCAGAGCTCGCCGTCGCTCCTGGGGCTGCAGGCGCCCCAGGGGCTGCAGGCGCCGGCGATGTCGGATCCCCACCTGCCGGTGGCGCCGGTGATGCTCCAGCCCCGGCGCGGCGCGCTCAACGTGCTCGGCTGGCTGATGTTCGCCGCGGTGCTGTTCGGCGCGGTCGGCGCGCTGCTCTACATCGTGTTCGGCGAGCAGTTCGCCCGGCGGGCGGACACCGCGGCGATCGCGGCGGCGTCGAGCCGCGCGGTCGAGGGCAAGACCGTGGTGCGCGAAGGCGCGGCGGGCGTGGCCCCGGCCCCGGCCGCCATACCCGGCTCCGCTCCGGGCGCGGACGCGCCGGCGACCCTGGTCCGCGATACGGCGCCCCGCCCCGATGCGGCGCCCCGCCCCGACGCGGTGTCCGGCGCCGAGCCGTTCCGCAAGCCGAGCGACGCCGAGCCGCTCGGGGGCGATCGCAGGTCCGACGACCGGGGGCATCACCGCAACCCGCGCTCGGTCGCGCCCAGGAAGCCGCAGGTCGCGGCAGCCGACGACAGCGGGCCGTCGCTGCTCAAGCAGGCCAAGAGCTTCGAGCAGGCCGGCAAGTGGGACCAGGCGCGCGAGATGTACCAGCGGCTCGAGAAGACCAGGTACCGCAGCCAGGCGCTGTACGGCCAGGCGTGGGCGGCGTTCCAGAACAACGACACCGGCATCGCCTCCAAGCTCGCGCTGCAGGCCGCGAGCGAGCCCGGCAGCCACCAGAGCCAGGCCAAGTTCCTCTACGGCGACGCGCTGTATCGCCAGGGCGAGTACAGCCACGCCAAGGAGTACTACCTGTCGCTGCGCGGCAAGGTCCGCGGCGAGGAGCGCGCGACGGCGACCAAGAAGATCGCTGCGTGCAACAAGATGCTGAACCTGCCCGACGTCGACGGCATCAAGGATTAGATCATCGATCCGGCGAGCCAGTCCGCGAGGACGTCGACCGACGACAGCATCTTGTTGGCGCGGCGCAGCCGCTCGGACAGGATCTTGACGATCTGGACCAGCAGCACCGAGGCGGCCTGCGAGTCCTCCGAGATCAGCCCGCGCAGCGCGTCGTGCGGCAGGCGGAACACGAACGTCGCCGACATCGCCGTGACGCTCGCCGAGCGCGGCGCAGGCTCGACCAGCGACATCTCGCCGAACAGGTCGCCGCCCTCGAGCGTCGCGAACGTCTGGCTGCCGCGGTGCACGGCGGTCTGGCCCGACAGGATCAGGAACATCGCGTCGCCGAGGCTGCCCTCGGCGACGATCGGCTCGCCGGGGTTGTAGCTCTCGATCTCGCCCGCCCGGGCGATCCGCGCGATCTGCGCCGGCTCGAGCTTCACCAGCAGCGGGTGGCGCTCGAGGAGGGTCGGGGTGGTCACCCGACGAGTATCGCGCAATCGCGTGGTTCGCGCGCGGTCTGCTACGGTCGGGCGATGCGGATCGCTGTCATCGCCGCGCTGGCCTTCTCGCTCTCCGGCTCCGCCGCCCGCGCCCAGGGGGTCGCGCACCGCTACGTCGAGGAGCCGACCGAGGGCATGGCGCTGCCGACCACGCCCCTGGCCGGCGAGCACGACGCGCGCGCCGTGGTCGCCAACCCCGGCGGGCTCGCGCTGGTCCGCGGCCGCGAGCTCGCGCTGGCGCTGGCGATCGAGGACCCCGACGTCGCGACCGGCGCCGGGCAGGGCTTCGGCGCGTTCTGGGCCGAGTCGATCGGCGGGCGGCTGATCCCGCGGTTCGGCGTCGGCCTGGGCCTCGAGTGGCTGCGGCCGTCGCGCAGCCGGCTCGAGCCCGATCCGCACGAGCCGTTTCGCCTGACCCTCGGCCTGGCGATGCCGATCGGCGCCAGCGCCGGGTTCGGTGCCGCGTGGCACCACTTCCACGCCGACGGCGCGCTGTCCGGCGTCGACGCGTTCGACCTCGGGCTGTCGCTGCGGCTGGGCAGCCACGCCGCGTTCGGCGCGACCCTGCGCGACGTCGCGACCTCGAACGTCGGTGGGGCGCCGGTGCAGCGCCGCTACGAGGCCGAGCTGGTGCTGCGGCCGCTGGGCAACGACCGGCTCGATGCCGGGTTCGGCGGCCGGCTCGGCGAGACCCGGGGCGACGTCGACGGCTGGGTCCGCGCGTCGCTGCGGGCCTGGCGCGGGATCTACGTCCACGGCGAGATCGAGAGCCGCGCGCTCCACGTGCTCGATGACAGCTCGGTCGGCAGCGACGATCGCCACGGCCGCGACGTGCGGGCCACGCTCGGCCTCGAGCTGTCGTTCGGCGCGTTCGGCGTGACCTCGCTCGCCACCGGGCTGCGCGACGACGCCGGCCGGAGCCACGCGCTCGGCGGGACCGCGATCCTGCGGCTGTCGACGAGCGGCCCGCGCTCGGTGCTCGGCACCCCGGACCACATCGAGCGGGTCGAGCTGTCGGGCGCGATCGGCGCGCGCGAGCTGACGGCGCTGGTCGTGCGGCTGCGCGCGATCGCCCGCGACCCGACCGCGCGCGCCGTGGTCGTGACCTTCGACGGCGCCAGCCCCGGCTGGGCCGCGCTCGAGGAGCTGCGCGACGAGCTGGTCCGGCTCCGCGCCGCCGGCAAGAAGGTCTACGGCTACATGGTGTCGGGGACCGGCCGCGACTACTACGTCGCGTCGGCGGCCAACAAGATCTACGTCGACCCGGCCGGTGGCCTGCGCCTGGTCGGCATGGCGGGGACCACGATGTACTTCCGCGGCGCGTTCGAGCAGTTCGGCGTGCTGCCGCAGTTCGAGAAGATCGCCGAGTACAAGAGCGCGCCCGAGCAGTTCACCGAGACCGGGCCGACCGAGGTCGCGGCGAGGATGCGCGGCGAGCTGTTCGACTCGCTGTGGGACCGCTGGGTCGCGGCCATCGCCGACGCCCGCCACCTGACGCGCGACCAGGTCACCGCGCTGGTCGACGGCGGCCCGTACACCGCGGGCGACCTCGCCGGTGATACGCGGCTGGTCGACGCGGTCGCCGGGCCCGACAAGGTCAGCGAGCTGGTGCTCCGCGACATCGGCGAGATCCTGCCGGTCGGCAGCCCGGCGCCCGAGCGCCCCGAGCGCTGGCAGCCGCCCGGGATCGCGATCATCTACGTCGACGGCGACATCACCGACGGCAGGTCGCGGTCGGTGCCGCTGATCGGCGAGTCGCTCGCCGGCGGCGAGACGCTGATCGAGGCGCTGGCCGCCGCGCGCGCCGATCCGCGGATCCGCGCGATCATCCTGCGGATCGACTCCCCCGGCGGCAGCGCCCTGGCGTCCGAGCTGATCGCGCGCGAGGTGTTCGCGACCCGCGGGGTCAAGCCGATCCTGTGCTCGATGAGCAACGTCGCGGCGTCCGGCGGATACTTCGTCGCCGCCGGCTGCGACCTGATCTTCGCCGAGCCGATGACGATCACCGGCTCGATCGGCATCTTCTACGGCAAGTTCGATATCGCCGGCCTCGCGGGCAAGCTCGGGGTCACCACCGATACCTACAAGCGCGGCAAGCACGCCGACCTCGAGAGCCTGTTCCGGCCGTACACCGACGAGGAGCGCACGGTGCTCAAGGCCAACCTGCGCTACATGTACGGCCGGTTCGTCGGCGCGGTCGCCGAGGGCCGCGGCATGAAGCAGGACGCGGTCGATGCGGTCGGCCGCGGCCACGTGTGGAGCGGCGTCCAGGCGATGCCGATCAAGCTGATCGACCGGTTCGGCGGCCTCGGCGACGCGATCGACGAGGCCCGGCGGCGGGCCGGGCTGTCGCCGGCGGACCGGGTCGAGCTCCGCGAGCTCCCGGCGCTGCCGTCGAGCCTGCTCGGCACGATCGGCAGCCTGATCGGCGTGGGTGAGGCCCGGACGCTCGAGCTCGGCGACCTGCCGGGGATCAAGCAGCTGCTGTCCGGCGTGCCGGCCTCGGTGCTGGTCGGCCAGGGCCAGGCCCAGGCGCGGCTACCGTTCGACGTCCACTGGGAGTGACTACGGGTAGCTCACCACGTTGGTCACCTGGTTGGTCGCGTTGACCGGGGCGCCGGTGTCGTTGACCACGTGGTCGATGCCGCCGAACGCGTTCAGGAACACGCTCAGGAGGTCGTGGAGCTTCACGCCGGGCGTCACCGGCACCTCGAACGCGCGGGCGGCGTGGATGTCGGGGCCGACGTTGAAGAACGAGTAGCTGCCCAGGCCCCACGCCTCGTGGGTCCGGACCGAGTCGGCGACCTTGTAGGCGGCAAAGCCGTTGACGCCGTGGTGCATCCACGCTGCCTGGGACGGCGGGTCGTACGGCAGCTCGTTCTGGAACAGGACGGTCCGGCCGCGCTCGCCATTCCAGATCACGTTGTAGCGCTGGTAGTGCTCGACGAACAGGCCGTAGGCCGTGACGTCGTCGCCGTTGACCACCACGCCGGTGTCGGCGGTGTTTGCGGTCCAGCCGACGCCGTTGCCGTGGTCGGCGCGCCACGCCCAGATGTCGTCGAGGATGACGTTGTCGCGGTTCACGACCAGGCTCAGCGTCGCCTTGCCCGGGGTGGCGCCGCCGATCCGGAAGAACACGTCGTGCAGCGAGATCGGGTCGTCGGCGTCATCGTCGTCGTCGCCGTCGTCGTCACGGTGGCGGCCGCGGCCGTCGTGGCCATGCCGCTCGTCGTCGCCGACCTGGAGCAGCACGGGCGAGCGCTGCGGGCCGGCGTCGATCAAGAGGCCGGCGAGCTTCACGCCCGGGACGTCTGCCACCGTCATGACCGGGATGCCGCGGTCGGGAACCAGCGTGGCAAAGCCCAGGCCGAGGACGACGGTGCCGGCGCGCTCGACCTCGAGGGTCCGGTCCAGGTGGTAGATGCCCGGAGTGAGGATCAGGTGCTTGCCGGCACGCAGCGCGGCGTTGATCCGGTTCGCGGAGTCCGCCGGTCGGGCGATGAAGAACCGGTCGATCGCGATCGACGTCCCCGCGGCAGGACCGTCGGCCCAGGTCGCGCCGGCGGAGTCGCGGCGCAGCGCGGGAACGAACACCTGATAGCCGCCGGACGCGTCGAGGTACAGCAGCGGCCGCTCGCGGGTCACCGGGCTGGTCGCCAGCGTGGTGTACGGCGGCGGGTTGAACGGAGTCGAGCCGAACGACTGCGGTGGTGCGCCGATCACGCCGGAGAATACCTGGTTCCAGACACCGTTCGACCAGCCGCCGATCGTGCTGTCGCGGACCAGGAACTGCTGCTGCGACCCGTTGATCACGAAGCCGGTGCGGGAGTCGGCGATGAAGCCGCCGCTCGCGAACTGCGGGCCGGCGGTGCAGTAGTCCATGAGCGACAGGTTGCCGCCGGTGACCTCGACCCGCCGCATCGGCGCGGCCTGCGACACCGCCCAGAACTCGGCCGAGGCCCGGCAGTCGGCCAGCCCGGTCACGTGGATCGTCAGGTTCGACAGCGAGCGCCAGAAGTTGACCAGCGCGATACAGTTATTGGGGGTCAAGCAGCGATTGTAGACGTCGATGTGGCCGTTGATCGTGACCTCGGCGGGCGAGGCGCCCAGGCCGGCGACCTCGGTGTAGTAACCGACCTGGAAGGTCAGCGGCGTGGACGCGCTGCCATAGACACCGGGCTTGAACAACAGCGTGTAGCGCTGCGTGCCCATCTCGCTGTCGACCTGCTGCGCGGCGATCGCGTCGACACTCGCCTGGATCTGGCTGATCGGCATGCCGGGGTCGAAGATCAGCACGTTCGGGCCGAGGTCCGGCGGGCCGGCGTCACCCGGCGGCCGCGCCGAGGCCGGAGTGCCGATGAACCACACGAGCAGCAGGATCAGCAGACGCTGTATCCGTATCGACGTGATGCGTGGCATGGTAATATTCCTTGCTGAGGTGGTGGAATAACTACCGCCTTCGGTCCGGGGGGTCTACAGGAACCATCGGCCTACACCGGACGCGCACCGACCTCGCAGGGCGCAGGAGCACAGAACGCGTGATCGCCGTGTGCAGCCTTACGCCTGCGGCGTGGCCGATGCGCCGCCGTCACCGCGATCGGGAGCGCCGGCGACCAGGGCCGACTACGGCGTGCTCGTCGGGTCCGACGGGTCGCTGTACGCGGCGCGCTCGTCGCCGTCCCAGAACCCGTCGCCGTCGCGGTCCACGCCGATGCGCTGGCCCGAGCCGAGCGGGACGCAGGTGTACGTCAGCGGATGACCGCGGCGCGTCGTCCGGTCGCGGAGCACGGCCTCGGTGATCGCGGGCTCGGCGCGGCGATCGGTGCGAAACTGGCCCGAGCCGACGTAGAGGAACCCGGCCTCGACGTCGCCGATCTCGGCCTTGGCGACGAGCTCGCATTCACCGGCATCCGCGCGCCCGCGGAGCAGGTCGACGCGGGACAGCTCGGCGTCCGAGGTCGAGGTCTCGAGCGTGATCTGCTGGCCGACGACGGGCGCGAGGTTGGTCGGGAACGCCAGCATGAACGCCTCGAGCTGGCGCCGCTGGCGCTCGCCCTCGGGCCCGGTCGGCAGCCCGCCGTTGCCCTCGCCGGTGAACACCGACGAGAAGCTGAGCCCGTGGTTGAACCGGAACACCGTGTCGACGCTGCCGTCGTGGGTGAACCCGAAGCCACGGACCTGGTCGCCCTTGAAGCCGAAGTCGCCGCCGAGCAGGCCCGGGTTCTCCGCCATGCCGAACATGCCGACCTTCTGATACAGGTTGCGGAGGTGCGGCGTCTTGATCAGCTGCGTGTTGAAATCGAAGCTCACGCGCCCATCGGTGCCGAACAGTCCGGGCGCCGCGACCCCGGGATTGGCGGCCGGATCGATGATGTGGCAGCCGGTGCAGGTGAGCACCGGGCAGTTGCCGTCGAGGCAGGCCGGGATGCCGCAGTTGACGCCGGAGAACAGCTGGCGTCCGGCTTCCTGGTCCGCGGTCAGCACGTTGTCGAGCGGCCGGTTGGGGTTCGGCGGATAGCTGACCTGGAGGATGAAGGCGGTGAACGCGTCCATGTCCGCTGCCGGGATCGGCGCATGGCGGCCCAGCAGATCGGGGAACGCGACCTGGAACTTGTGGAACGCGGCGCTCTCGTCGAAGCTGCCGCTGTCGGGCTGCGCGGTCGGCGCGTCGTTGCCGGCGGTGCGGTCGGCCCGCCAGTGCATCGGGCCGTGGTTGGCCATGCCGCGCAGGCTCAGCGTCACCATCGGGCCCTTCATCGGATGGAACTCGGGCACGATCGGCTGTCCGGTGATCAGGTTGAGCAGCGCGCTGTTGAACGGCCCGGGGTTTCCGAACACGTTGCCGTCGGGGTTGCCGAGGTCCCACGCGAGGCTGTCGAAGTCGCCGAACACGTGGCAGCTCGCGCACGACGAGTCGCCGTGGCTCGATGACGCCGCCGCATCGTAGAGGAACCGCCGGCCGGCGGTGACGCTCGCAGGCTCGGGGTTGTGCATCGTCACGTGTGCGATCTCCGTGCGCCGGGCCGTGTCGATCGTCGAGATCGCGTCGTCGAACCGGGTCATCACGTAGAGCCGCCGCCGGCCCTCGTCGAGCAGGACCCCGGTGGGGCCGCCGCCGCTGACCGGGATGTGGCTCGCGGCGCTCGGCACGAACGTGTCGTTCTCGAGCTGCGCGGTGGAGAACACGCCCACCTTGTCCGAGCCGAGCGCCGCGACGTAGAGCGTCGCGCCGTTGCTCGTCACCGCCATGCCCTGCGGCAACGCCAGCGAGCGCACCGATTCGGGGTTCGGCGTCGGGGCGCAGCAATGTGCGAAGTCGATGTGCTTGTTGAGGTGCCGCGCGGCGACCCCGCCGCCGGTGCTCGAGGGGCTCAGCACGGTGATCCGGCTCTCGTGCAGGTGACCGCGCAGGCTGTGGCCGGTGAACGTCCCCGGCCCCTCGAAGCGATCGGCGTTGTTCGCGTCGGTGTTGGCGACATAGATCTTGCCGTTCGCCGGATTGACGATCATCGAGTACAGGATCGTGCCGACACCCTGGAAGAAGCCGCCCGGGCCCGCGAGCTGCCGCGGCGGGTTGGCCGTGGCGTCGAGCACGAACACGTCCTTGTCGGGCAGCGCCAGCTTGACGAACGCGTCGCGGATTCGACCGAGCGCGTCGACCCAGTGCGCGCCGTTCCACTTCACGATCGCCCCGACCTCGGCCGCCGGGCGGCCCTCGTGGTTGGTGGCGGGCCCGGCGACGCCGTCGGTGCCGAAGCCGTCCGCGAGCGACGCTTCCTGGACGGTCGTGGTCTGGTTGCCGGTATGAAAGCCCGCGGCGTACACCCGGGTGCCGTCGGGCGTCACCGCCAGCGCGCGCGGCGTGTCGGCGAACAGCGTGATGATGGTGCTCGGCGTGCCGCCGAGTCCCTGGCCGAGCGCGTCGGCGTCGAACACCCAGACATCGGCCCGCCCGACCCCCGGCACCGTGACCTGCGGATCGAACGGGGCGTTCTGGCCGCGATGCGCCGTGGTGATGAACGCCCGGTTGCCCCTGGGCCCCGCGAACACGATGTCGCGAGGTTCGTCGCCGACGAGCAGCGTGCGCAGGACGTGCCCGGACCGGGCGTCGTCGTCCAGCGCGACCACGCTCACGCTGTCCGAGAGATGGTTCACCACCCAGACCTCGCGATCGGTCCTCGCGGCGACCGCGACCGGCTCGAGGCCGACCGGGATCGAGCCGGTGCGGATCAATCGATCGTCGGTGATACGAAAGATCTCGAGACGATTGTCTGGTGTGTTCACCGCGAACAGGAGCTGCTTGTTGGGCGACATCGCGAGCGGTCGCACCTGTCCGCTTTCGAATACCGTGAACGGCGGCGCCGCCGGCGACGACGCGGACCCGGCACGCGGAACGACCGGGGCACCGGCCGGGGCCCCGGCCGGGTCGCCGGACGACCGGGACGGGCCCGAGGCCTCCGGCGACGACGCACAAGATATCGACATCGCAACCGCCAGCGTCTCGATGGCAATCAGCACGATCGACGACGCACCACGCGAATCACGTATCCTCATCACACACCCCTTCCTTGAAGTCTGGGCGGTATAGCAATACGTCAAACGCCGTCAATGGGAGTGCCAGTGTTTGCAATCGAGCTACCATTCCGAGGAGGACGGCACCGGTACATCGCCATGCTGTGTCGCCGTCTCGCGTGAACACCGTGCCGGACGCATGGCCGATCACGCCGGCGATGCGATCGGCGCGCGGGTCTTCCGTCACGACCGGTCGCGGCCCGAGCCACGCGGCCGCGCGCGATGTTCGACGCGGACCGGTCGAGACGTTCGCGGCGGACGCGCAGGTAGCTCGCGCCCGTCGGCACTCGCTCGCGCCGCGCCCGACCGGCGCAGAGGCGAGTGCGGCTCATTCCGGGGCTTTGTCGGACGCTGGCTCTCGCCTCGGGTCGCCTCGGGTCGCCTCGGCTCGCCTCGGGTGCCGTCCTCGGTCACACTGGTCTTCCAGGATGCCGGCCCCCGACAGCCGCTTCGCCGCCGTGCGCGACCACGTTGCCCCGCGGCCGCCGCCCGACGCCGCCGTCGATCGCGTCGTCTACGGCCTCACCCAGCCGCTCCTCGGCCTCCGGATCCTGGTGACGCATCGCCGGCTCGTCGAGGCCGCGCTCGTCCCGGCCGGGCTGCTCGCCGCGTTCTGCGCCGTGATCGCGCTGCTCGGGCACCGCGGCGACTTCCTGCACCGGTTCTACACGACGTTCGCCGTCCTGGCGCCGCTGCCGTCGATCGTCCTCGCGAGCCACTACGCGCGGTTCGCGGTCGAGGCGCGTCATGCGCTCGGGTTCTCGCGCGCCGAACCTTGCATCGAGCCCCTGCGCCGTGTCTTCAAGCGAGCCGTCAAGCAGGCGGTCCTCATCGCGGTCGCCCTCGCTCCGATCACCGGGCTGCTCCACCTCGTGCCCGGGATCGGCTGGCTGCTGGTCCAGGCCGCCGCCGCCGGGTGGGCCCTGCACTGGGTCGTCGTCGAGGCGTTCGACTCGGCGCGCATCCTCCACCCCGGCGAGACGCTCGCCGAGCTCGACGCCGCCGCCGAGCGCATGCGGTCGCCCTGGTACGTCCGCGGGCTCCGCCACGCCGCCGAGCGCGTGCCGATCGGCGGCCGCCTCGTTCGCCGGTTCGCCCGGTTCTGCGACCGGCTGTCGCTGCCGTGGCGCGAGGAGATCGCGCTCGTCGAGGACCACCCCGCCCTCATGATCGGCTTCGCGCTGTCGACCGCGGCCCTGCTCGCGGTGCCGATCCTGAACCTGGCGTTCCGGCCGATCGCGATCATCGGCGCGTGCCACGTGCTCGGCCAGCTCGACGCCGCTGCCGCCGCCAGGGCGCCGTCGACGTCCGAGCCCGCGGCGTCGGCCGGCCCGCGGCCCGCCCGAGGCTGACCGCAGCGCCTCGACGACGAGCGGTCACGCCAGCGTGATCGTGAGGTTGGTGCCGTCGGATTGCGCGGTGAGCCTGGTCAGCGGACGAGGCGCGGGGCCGCCGATCACGGTGCCGTCGACCTCGTAGGTCGAGCCGTGGCACGGGCAGTCGAGCGTGAGGTTCAGCGCGTTGTACTCGACGATGCAGTGCTGGTGTGTGCAGACCGCGTCGAGCGCGGCGAACACGTCGTCGTGGACCCGAGCGATGACGATCGGGTTCGCATAGCCCTTGGCCTTGCCGAGGATCGACCCGCCGGCCTTCGCGAGCTCCGGGAAGTCGCCGAGCGGGAACACGATCGTGTTGTTGGCGACCGCGGGTAGATCGACGGTCGCCGGGTCGCTGGTGCCGCAGGCTCCGCACAGGACAGGCAGCACGACGAGTGCGCTGCTGCCAAGGAAACCTCGACGGGAGATCGTATGTGGAACACCCTCGTCGTGGGAGGACTCATTACCCTGGCACTTTTGCAGTGTGATGGGAGATTTTCGCATATAGCTCTCAGTTCCTGAGCATGGAGGCTGGCTACGAGGAAAGCCAGGTCTCCGTTAGATCTAGGAAGTTCAACTGGTTGCAGACCTCAGGAAGTAGAGATTGACAGTGGCAGCGAAATTTTCCTAGTATAACGTCTATGTCAGCCAGCATACGGATTTAAGATGAGCAAAGGTCAAGCAGTCCTCCTGTCCTCCCTATTTGTATCGGCGCTCACAGCGTGTGCCGACGATCAGGTCGTCCATTCCCCGCCCGAAACCCCTGCTATAGGCAAGGATCGCGCCACTGTCTCCGGCCATGTCCTGGACAGCAATGGCGCTCCCGTGGTGGGTGCGGCGGTGCAGGTGCGTGGAAGCGGCGAGCACGCGATCGCGGCCAGCGATGGCGCGTTCGTCCTCGACGTCCCGGCGAACACCACCCTGACGCTCGCGGCGACGGCCCCGGGCATGTCGACGACGCTGCTGCAGCAATTCCTGGTCTCGCCCGCTGCCACCGCGGCGTTCGAGATCCCCCTGCTCACCACCGATCGGGTCAAGGGCCTCATCGCGATGGGCACGAACCCGGCGGGCGGTGCGATCGCGATCGCGATGAGGTCGCTGTCGGGCGCCTCCGATGCCGCCGCCGGCGCGACCGTCGAGCTCACCCCGCAGAACCTCGGCAAGGTGCTGTACGCGCCCCAGCGCGCGGGAATGCCGGATCCGGACCCGACGATGATGTCGGTCGTGCAGGGCAACGCCCCGATCGCCTGGGCCGTCGGCGTCCAGCCGCACGTGTCGATCATGCAGCTCACCCTGCAAGGCGCCGCGCAGGTCGCGCCGCCGTACGCGATCGACGACGTCATCTGGCCCGGCACGTTCACGGTCGACGCCGGCGCGCTCACGCTGGTCACCCTGTTCACGCCCTGAGGATCGCCCATGAAGCTCACGTACACCACCCTCGTGGTCGCGTTGCTCGCCGCGTGCAGTACCTCGCCGCCCGCGGACAACGAGCTCGCGACCTCGATCGCCAAGGGGCTCGCCGCCGCGTGCCCGGCCGGCGCCGACCCGGCCGACGAGGCCGCTCGCAACGACTGCGCCGGCAAGCTCACCGAGCTCGCCGTGCTCCGCGACGCGATGCGCGAGCCGTTCATCTGGGGTAACCAGGCCGCGGGCGCCGGCTACCGGCTCGACATGAGCACGAACAAGTTCAATGCCCGGGTGTGGCGCCGGATGTACCTGTCGACGTTTATGTTCGGCAGTGACTTCACCACCGAGCAGGTCGCCGATTACACGGTGCTGCACGTCCCGGTCACGTTCCGCGGCGCGATGCCGACTGGCGCGTATCCGTATCCTTTCTGGCACAGCGCCAAGAAGTGGGATGCCTACAACTACACGACCACGATCCACTTCGTCATCCAGCACGGCACCGTGACCGGTGCGCTGCGGTCCCTGGAGCAGGACACCGCGCGCCCGAAGCTGGCGCACACCTGGGACGGCCTGTGGCAGTGGGAGCAGGACGGCGTGAACATGCCGTACGTGTCGCTCTACGACTACCTGCTGTCCAAGGGCAATCCGTTCGCCGGGCAGCTCAACGACACGTACCGCGCGCTGGAGGCGCGGATGCGGCAGAACAACTGCCAGGCCTGCCACGCGCCGGACAACCAGGGGATGTCGCAGCAGCTCGAGTTCTTCGTCTATCCGAACCAGGCGCTGGTGGGCCGCCATGACATCATCGCCCAGCTGACGAGGAACGAGATGCCGCCGAAGGACAACACGCTCCACCTGCCGGCCGGGATCCCGGATGCGGCGGAGCGCGACCTGCTGACCGGGCTGGCGCGCGACTTCGAGACTGCCGGCGACAAGGCGCTCGAGTGGGAAGGCGACAACAAGACGCAGTTCCAGTATCCCGATCCCAGCATGCCGTAGTGGCCGATCGGCCGGCCGTGTTCATGAAGGCGGGGGATCGGCGATCGCGGTGTCCTTGCCGAGATCGGCCGGCGGCGGGTCGCCGGTGAGCGACCGCAGGAACGCGACCAGATCGGCTTGCTCCTCATCGCTCAGGAGCAGCGGCACCAGGGCCGGGCTCTTGACCCCGGCGAAGTCGGCGGTGCCGCCGCCGCTGTTGTAGAACCGCACGACATCCTCGAGGGTCATCAGCCCGCCGGTGTGCATGTACGGGCTGGTGTTCTGGATCTGGCGCAGCATGCCGGTCCGGAACAGGCCCTTGAGATCGTCGGTGACCTTGAGGCCGCCGAGCTTGGCCATGCCGAAGGTCAGATCGTCGCTGTACTTGCCCGTGGTGTTGAACGTGTTGGTCAGCGTCCGCGACAGGTCATCGAACCGGCCGTTGTCGGTCCTCGGCAGGTTGATGCCGAGCTGTGGAACCCCGGTGTTGTGGAAGCTCTGGTCCGTGAACGCCGGACCGGAGTGGCAGTCCACGCAGGCCGCCTTGCCGATGAACAGCCGCAGCCCGCGCTTGGCCGCGGCGGACAGGGCGGTGCGGTCGCCGGCGATGTAGCGATCGATCGGCGCGTTGCGGCTCACCAGCTTGCGCTCGTAGGCCTCGATCGCCTTGCCGGCGTTCGCCATGATCAGGTTGATGATGTCGCGATCGGCGGGGAGCATCATCTCCCACGGGCCGTCGGGAGTGCCGGCGGCCTTGGGCTTGCCCTGCGCGGGAAACCGCGCGGCGTCGGACGCCGCGGGATCGAGCGCCGGATCGAGCGGGACCGGGAAGATCGCGTTGTAGTCGGCGCGGTACTTCCGGTACAGCATGTGGGCGTACTCGAGCCGGTTGCCGCCGAAGTTCACCGCGCTCTCGCAGCCGTTCGCGCCCTGGTACCACAGGGTGTCCTCCTTGCCGCCCCAGCTCATCCACTGGTAGAACGCGACGTTGACCAGCGTCGGCGCGTTGCGCGTCGTCCACGTGACGCCGAGCGAGGTCGAGTTCGGATGCGAGCGCGTGTCGGAGTAGTAGTTGGTGACGTCGTGGCAGCTCACGCACGCGAGCTTGCCCTTGTCGCCGACCACGCCGATCGCCGGATCGGCGATCGTCAGCGCGTGCGAGTAGCTCTTCTCGAAGAACAGCCGCTGGCCGAACGCCGCCGCGGCGGCGTTGTCGGCATAGCGGTTGGTCGGGCTGGCCGGCAAGTCGCCGAGCGGCCCGAACTTCTGGATCTGGTCGAACTCTTCCTGCGTGAAGACATCGACCATCGTGTCGCTCATGCACCCTGCAAGGCTCAGGGCTGCCACAACAATCGAGCTCAGGTTAGAACGCATATGTCACCATGGGTAGAGTGGTGTTACTTCGCGATTCGCTTGGTGGAGCCTTCCCGATAAGCCAGCCAGTAGACGTAGGTGGGGTCGACGTACACCCCGTAGGGACGCTGTTGGTTGCGCGCCAGCGTGGTCGGGGCGCCGCCGCGCTTGGCGACGCGGTTGACGCTGCCCTCGACCTCGTTGGACCAGTACAGGTTGGTGTCGTCGAGCGCGAGCTCCTGGGCGCCGCGCTGGCCGGGGACCAGGGCGGTCGCCGTGCCGCCGTCGAGCGGCGCGGTCATCACGGCACCGGCGAGCTGCGGCGGGCTGCCGTGGTTGACCCAGTAGATCGCCGCGGCGTCGACCGCGACGGCCTGGGGATCGGCCTGCGCGGTGGCGACCGCGTTCGGCGTCCCCGCCCTGGGCAGGCGCATGACCGAGCCGTCGCTGAACGCCGGGCCCGTGCCGTGGTTGGTCCAGTACACGACGCCCGCGGACACCGCGATCCCTGCGGGCCCCGCCTGCCGCGACGCGAGCATGGTCGGCTTGCCGCCGGCCTTGCTCACGGTCATGACCGAGCCGCCGTAGGTGTTGGTCCAGTACACGTTGCTGTCGTCGGTGGTGATGCCCGACGGGCCGAATTGCCCGGACGCCAGCGTGACCGGCGTGCCCCCGGACCTGGCGACCTTGCGCACGGTGCCGCCGTTCAACGTGGTCCAGTACACGTCGGTCTGGTCGACCGCGATCCCGAGCGGGTAGTCCTGCTGATCGGCCACGACCTTCGGTACGCCGCCGGCCGCGAGCGCGACGACCTGGCCGCCGAGGTGGTTGGTCCAGAACACGGCGGTGCCGTCGCCGCAGATGTTGATCGGGTAGCCCTGCGCCGTCGCCACGGTGGCGATCGGCTTGCCGTCCGGCGAGAGCTCGGCGGTGGCGCCGGCCTGCTGGGCGCCGCCGCATGCGCACAGCACGAGGGCGAGCCACGCAGAGCGATGGAGCGCGGTCATCTCATCACCTCACCGCTTCGGGTTGGCCGCATTGCCAGGTGACTCCAGCACGGAGGACTGGTCGTAACGGAAGAAGTGGTGACAGGCATCGCACTTCCGGTGCAGCGACTCGAAGACCTTTCTGGCGTTATCGATTCGCTTGGTATGCAATGCTTCGACCAGCTTGACGGCATCGGTCCTCAGCGAATCGGCGTATTCGGCAAAGACCAGCTTGCTCTGCTCGGACTCGCCCGGAAGCTGGGGCCACTTGCCGAGCCGCTCGGCCGCGCGGGCGAGCTCGTCCGCGCTCGCGGGCAGCGCCGCGGGGTCGATCTCGGTCTCGCTATCTTCCTCGTGGAACAGCAGGAACGAGATCTTGCTGAACGACGGGTTCACGCGGGTCTTCATGAACAGGCCGAGCTCCGTGGTCTTGGACGGGTCGTGGGTCACCTGCGGCCGTTGTGGGCTGGCCGAGCACGACAGCAAGCCAGTCAGCAGGATCACCGATATCCACCTTAGCATCGATTCACGTTGTCCTGACGAAACTCGAGTATTCAAGGATATGCACTCCGCGCCATGGCTGATATGATCCTGCCTCGATGCTGCCATTCAAATTGAGTTTGCTCGCGCCGATCGCCGTGATCGCGGTGAGCTGTGGAACGAGCCCGGCGCCCAGGCCG
This sequence comes from Kofleriaceae bacterium, assembly GCA_036403075.1. Lineage (GTDB taxonomy): Bacteria > Myxococcota_A > Polyangia > Haliangiales > Haliangiaceae > JABFXX01. Next base: position 38,305 of record DASWRS010000270.1, read on the forward strand.
ACGCTCGGCGCCGTGTCTCCGCGGATCTCGCCGCCCGTGCCGGTGGCCGGCCTCGACGCCGCATGTCGCGAAGGCGTCGCCGGCATCTCGGCCGGCTGGTCGCACAGCTGCGCGCTGTGCAAGACCGGCGAGGTCGCATGCTGGGGGACCAACTTCCTGGGCAACCTCGGCGTCCCGCTGCCGACCGAGCGCTCGACTCCGGCGGTCATCGCGAACCTGAAGGGCGTGCAGGAGGTCGCCGCCGGCAGCTATCACACCTGCGCGCGGCTCGGGTCGGGCCGGGTCACCTGCTGGGGCGCCAACAACGACGGCCAGCTCGGCGACGACACCAACGCGACCCGCCTGCATCCCGTGATGGTGAGCGATCTCGACGACGCCCAGCAGATCGATGTCGGGCTCGGACCCGGCCACGCGTGCGCGGTGGTTCGCGGCGGCAAGGTGCGGTGCTGGGGCGTCAACTTCAACTCGCAGCTCGGCGACGGGACGATGAGCAACCACGCCGCGCCCGTCGAGGTCGCGATCCTCGACGATGCCACCCAGATCTCGACCGGCGCCTACCACACCTGCGCGCTGCGCCGCGGCGGCAAGGTCGCGTGCTGGGGCGGCAAGCATGGCCGGCAGGATCGGATGCGATCGCCGGTCCCGCGCGACGTCGGTGATCTCGGCGACGCGACCCAGATCGCCGCCGGCGGCGAGCACACCTGCGCGCTGCGCAGCGCCGGCACGGTCGTGTGCTGGGGCATGAACGGCGCCGGACAGCTCGGCGACGGCACGTGGGACGATCACGAGTCGCCGATCGAGGTCCGAGGGCTCGGCGAGGTCACCGCGATCAGCAGCGCCTCCAATCACACGTGCGCCGTCCTGCGGAATCGCACGGTCAAGTGCTGGGGCGCCAACGAACATGGGCAGCTGGGCGATGGCTCGACGTCGCCGAGCAACGTGCCCGTGGCGGTGCCGGGTCTGGGCGACGTGGCCACGGTCGCGACCGGGCATCGCACCAGCTGCGCGGTGACCCACGCGGGGCGGGTGCTGTGCTGGGGAGAGCTGGACCGCGTCGACGAGATCCCGCCGCGCTGAGCGCCCCGGCGCGTCGAGCGATCGCGCGTCGCGCATGCCGCGTGCGAACGAGCTCGAGCGGGCTGCGCGCGGCGCGGCCATGATCACTTGTCGTAGCTGCCGTAGGGCAGCCCGTCCTTCTTCAGGTGCGGGCCGTTGTGCCCCTTCTTCAGCTCGAGCTCGACCGTCACCGCCTCCGTGTCGGTGACGTCGGCTTCCGCCACGACCGGCTTGGTCTCCGGCGCCCACGCGACGATGCGATGGTGGCCGGCGGGGACGTTCGACAGCCGGAAGAAGCCGTCCTTTCCGGCGCGCGCGTAGTTGCCGTTGGGGACCACCAGGATGTGGCCGACCATCTGCGGGTGCATGTTGCAGTACACGTTCACCACGCCCGGCTTGGTCATGGTGACGCCCTTGGTCTCGCCCTGACGGTAGCTGCCGAGATCGAACGAGTTGTCGGGAGTCACCGAGAACACGTTGTGAAAGAACGCGTCGAGGTTCGGGAACTGCACCGTCGTTCCCTTCTGGACCACCAGCACCGCCGGCAAGAACTGCTTGTTCTCCTGCTTCATGGTCGCCGTGCCGCGCGTCGCCACGACGATGTCGTCGACGTAGACGATCGCGTCGGCCGCGCCCGTGACCTTGCCGACGATGTTGCCGGCGGCGTCGGCCTTGGGCTTCTTCGGCTTGGCATCGGACGGGGGCGGGGCGGCGGGCCGGGGCCTGGGCTCGGCGGCGGCGGCGACCGGCTTGGGCTCGGCGGGCTTGGGCACGTCGAGCTTGGGCTCGGGCGGCTTGGCGTCGGTGATCGCGGGCGGCGGGCTGCCGTCCGTCATCGCCTCGAGCAGCTGCAGGTACTGGAGCTGGAGCTTGATCAGCTTGTCGACCCGGCGCTGCTGGTCGTCGATCTTCTTGTCGAGCCGATCGACGTCGGCGCGCGTGACCGGCGCGGGCTTGCCGCGGGGCTGGGCCTGCGCCGGTGGGGTGATCGCGAAGCCAAGGCCGCTCAGGGTGAGCAGCGCGAGCCGAGAGCCTTGTGGTGTGCGCATGGTACGTCCTTTCAGAAGGCCATCACGGCCGACGTGGTGACGACGTCGTCGGGAATGCTGGGAACGCCGCCGTACTCGCCGTTGTGCGAGTACTCGGCCTTGACGGTCGCATTCGGGCTGAAGCTCAGGCGGAGCCCGGCGGTCGCCCGCCAGTTCTTGGTGATGTACAGCCGCTCGAGGCCCTGGTGGACCTCGGCGTCGCGGAACTCGGCGCGGCCCAGGATCCCGATCACCGGCGTGACCAGCACGTCGGCCTCGGCATAGCCGCCCTGCTTGAGGTCGAGGCCGTACGTCATGGTGACGTCGTCGCCGGGCGCCTTGCCCTTGAGCCACTGCGCCTTGAGGTCGAACCGCGCGGTGCTGAGCTCGGCGTCGACCCCGACGAACCACATCTTGCCGCCATCGTCCGGGGTGCCGTCCTGGGTGCCCCACTGACCCGACGGGCCGATCTCGAGCATGCCGCTGCCGATCGGAACGCGAAGCGCCGCGCGGCCCGACAGCGTCTTGAAGCTGTTCGTGTCGGTCTCCTGGAAGAAGTGAAACTGCTCGGTGCCAAACGATCCGTTGGTCACCGCCGCGGCGAGCACGATGTGGTCGCCCAGGAGCAGGGTGCGAGCCTTGATCCCGACCGCCGTGCCGGTCGTGTAGCGCGCGATCAGGCTCGGCGTGATGCCGAAGCGCTGCGACGCCTTGCGGGTCTTGTACTCGTGGCCGAGCACCGAGTCGACCTTGCCGACGAAGATCGACGTCTTGCCGTCCTCGGTCGGCATCCACTCGAGCTGCACCAGGTCGACATCGAACGAGTCGCCGAGGCTGAAGTTGCTGCCGGCGCGCGGCGTGAAGTTGACGCTCGACGTGAACAGCGCGGTCGGGCCCAGGCCGGCGTTGATCGACAGGTTGAGCTCGTTGACCAGGAACGTCGGCTTGCCGCCCGAGTGCACCGAGTCGAAGCGATCGACGCCGGGAGCTTGCCCGAGATCGGCGACGTCGCCGCGCGAGTTGACCGGGGTCGCGAGCAGATCACCGTAGAACACCCAGCCGTAGTTGCTGCGCGACGGGAAGAACTCGTGACCGATGTCGCGGCGGAACCCGGAGCCATCGCCCTGGGTCGAGAACAGGCCGATATCGCCGTACCCCGTGATCTTGATCGGGAACTGCGACTTGCGGCTCTGCACCGCCGCCAGCTTGCTCTCGAGGTCCTGGATCCGGGTGGCGAGCTCGGCGGTATCGGCGGGTGGGCCGGCATCGCTGCCGGCATCGCCGGGATCGTCGGCATCACCGGCCGAGCTCGCCGGGGCGGGCGCGGGCGCGGCGGCGGATGGGGCGGGCTGTGCGAACGCGGAGGCGGCGAGCAAACCGGCTCCAAGACCCAATCCGATGGATGTGAGACGAGGGTTCATTCTGTGCTCCTAGGGTTGTCTGACGACGGCGATTCGACGACCCGCAGCAAGCGCGAACAACACGGCGATGATCACCAGGACAGGCGGGACGAAGATCATCCACTTCGTCGTCGCGAACGCGGCGCTGGTCCGCGCCAGCGGCTGGGCGACCAGGAGGCGCGGACGCGTCTGGCCGGACTCCTCGAGCTCGGAGATCGCCGCGATGTAGGTCTCGCCGTTGACCGCGAACAGCCGTGACTGGGAGCTGTCGAGTTGCCCGAGCACGGCCGCCAGCACCGCCTTCGTGCCGTCCTCGGGGGGCGCTGCGAGCATGATCGTCTGTCCGGTGGTCGTTGCGACCGCGACCCCGGTCTGGTCCGCGACCGCATTCAGCATGTCCTGGTCGACCGCCTGTCCGACGACCAGGTACGCGATCGGGTTCGGGCCGAACCGCACCGGCGTGACGCTGAGATCCATGATCTTGCCGCCGATCACCCAGGATCCGGCGACCGCCTCCCGCGTGCCCTGCGCCTTCTTGACCACGCTCGAGCCCGAGAGATCGAGGCCGCGCAGCTCGTCGGCCCCGGCCTGGGCGAACACGCGACCGTCGGGCGACAGGATCATGAGGACGCCGGTGCCGCGCAGCTTGCCGAGATCTCTCAGGATGTCCGTGACGGTGGCCTCGTCGATGCCGCTGGTCGCGAGCGTCGACTTGAGGCGCGGGTCCTCGACCATGACGCGGGCCTGGATGCGGAGCGAGTCGAGCATCCTCGATCGCGTCAGATCGAATGTCCGGCGCGCGCGATCGAGGTGCCCGGCGCTCTCGCGCACGATCGACGACGTCAGCTGGTGCCGCATGGCCAGCGACCACATCACCGCGAGCCCGACGGTCAGCGCGATGATCACCAGCGACAGCGCGCGGCCGGTCCCCTGCGGAACCTCGGGACCGGTCGCTCCGGCATGGTTACCGGTCGTCCGCGGCTTGGGGGCCGCGAGACGCTGACTGGCCGAAGGCGAAGGTCGCACATCACTGCTCATCCGACACCAAAGCACATTGGGCTGGCTCCCCCGGCCACCGGCTCGGGGGAACATACTATGGAACTCGAAATCCTCGGCCGTCAAGCGACAACGAGGCTGTGATCGAGGCTGTGATCATCTAGATACGATATATCCGCAAGCGGAGACCCACAGAAGGATATCTGTGTGCGCACTCCGCGTATATCCGCACCTGTGGGTTCGAGCGGCTCAGTTCCGGACGAGCTGATCGTGAACGAGCTTCCAGCCCTGATCCCCGGTTCCGGTCTCGATCGACTGCTGCGTCATGATCCGGCCCTCGACCACGACGCGAACGTCGTGTTTGCCCGCCGACAGCGGAATGATCTCGCCGGCCTGATACTCCTCGGCGTCCACGATCACGCTGGCGCTGGCCGGCAGGTCCGAGATCACGAGACGGCCGACCAGCGGCGCGAGCGTCGCCTGGAGCAAGGCGGTGTTGCCGGCGGGGATGTCGACGGTCCTGGTCACCGGCGTGTGTTCGGGCAGCTCGAGGCGGACCACCAGCTGCTTGCCGGTGATCCCGGTCAGCGTGGTCGGGGTCTTGAACCCGGTCGGCTCACCGCCGACGAACACCGCGGCGCCCGGCGGCGTGCTCTCGATGTGGAGCCCCGACGGCGCCACCGGCCTGGACGCGGGCGGGCGATCCGAGCGTGACAGCGTGTAGACCAGGCCCGTCGCGATCCCCGCCATCACCAGGACGGACATCGCGATCACCAGCCAGCGCTGGGGTCGCGCGTGACCGCTCGCGGGGGCGGCAAACCCCGAGGGCTGTGCCGCCGCGTCGACGTCGCTGCCCGCGGCCTTGCGAAACGACGGAGGGTCGCGGCCGGCATCGTCTCCGGCCACCACGGCCGCGTCCAGCCGCTCGGCGAGCTCGGCCCGGACCTCGCTGCGCAGCTTCATGACCAGCGAGATGTTTCGCGTCAGCGACCGGGTCTGCGCGATCGAGCGCTTCGCCTCGGCGCGGGTCGAGCCGAACAGCTCCTCGAGCTTGGCGGCGAGCACGCGCGCTTCGTAGCGCGGCACGTGCCGCAGGAACTCGTCGAGATCGGCCGCCATGTCCTCCGCGTTCTGGTAGCGATCGGCGGGGGCGCGGGCCAGCGCGCGACTCACGATGGCATCGAGCTGCGGCGGCACGTCGGGGCGCAGCGTGCTCGGCGCGGGGATCGGGGCGTTCATGATCGCGTACAGCGTCGCGGCCTCGTTGTTGCGCAGGAACAGCGGCCTGCCGGTCAGCATCTCCCACAGCACCACGCCCGCCGAGAACACGTCGGCCCGCTGATCGACCTCGCGGCCGAGCACCTGCTCGGGCGGCATGTACGCGACCTTGCCCTTGATCGTGCCGCTGATCGTCCGGACGTTGGCATCGCTCTTCGCGACGCCGAAATCGATGATCTTTACCTCGCCGCCATACGTGATGAGGATATTGGCCGGATTGATATCGCGGTGTACGAGATTGAGTGGTTTGCCCGCGGTGTCGGTGAACTGGTGTGCGAAGTGAAGCCCGGTGCAGAGCTGCGAGGTGATTCCGGCGGCGATGTGGAGCGGCATCGCTTGCCGCGACAGCGCGAGGTTGTTGAGCACCTTGAACAGGTCTTCACCGGGCAGGTACTCCATCGCCGTGAAGTAGTGGCCGTTGACCTCACCGAACTCGTAGGTCCGGACGATGTTGGGGTGCTCGAGGCGGGCCTCGAGGCGGGCCGCGTCGACGAACATCCGGACGAAGTCGGGGTTGCTGGTGAGGTGCGGCAGGACGCGCTTGATGACGACGACCTTGATGAAGTCCTCGACGCCTTTGTGGACCGCGAGGAACACCTCGGCCATGCCGCCCACCGCGATCTCGCCGACCAGCAAGTACTTGCCGAACCGCTCGCCGATGATGCTGTGCGTGAAGTCTTCCGCGTGCGCTTGCAGCAGCGTGCCGACGGAAATCTCGGGCTCCGACGGCTCGTTCCATCGAGCATCTTGCGATTTGGTCATCGGAAACGCTGGCAGCGTATCACGTGCCGCGTGCGATCGACCGAGCGCGCGGCCCGAGGCTGCCCGCACAGCTCCTGACATCGCGTCCACCTCGGAGCAGAGAACCTACCTCATGCCATTCCATGAATGGTACATGGGCAGCATTCATCGTACAGCTCGACGACACAGTTTCGACACTTGAGCAGCGTCGAGCGAGCCGAGCACGCCGCCTCGCGACGCGGGAACGCAGGCAGCGCGCCATCGCTGCGTGAGTTCGTGCTCTTGGTGAGATGAAGCTCTCCACCTGCGTCGGCGGGGGTCGTCCATGCTGACTGCAAAACGACCACTCCGCGTGTTCACGCGTGTATCGCCGGGGTGCGTGCTACGGGCACCCGGCCTTCGGGCCGGGAGTCTCGTCGAGCATGCCGACGTGGCTGCGGCTGCGGTAGCTGAGGCCGTAGCCGAACGCGAACTGCGGGTGGTACGCCGGATCGCCGACGTTGACGCTGGTCTGGCACGCCGAGCGCGGCCACGACACCGGCAGCTTGCCGGTGAAGTCGCTGATCGATCCGTTGCGGTTGCGGAACAGCACGTCGGCCACGCCGCCGCCCTCGGTGCCGGGGAGCCAGGCGGCGACGAACGCGCTCGACAGGTTGAGCTCGGCGTTGACGTACAGGGCGCGGCCGGACACCAGCACGGTCACGACCGGGACGCCGTGGCCGCTGACCGCGCGGAGCACGGCGCGATCCTCGGGCATCCGCACGCCGAGCTCGAGGGTCCGCAGCGCGGTGTTATCGGAGTTGCGGTTGCCCAGGGCGGTGGCGATGTCGCCGAAGTTCTCGGCGTACGGCGTCTCGCCGATCACGGCGATCACGGCATCGTAGTCGCGGACGTTGACGCCGGTGCCATCGGCGCTGTAGGTGACCCGGGCGGCACCGACCTTGTCGCGGATCCCGGCCAGGATGGTCTCTCCGGCGGGGAAGTCGCTGTTGAGGTTCGCGTCGTTGGGGCCAAACAGCCAGGGTCCGCCTTGCCAGGTCAACGACCAGCCGCCGGACTGGTTCTGCAGGCTGTTGGCGTTCTTGCCGACCACGAGGATCCGGCGATCGGTGCGCAGCGGCAGCACGGCGTCGTCGTTCTTGAGCAGGACCAGCGACTCGCGCACCGCGCGGCGGGCCAGGGCGTGGTCGACCAGGTTGGCCGGATCGTCGGCGAACCGGCGCTCCGAGGGGCGGGGCAGCTCGAACAGGCCGGCGCGCAGCTTGACCCGGAGGATCCGCGTGACCGCGTCGTCGATCCGCGACATCGGGATCCGGCCGGCGCGGACGTCGGCGATGGTGTTGGGGATGAAGGTCCGCCAGTCCTGCGGCACCATGAACAGATCGACGCCCGCGTTGACCGCCTGCGGGCAGTGATCGTTGGTGCATCCCAGGACCTGACCGATCGCGTTCCAGTCCGAGATCACGAGCCCGTCGAAGCCAATCTTCTGCTTGAGGATGTCGTTGACCAGGTGGGCGTTGGCGACGTCCTTGCCCTGGTCTTGCCAGCTGAAGAATCCGACCATGACGGTCTGGACACCGCTCTCGATCGCGCCGTAGTAGCCCTGGGCGTGGACGTTCATGAGCTCGGCCTCGGAGGCCAGGACGTTGCCCTGGTCGATGCCCTGGGTCGAGCCGCCGTCGGCGATGTAGTGCTTGGCGGTACTGATGATGCCGCGAAACGACGTGCGGTCGCGATCGACGGACATGATGCCGGCGTTGGTCGCGCGGGCAAACGCGCGCACGATGCTCGGATCCTCGGACCACGACTCGTAGCTGCGGCCCCAGCGATCGTCGCGCACCACGGCGAGGCACGGGCCGAACGTCCAGTCCTGGCCGGTGGCGCGGACCGCGCGCTGGGTCGCCTCGCCGATGTCCCGCATGAGGCACGTGTCGCGCGTGGCGCCCAGGCCGATGTTGTGCGGGAACAGGGTCGCGCCGAACACGTTGCTGTTGCCGTGGACGGCGTCGATGCCCCAGAACGCCGGGAGCTTGACCCGGGTGGCGCCGCGCCGGCCGGGGATGGTCACGACCGGCGAGGCGTCCCAGATCGCGTCGGCGAGGTGGATCCAGTCACCGACCGCGGCGTGCTTGTTGGCCTCGGGCCAGGAGCCGCCGCCGTTGAGCACCGAGCCGACGCCCAGGCGCGTGAGATCGGCGAGCTGGTAAGACGCGCTCGCGGCGTCCCACAGACTGCCGATCTCGGCCTGCGTCATCTGCCCGACCTTCTGTTCGAGCGACATCGCCGCGACGACGCTGCGGATCCAGGCCTCGTCGCGCGGGTCGGACCGGATCGCGCTGCGGATCCTGGGCCAGTCGTTGTAGTGCGGCGCAGGTGCGATGTCGGTGCAGGCGTTGCCGTGAAATGCGGTGTCGATCGTCTCCGGTGCGTCGCGCGTACCCGGCGTATCGGGCGCCGGTGCCGCCTCGGGGTCGGCCTCGGAGGCCAGCGGGGTTGCCGCGTCCGGTGCCGCGCAGGCGGCGAAGGTGATCGAGAGCAGGGTGGCGCCGAGCGCCCGCCAACGAGTCGTGGTGGTATCCATGTTCTCCTCCGGGAAGGGGACGGGCAAGCGCGCGCGCACTGCGCCGCTCGCCTCGCGTCGCCGCGAGTATGGTGTCCGGCCGTCACGTGGTGAATGACGGGCGTTATGATGACTTGATGTTTCTTATGGGTTTCGTGCGTGCGCCGGGGACACTGGCCCGTTCGCGAGAATGCCGGAGCCGCGTGGCGCAGGAGCCCACCTCGATCGACCGGCCGGCGCTCGGCGGCCCCGAGCGGACGAAGCGCCCGGTGGCCGGCTTGAGATCCGCCCGGAACGTGAGAACATGACCGCCGGAGAGTGGATCTCCGGCTCCTGATGTCTCCCCGGGCTGTGTTCGACCCGCGCTCCGGCGCCGATCTCGCGATCGACGCGTTGCGCAACGACCCCAGGGTCGTCCTGGTGCTCGACGCCGGCGGCACGAGCCTGCGGTTCAACGCGATCCAGGGCGGGCAGGCGCTGCTCGACACGCCGTGCACGCTGCCGTCGTTCGGCGACGACCTCGCGCGCAGCCTGGACCAGATCACGGCCGGCTTCGCCACGGTCCACGCGGCCACCGCGCGCCGGGCGGTCGCGATCTCGCTCGCGTTTCCCGGCCCGGCCGACTACCGGCGCGGGATCATCGGCGATCTCCCGAACCTGGCCGGGTTCCGCGGCGGGGTGCCGCTCGGCCCGATGCTCGCGGCCAGGTTCGGGCTGCCGACGTTCGCCAGCAACGACGGTGCGCTGTTTGCCTACGGCGAGGCGCTCGGCGGGCTGCTGCCGCGGGTGAACGACCGGCTCGCGGCGGCCGGGAGCGCGCGCCGGTTCTCGAACCTCCTCGGCTTCACCTTCGGCACCGGGTTCGGCGGCGGGATCGTGATCGATGGGCGGCTCGTGGTCGGGGACAACTCGGCGGCCGGGCAGATCTGGATGATGCGCCACCGCGACCAGCGCCAGCGCATGGCCGAGGAGGGCGTGAGCATCCGCGCTGTGCGCCGCGACTACGCCGCCGCGGCCGGCCTGGCGCTCGATCAGGTGCCCGAGCCTCGGCGGATAGCCGAGATCGCGACCGGCGAGGCGCCCGGCGACCGGCGCGCGGCCGCGGAGGCCTTCCGCCGGCTCGGCCAGGTGGCGGGCGACGCGATCGCCAACGCCCTGACGCTGATCGACGGCCTGGTGGTGCTGGGCGGCGGGCTCAGCGGCGCGGCCGGGCTGTTCCGCGCGGCGCTGCTCGAGGAGCTCAATGGCACGCTCGAGCTGGCGTCGGGGCCGGTCGACCGGCTGCCGTTCCGGGTGCTCGATCTCGACGATCCAGCCGGGCTGGCGGCGCTGATCGACGATCACAGCGGCGCGCTGGCGGTGCCCGGGACCGATCAGACGATCGCCGGCTCGCCGCCGAAGCGGACCGGGATCGGTCTCACGCGGCTGGGCACCACCGCGGCGATCGCGCTCGGCGCCTATGCGTACGCGCTCGGCGAGCTCGCCGGGCTCGGCGGCCGCTGATCATCGCCGGCGCTCGCCCGAGCCGCGCGCGACCAGCCGGGTCGGCAGGACCACGCGCTGGATCGGCCGGCGGTCGCCCGCGATCCGCGCGAACAGCAGCTCGGCGGCGGTGCGGCCCAGCGCCGAGGCGTCCTGCTCGATCACGGTGAGCGACGGCCGGAGCAGGTCCGCGAGCTCGAGGTCGTCAAAGCCGATCAGCGCCGGACGCCAGCCGCGCATCACGGCCAGGGCGCGGAGCACCAGGACGGTGATCCGGTTGTTGCCGGTGACGAGCGCGGTCGCCGGGTGGCGCTCGGACCGGAACCGCGTCAGCGCCGCGCGCACCGACTGCGGCGTGTGCGGTCCCATCTCGACCAGGCGCGCCGGGGCGCGCCGGATCGCCGCCATGCCCTGGGTGAAGCCGCGCAGCCGCTCGCGCGCGGTGTAGATCGCCGGGTTGTCGCCGAGGAACGCGATCCGGTGGTGGCCGTGCGCCGCGAGGTGCTCGACCGCCGCGCGCACGCCGCCGGCGTTGTCGACCAGGACCGCGTCCGCCGAGACGCCGACCCCGGGGCGATCGACGAACACGACCGGCGTGCCGGCGGTGATGTCGGCGCGGAGGTAGCGCTGGTCGGTCCCGGCCGGGACCACGAGCAGGCCGTCGACGCGGCGCGCACACAACGCCTGCGCCAGCTGGCGCTCGCGGACGACGTCCTCGTCGGACGAGCCGGCGAACACCAGGAAGCCGTGGCGGATCGCGACCTCCTCGACCGCCCGGGTCAGCGCCGAGTAGAACGGGTCGGCCACGTCCATCAGCACGACCCCCAGGCTCGCCGTGGTCGAGCCGCTGCGCAGGTGCGCGGCGCCGTCGTGGCGGCGGAAGCTCAGCGCCTCGATCGCGGCGCGGACGCGCGCGGTGGTGTCGGCCGCGACCCCGGGCTCGCCGTTGACCACCCGCGACACGGTCTTGAGCGCGACGCGCGCGCGCCGGGCGACATCGATCATCGTCGGTCGCGCGCTGCTCCGGCGCCGGGCCGGCTTGCGAGCGGGCCGCTGAGGCTCAGGCTGCGAGGTCATGCGAGGTCATGCAACGTCATGCGATGTCATGCGGTCTCCGGCGATCTCCGGCGACGACCTCAGCGCAGCGCCGATCCGGTGTCGGGGTCGAAGAAGTACAGCCGGCGCGGGTCGACGGTCACGGTCACCGGCTGGCCGATCGAGAGCGCCAGGTCGGCGGGCAGGCGGATCGTGAACCGGGCGCGGCTCTCGTCGGGCAGGAGCAGCGCGTCGTCGCTCGACCGGGCGGCGACCGCGGCGCGCGTGGCCTCGGTGTCGACCCGCGGCGCGTCGAGATCGAACAGCACGTAGCGCTCGTCGCCGAGCTCCTCGACGACCGCCGGGGTCACGGCGAGCTCGGCGCCGCCGGGGGTGCCCGCGGGGCCGAACGCGGTCGGGCGCACACCGAGGATCACCGGGCGATCCGCGGCGGCGAGCGGGGAGTCCGGAGCCAGCGCCACGGTGTGGCCGGCGAACCGGACCGTGCCGCCGGCGATCACCGCCGGGACGAAGTTCATCGCCGGCGAGCCGATGAACGCGGCGACGAACAGGTTGGCCGGATCGCGGAACACCGCCCGCGGCGTGTCGAACTGCTGCAGCCGGCCGTCGCGCAGCACGGCGACGCGGTGGCCGAGCGTCATCGCCTCGACCTGATCGTGGGTGACGTACACGGTGGTGACGCCGAGCCGGTGGTGGAGCTGGGTGAGCTGCGCGCGTACCGTGACCCGGAGCTTGGCGTCGAGGTTCGACAGCGGCTCGTCCATCAGGAAGGCGGCGGGCTCGCGCACGATGGCCCGGCCCATGGCCACCCGCTGCCTTTGGCCCCCGGACAGCGCCCGGGGTTTACGGTCGAGCAGGTCGGACAGCCCGAGCAGCGCCGCCGTCTCCTCCACCCGGCGGTGGATCTCGGCCGGCGGGGTCTTGCGGAGCTTGAGGCCGAAGGCCATGTTCTGGGCCACGCTCATATGGGGGTAGAGGGCGTAGGTCTGGAAGACCATGGCGATGTCGCGGTCGCGCGGCGCCAGGCCGGTGACGTCACGGCCGCCGATGCGGATCTCGCCGGAAGTGGCTTCCTCGAGGCCCCCGACCATCCGCAGCACCGTTGTCTTCCCCGAACCCGAGGGGCCGACGAGAACGAGAAATTCTCCGTCGTGGACCTCCAGGTCAAGCGACGAAACGGCCAGCGCCCCGCCGGGAAACTCTTTGGTGACACCGCAAAGGTCGATCCCGGCCATGTCGTAGGCGAGCGTAACAACTCGCTATCCTGCGCCAGCCGATGCCTCAGCAGCCCCCCCGTTTCCTGCCGACCGCGGCCCTCGCCGTGCTCTGGGTGGTGCTCTACCTCGTCTGGGTGGCGGTGCGGCCGACGCCGCCGGCCACCACCACGTCGACGACGCGCCCGGCCGGGCGGTCAGCGGCAACCACGACGACCACGACCGTCCCGCCGCTGTTCAAGTTCAAGCCGTAGGGCGGCGTCTACAGAGCCGGCGGGCCCCCCCGGGGTGCCGGCCGGCTCCCAACCGGAGCGGGCTGCGGGCGGGCATGGAGCGAGATCGGGCCGGTCGGGCCGTCGTCTTCCTCCACCTCGCCGGCCGTGGGCGCCGGCGCCTCGTCGACGAGGACGATCTCGTCGTCGCGGTCGTCGGTCGCCGCCAGGACGGGAATGTCGTCGCCGTCGTCGAACGCCGGGAGCTCGTCGAACACGTCGACCACGTCGAGGTCGGTCGGCGGCATCGACCCGGCCGGACCGGCCGGCCGCACCGGGACGACCTGCTGGGCCGGCGTCTCCGTCACG
>DASWRS010000271.1:0-15539 GCA_036403075.1 Kofleriaceae bacterium
GCGGCGCCTCGCCGGGGTAGAGCGACGACGCCGGCACCGCGCTGACCGGGCGCGCGCTCGGGCCGGGCTCGGTGAACGTGCGGCGCTCGCGCTTGCAGCCGGCGGCCCCGGCGAGCATCACGGCGATCGCGACCGCGGGGACCGCGCCACGGATCATCGCGCCACGGGTCATCGCGCGGCCTCCGAGTGGCTCGACGCGCCGGCAGGCGGCGGCACCCGGGGCACGCGCCACGCGTCGAGGATGCGCTGGATCTCGCCGCGCCGCGCGACCAGCGCGCGATCGAGCTCGGCCGCGAGCTCGGCGTCGGGGCGGCGGACGCCGACCGCGATGTCGAACGCCAGCGCGAGCCCGCTGTCCGTGGCCTGGTCGACCGGCGTCACCGCGAGCCGGGTCGCGCTGGTCCGCGCGAAGCCGCCGGCGAGCGGCCCCCAGACCAGCGCGACGTCGATCTTGCCGTCGACCACCGCGCGCACCACGTCGGCCGGCGGGCTCTGCCGGGCGTAGTCGCCGAACACGGTGAAGCCGACGACGTTGTCGACGATGCCGCGCCGGGCGAGCGCGTGGACCGGCGGCGTGTTGGCGCCGTCGTCGCCGACCAGCTGGACGCCGATCTTCCAGCGCCGCAGCCGGGGATCGTCGAGTGAGTGGACCGCCAGCGCGCGATCGGCGCGGCTGACGAACGCGTAGGCCGAGCGGTAATACGGTGCGGTGGTGCGAGCCATTCCGAGGCCGACCGGCACGCCGATCACGACGTCGCACGTCCGGGCCTTGAGCGTGTTGCGGAAGAACCCGCGGCGCTGTGCCCACCAGGTGTAGGTGAGCTTTGCCCCGAGCTGATTGGCGAGCACCTGCGCGATCTGGTTCTCGAAGCCGGGTGCGTGGTCGCTGGAGAACGGCAGGTTGTTGGGATCGGCGCAGACCCGGAGCTCGCGGCGCGGTGCGCCACCGGCGCCCGTTGCCACGAACACCACGAGCAGCACCATCCACGCCGACCGCCGTGCAGCTCTCGTGTGCGGCATCTTCGGCGCGACTGCTGCATGTTGCGCGCCGCATGCTGGTAATTCCGGTCCACGGTTCTCCGAGCCGATCCGCGTGCGCCGATGACGTGATGCGCGCCGCGGCACGTGCGCTCGTGGCGCTCGCCGCGATCGTCGCAGGCTGTCACCGCTCGCATGGCCCGCGCGTGTTCGTGACCAACGAGGACGACGGCACGGTCGTCGTGATCGACGCGCGCTCGTTCGACGTGATCGACAAGGTCAACGTCGGACAGCGGCCTCGCGGCGTGCGGGTGTCCGGCGACGGCAAGTGGCTGTACGTCGCGCTCAGCGGCTCGCCCAGGGGCGGGCCGGGCATCGACGAGTCCCGGCTGCCGCCGCCCAACCGCAGCGCCGACGGCATCGGCGTGGTCGATCTCGGCGACCTCACGCTGGTCCGCACGATCCCGAGCGGGCCGGATCCCGAGAGCTTCGATCTGGTCGACGACCACACGCTGGTGGTGTCGAACGAGGAGACCGCCGAGGCGTCGATCGTCGATCTCGACAAGCGCAAGCTGCGCGGCCGGGTCGACACCGGGCGCGAGCCCGAGGGTGTCGCGACCGCGCCGGATCACACGGTGTGGGTGACCAGCGAGACCGACAACCTGATCTCGGTGGTCGATCCCGGCGAGCCGCGCGTCGTGACCACGATCCCGACCGGGGCACGGCCGCGCGGCGTCGCGTTCACGCCCGACGGCACGCGGGCGCTGGTCACCGGCGAGAACGATGCGTCGATCACGCTGATCGACGTCCGGACGCGCCGCCAGACCGGCCGGATCGAGCTGCCGCGCGACGCGTCGGCACCCTCGCCGCCGCGGCCGATGGGCATCGCGATGACCCCGAACGGCAAGGCGCTGGTCACGACCGGCCGCGCCGGGGCGGTCGCGGTGATCGACGTCGCGGCCGGCACGCTGACCACGGTGATCCCCAACGTCGGCAAGCGGCCGTGGGGCATCGCGGTCGCGCCGTCGGGGCTGGTGTTCACCGCGAATGGCCCGTCCGGCGACGTCAGCGTGATCGATCCCGCGACGTCACAGATCGTCCAGCACATCCACACCGGAGGCTCGCCATGGGGCATCGCGATCGCACCGTGATCCTCGTCGCGGCGCTCGGGCTGGCAGCCTGCCAGGGCGACGCGCGCGCACCGACCGCGACCGGCCGGGCGTCGCCCGAGCTCGCCGGGCACGGCCGCCTGGTGATGACCAGCGATGCCGCCGACGATGGCCAGTGGACGATGGCGGCCAAGGACCACGCCAACACGCGGTTCACCACGCTCGATCAGATCACGCCGGACAACGCGGCGCGGCTCGCCGTGGCGTGGACCTACGACACCGGCTCGGACAATGGCCACGAGGGTGCGCCGCTGGTGATCGGCGACACCATGTACATCGTGACGCCGTTCCCCAACCGCCTGGTCGCGCTCGACCTGACCCGGGGCGGCGCGGTGCGCTGGCAGTACGAGCCCAAACACGACGACGCGGCGCGCGGGGTGGCGTGCTGCGACCTCGTCAACCGCGGCGCGGCGTGGGCCGACGGCAAGCTGTACTTCGTGACGCTCGATGACCACCTGGTCGCGGTCGACGCGGCGTCGGGCCACCAGGTCTTCGACACCAAGCTCGGCGACATCAACCAGGGCGAGACCATGACGATGGCGCCGATCGTCGTCCACGGCAAGGTCCTGGTCGGCAACTCCGGCGGCGAGCTCGGCGTCCGCGGCTGGCTGACCGCGGTCGACGCCGCGACCGGCGCGATCGCGTGGCGCGCGTACTCGACGGGCCCCGACGCCGAGTGCCTGATCGGACCGGGGTTCCACCCGTTCTACGCCTCGGATCGCGGCAAGGACCTCGGCGTCACGACCTGGCCGCCCGACCGCTGGCGCAACGGCGGCGGCACGGTGTGGGGCTGGATCTCCTACGATCCGGCGCTCGACCTGATCTACTACGGCACCGCCAACCCGGGGCCGTGGAACGCAGACATGCGGCCCGGCGACAACAAGTGGAGCGCCGGGATCTTCGCGCGCAAGCCCGCGACCGGCGAGGCGGTGTGGTTCTACCAGTGGTCGCCGCACGACCTGTTCGACCACGACGGCGTCAACGAATCGATCCTGCTCGATCTCGAGCAGGGCGCGACGCGGCGCAAGGTGCTGCTCCACCCCGAACGCAATGGCTACGTCTACCTGCTCGACCGCGCGACCGGCCAGGTGCTGTCCGCCGACCCGTTCGTCCGCATCACGACCTCGCACGGCGTCGACCTCAAGACCGGCGAGCTCGAGGTCGACATGAACAAGGAGCCCAGGCCCGGCAAGGTCACGCGCGACATCTGCCCGTTCGCCCCCGGGGCCAAGGACTGGGAGCCGAGCGCGTTCTCGCCGCGCACCGGGCTGCTCTACCTGCCGCACATCACGATGTGCATGGACGAGGAGTACGCCGAGACCGGCTACATCGCCGGCACGCCGTACATCGGCGCCAACGTCCGGTACTACGCGGCGGCGGGCAAGACCCGCGGCGCGTTCACCGCGTGGGACCCGATCGCGCGCAAGGCGGCGTGGAGCATCGCCGAGGACTTCCCGGTGTGGAGCGGCGCGCTCGCGACCGGCGGCGGCGTCGTGTTCTACGGCACGATGGACGGCGTGTTCAAGGCGCTCGACGCCAGGACCGGGCGCGTGGTGTGGAGCGTCAAGCTGCCGTCGGGGATCATCGGCCAGCCGATCAGCTACCGCGCCCCGGACGGCCGGCAGTACGTCGCGGTGTTCTCCGGCATCGGCGGCTGGTCGGGCATGATCGTCTCGCTCGGTCTCGATCCGCGCGACCTGTCGGCCGGCAACGGCTGGGGCAACGCGATGGCCGATCTATCGTCGCGCACCCAGAAGGGCGGGCGGCTCTACGTGTTCGCGCTGCCGGCGACGCACGCCGCCCGGGCCGCGGACCGCTGAGCCGCGTGGGTCAGCCGACCTGGCGATCGGGGAGCTCGGGGGCGTCGGGCAGCGGCTCGGCCAGCTGCGCCGCGAGCTGGCGGTACAGCACGCTGGTCCGGCGCAGCTCGTCATGCGTGCCCTCGGCGACGATCCGGCCGCGGTCCATGACGACGATGCGATCGGCGTCGCGCACGGTCGACAGCCGGTGCGCGACCACGAACGTGGTGCGCCCGGCCCACAGCCGGCGCACGGCCTCGACGATCTGGCGCTCGGCGATCGTGTCGAGCGCGGCGGTCGGCTCGTCGAGGATCAGCACGCGGGCGTCCTTGAGGAACGCGCGCGCGATGCTGAGCCGCTGGCGCTGGCCACCCGACAGCGTCACGCCGGCCTCGCCGACCTGGGTGTCGTAGCCATCGGCCAGCTCGACGATGAAGTCGTGGGCGGCGGCCGCCCGCGCGGCGTCCTCGATCTGGGCGTCGGTCGCGTCCGGGCGCGCGTAGCGCAGGTTGTCGCGGATCGTCCCCGAGATCAGCACGGCGTCCTGCAGGACCAGCGCGATCCGCTGGCGCAGCGAGCGCAGCTGGTAGCGCTCGATCGGCGTGCCGTCGATCAGGATCTGACCGGCGCGCGGCGCGTAGAACCGGACCAGCAGGCTGGCCAGGGTCGACTTGCCCGCGCCCGACGGCCCGACCAGCGCGATGACCTCGCCGGGCCGCGCGGTGAGCTGGATGCCGTCGAGCACCGCCGCCTCGCCGTACGCGAAGCCGACGCCCTGGAGCTCGACCTCGCCGCGCAGCCCCGCGGCGTCGAGCGCGCCGGGCACGTCGCGCGGCTCGGGGTGCTGTGCGAACGCCTCGCGGACCCGCCGCGCGCTGGCGAGCGCGTGCTGCAGGTCGTTGGCGGTATGCGCGATCGCCGACAGCGGGCCGTAGACGTAGCCGAGGTAGGCCAGGACGAGCAGCAGCGTGCCCACGGTGAGCCGGCCGTCGAGCACGGCGAGCCCACCGACGACGAGCACGACGCTCGAGCCGGCGATCGTGAGCGCGGCGGCGACGATCGCGAACACGGCGCCCTGGTGGCCGACGTGGATCCAGGCCCGCGCCGAGTCGCGCGCGACGTGCGAGAACCGCGACTGCTCGTGGTCCTCGCGGGCGTGGCTCTTGATCAGCCGGATCGTCGACAGGCTCTCGTACAGCCGCGAGCTCAGCTGCGAGTCGGTGCGCCGGGCGTGGTCGGCGCGCGTCGCCATCTTGCCCGCGTACCAGCGCAGCCACAGGTACAGGGGCGGCACGATCGCCAGCGACAGCACCGCGAGCGAGACGTCGATCGTCAGGAGCAGGCCGAACATCCCGGCCAGGGTCAGCAGCGAGAACGCGACCGGGAACAGCCCGCGCATGACGATCTGCTCGATGCAGCGGGTGTCGACCTCGAGCCGCTGAACCGCGTCGCCCGTCGGGGTCGCGGCGTGGTGGTTCAGCGTCAGCGCCTGGACGTGGGCGAACAGCCGCTCGCGCAGGTCGCGGATCAGGCCCTGGCCGAGCGCGACGGCGCGGCGGCCGTGCAGCATCACCACCACCTCGTGGGCGAGCTGCAAGGTCAGGCCGAGGGCCGCGAACCCGATCAGCAGATCGCGCCGCGAGCCGGCGACGCCGAGCGCGGTCGCGAGCCCCGCGAGCCGGCCGGTCAGCGGAGCGCCGCCGAGCGCGTGATCGACGACGACCACGAGCGCCCACGGCGCGGCCACGCGGAGCACGATCTCGACGAGCGACAGCGCGGTCAGCGCGGCCACCGAGCGCCGGTACGATCGAAGGAACTGCCAGACCCAACCGAGCTGCGATTTCGAACCCACCTCCGCGCATGGTAGCACCGCGCGCCCGCGGCACACCCCGAGCGTGCTCTCACGCTCAGGGTCGGACGCCCACGCGAGATCGCGCTCCGAAACCTTCGCAGC
This sequence comes from Kofleriaceae bacterium, assembly GCA_036403075.1. Classification (GTDB taxonomy): domain Bacteria; phylum Myxococcota_A; class Polyangia; order Haliangiales; family Haliangiaceae; genus JABFXX01. Next base: position 5,901 of record DASWRS010000271.1, read on the forward strand.
CCGCGCACGCGAGAGAGGCGAGCGAGAGGCAGACCGACGACGATGGTTCGCGGCGCTAGCCAGCTCTCATGCTGGATCTGACCTGGATCACCGACGATCTCGCGATCGGCGGTTGCATTCCACCGGCCCACATCGCGGCGCTCGCGCAGGAGCGCGTGGCGGCGGTGGTCGATCTGCGCGGTGAGGCCTGCGACGACCCGCAGCTGCTCGCCCGGCACCGGATCGAGCTCCTGCACCTGCCGACGATCGATCTCGCGGCGGTCAGCCCGGTGATGCTGCAGCGCGGCGTCGCGTTCGTCACCGGCCACCTCGCCGCCGGCCGGCGGGTCCTGGCGCACTGCACGCACGGCATCGGCCGTTCGGCGCTGCTGGTGCTGTGCGTGCTCGTCGAGCGCGGTCACGCGCCGATCGACGCGCTCGAGCTCGCCAAGCAGCGCCGCGGCCGGGTGTCGCCGAGCCCCGCGCAGTACGAGGCCTGGGCCGGCTGGCTCGCCGCGCGGCAGCGCGAGACCCGTGCGACCTGGCGCGTCCCCACCTTCGACGAGTTCAAGGCGATCGCGTATCGCCACCTTCCGTGATGCTGGTGTTCGGCGATCACGTGCGGACGTGCGACCCGCGGGCGGCCGCCGGCGAGCTCGCGGCCAGCCTCGGCGCGATCGGCTGCCTGCGGCCCGGGCTCGCGCGCCACGCCGCGCTGGTCGGGGCGTTGATCGACGCCGGCGAGCTGGTGCAGGGCCTGATCGACCACGCCTGCGCCGCGCGCGACGAGCGAACCGCGATCGGCGACGCCGGGATGCGCCTGCTGGTCGCGCTCGCCGGCGCGATCGACCGGTCGTGGTCGAGCGGGTTCGCGCCGGACGAGCCGCCGATCGCGGCGCTCGGCGCGCTGCTCGGGCTGGCCGCCCGGCGCTGGCCCGATACGGTCGAGCTGCGCCACGCCGAGGGCTTCGCGTTCTACGCGCTGTATCCGGAGGCGTACCTCGCGGCCGCACGCGCCGCGCCTCCCGGACCGCGCCACGTGATCGGGATCCGCAGCATCGGCGCCGCGCTCGCCGCGCTGGTCGCCGCCGCGACCGGCTCGCCGCTGCCCCAGACCGTGCGGCCGCGCGGCGATCCGTTCCACCGCCGCCTCGAGGTCGCGCCCGCGCTGGTCGGCGAGTGGGTGTCGCGTGGCGCGCGCATCGCGATCGTCGACGAGGGCCCCGGGCTGTCCGGCAGCTCGTTCGGCGCGGTCGCCGACCGGCTCGAGGACGCGGGCGTGGCGCCCGAGCGGCTCGAGTGCTTTCCGAGCCACGCCGGCGAGCTCGGACCGGCCGCCAGCGACCGCCACCGGCAGCGCTGGGCCCGCCTGCCCCGCCACGTCGTCGACGCCGATGCGCTGCTGGTCCGCGGCGGCGCGCTCGCGGGCTGGATCGCCGAGCTCGTCGGGCCGCTGGTCGCGCCGCTCGAGGACATCTCGGCCGGGGCGTGGCGCGCCAAGCACTTCCGCAGCGAGGCCGAGTGGCCGGCCTGCGTGATCCACCAGGAGCGCCGCAAGCTGCTCGCGCAGACCGGCGACGCGACCTGGCTCGCCCGGTTCGTCGGGCTCGGCCGTGACGGCGAGCGTGCGCTGGCGCGCGCGCAGCTCCTGCATCGCGCCGGGTTCACGCCCGAGGTCGCCGGGCTGTGCCACGGCTTCCTGATCGAGCGCTGGCTCGCCGCGACGCCGCTGGCGCTCGCCGATCTCGATCGCGCCGGCCGCCGCCGCCTGGTCGATCGCGTCGGCGAGTACCTCGGGTTCCGCGCCCGCGAGCTGGTGGCGGACGCCGATCGCGGCGCATCGCTCGATCGGCTCGCCGAGATGATCCGGCGCAACGCGGAGCTCGCGCTGGGCGCCGCGCCGGCCGTGCGCGGCTCGCCGGCCGAGCTCGCCCCCCGGGTCCGCCGGATCGAGATCGACGGCCGGCTGCACGCCTGGGAGTGGCTGGTGTCCCCGGGCGGCGCGCTGATCAAGGCCGACGCGATCGATCACCACGCCGCCCACGACCTCGTCGGCTGCCAGGACATCACGTGGGACCTCGCCGGCGCGGCGGTCGAGCTCGGGCTGTCCGCGGCCGAGCAGCGCCGGATCGCCGCGATCGCCGCCGAGACCTGCGGCCGGCCGGTCGACCCGGAGCTGCTGGCGTTCGCGCGGCCGTGCTACCTCGCGTTCCAGCTCGGCCGCCACGCGCTCGCCGCGACCACCGGCGGGAGCGAGGCGATCCGGCTGCGCGCCGCCGCAGACCGTTACGCCCGGCAGCTCGCGGCCACCTGACCGGCCGATCGGCGTCAGTCGGCCTGCGCGGTCGCGGCGTGGCGCGCCGTGGATCGGCCGTTGGTCGACCGCCCCGGGATCCGGCCGCGGAAGTACTCGATCGTCCGCGCGATGCCGTCGACCGCGGTGACCCGCGGCTCCCAGCCGAGCACCCGGCGGGCCTTCGAGATGTCGGGCCGCCGGCGCGTCGGATCGTCCGATGGCAGCGGCCGGTAGTCGATCGTCGACGCCGACCCCGAGATGTCGCGCACCAGCTCGGCGATCTCGCGCACGGTCAACTCCTCGGGATTGCCGAGGTTGACCGGCCCCGGATCGCTCGGGTGCGCCATCAGCCGGATCAGCCCGTCGATCAGGTCGCTGTAGAAGCACAGCGAGCGGGTCTGCGAGCCGTCGCCGTAGATCGTCAGTGGCTCGCCGCGCAGCGCCTGGGTCACGAAGTTCGAGATCACGCGGCCGTCGTCCTCGCGCATCCGCGGACCGTAGGTGTTGAAGATCCGCGGGATCCGGGTCTCGACCCGGTGCTGCTCCGCGAACGCGGCGCCGAGCGCCTCGCCGCAGCGCTTGCCCTCGTCGTAGCACGCGCGCTTGCCGATCGAGTTGACGTGGCCCCAGTAGTCCTCGCGCTGCGGGTGGATCTCGGGCTCACCATAGATCTCGCTGGTCGACGCGATCAGCACCCGCGCGCCGGTGGCCTGCGCGAGCTCGAGGACGTTCATCGTCCCCATCACGGCGGTCTTGAGCGTCCGCACCGGGTTGCGCTGGTAGTGCGGCGGCGAGGCCGGACACGCGAGGTGATAGATCTCGTCGACCTCCGCGTAGTAGCGGTCGACCACGTCGTGCCGCACCAGCTCGAAGCGGTGTGCGTAGGCGCCAGTCCGCAGCTGTGCGACGTTCTCCGGATTGCCTGTATAGAAGTTATCCAGACAGATCACGTGGTCGCCGTTCTCGACGAGCCGGGCGCACAGGTGAGAACCGAGGAAGCCGGCGCCGCCGGTGATCAGGACTCGTCGCATGTTACCTGCAGATGCACGGATTGGACCGAGCATCAAAGGTAAGTACAATGCAAGTACCTCCCTCCAAGGTGCCAGTGAATAACAATTCGCCACGTGCGCCCGGTGGACACTGAGGCGGGTCACGGACACTTGCTCCCCCGGGAGCGCTGCGAAAAGCCTCGACTGAGCGGGATCGCTCCGTGCATCACGCGCAAGAATGGCCAAGTCACGCGTTCTCGTCACGGGGGGTGCCGGATTCATCGGCTCGCATCTTGCTGACGAGCTGCTCTCGCACGGCTATACCGTGCGCGCCCTCGACTCACTGATCCCGCAGGTCCACGGCACCGAGGGCGCCAGGCCACCCTACCTTGCCGCGGAGGTCGAGCTCGTCAAGGGCGACGTTCGCGATCCGGACACCGTGCGACGCGCGCTGCGCGGCGTCGATGTCGTCTACCACCTGGCGGCGCGGGTCGGCGTCGGTCAGAGCATGTACGACGTCGCCGAGTACACCAGCGTGAACAACCTAGGCACGGCGGTGCTGCTCGAGGCCGTGATCGCCCAGCCGGTGCAGCGGCTGATCGTCGCCTCGAGCATGAGCGTCTACGGCGAGGGCCTGTATCGCGACCGCCACGAGCAGATCTACGAGCACGTCCAGCGCAGCCCCGAGCAGCTGTCGAGCGGCGACTGGGAGCCGCGCGCGCCCGATGGCGGCGAGCTCACGCCGGTGCCGACGCCCGAGACCAAGGCGCCGACCCTGGCATCGGTGTACGCGCTGTCCAAGTACGACCAGGAGCGGATGTGCCTGCTCGCGGGCGCCGCGTACCACATCCCCACCGTGGCGCTGCGGTTCTTCAACGTCTACGGCCCGCGCCAGGCGCTGTCCAATCCCTACACCGGCGTGCTCGCGATCTTCGCGGCGCGCTACCTGAACGGCAAGCCGCCGCTGATCTTCGAGGACGGCCGGCAGCGCCGCGACTTCGTGCACGTCCGCGACATCGCCGCCGGCTGCCGGCTCGCGCTCGAGGTCGAAGCCGCCGCGGGCGGCGTGTTCAACCTGGCGAGCGGCGAGCCGCTGACCGTCCGCGAGATCGCCGAGCGGACCGCGGACGCGCTGGGCTCGCCGATCCCGCCGCACGTCACCGGCCAGTTCCGGATCGGCGACATCCGGCACTGCCTGGCCGACATCGGCCTCGCGCGCCGCGTGCTCGGCTACCAGCCGCGGATCCCGCTCGCGGCCGGCCTGGGCGAGCTCGCCGGCTGGCTGTCGACGCAGACCGCCGTCGACCGGGTCGAGGAGATGCGCAGCGAGCTCGCCAAGCGGGGGCTGGCCCGATGACGGCGGCAGACAGCCGCCCGGTGCTGATCACCGGGGGCGCCGGGTTCATCGGCGCCAACCTCGCCCACCACCTCGCCGGCCGCGGCCACACCGTGCGTGTGCTCGACGACCTGTCGCGCCGCGGCGTCGACCGCAACCTCGGCTGGCTGTGCGCCCGGTACGGCGACCGGATCGACGCCCGGGTCGGCGACGTGCGCGACCGCGCGGTGGTGCGCGCCGCCGTCGCTGACGTCGCGGCGGTGTTCCACTTCGCCGGACAGACCGCGGTCACCACCAGCCTGGTCGAGCCGTGCCACGACTTCACGGTCAACGCCGGCGGCACGCTCGAGGTCCTCGAGGCGATCCGGGCCCAGCCCGAGCCACCGCCGGTGGTGTTCACGTCGACCAACAAGGTCTACGGCTGCCTGCCCGACCTCGGGCTCGAGCTCGATGGCGCGCGCTGGCGACCGGTCGACGAGGCGATCCGGGCCCGCGGCATCGACGAGCACCGCCGGCTCGAGTTCCGCACCCCCTACGGCTGCTCCAAGGGCTGCGCCGACCAGTACGTGCTCGACTACGCCCAGAGCTTCGACATCCCGGCGGTGGTGTTCCGGATGAGCTGCATCTACGGCCCGCGCCAGCTCGGCACCGAGGACCAGGGCTGGCTCGCGCACTTCGTGATCCGCGCGATCGAGGGCTCCCCGATCACGATCTACGGCGACGGCTGCCAGGTCCGCGACGTGCTGTTCGTCGACGACCTGGTCGATGCGTTCGTCCGCGCCTGGCACCGGATCGACAAGCTGCGCGGCTCGGCGTTCAACATCGGCGGCGGCCCCGGCAGCACGCTGAGCCTGCTCGAGCTGATCGACATGATCGCGCAGCTGCGCGGCGGCCGGCCCGAGCTCCGGTTCGAGCCCTGGCGCGCAGGCGATCAGCGGTATTACGTATCCGATACACGCGCGTTCACCGCGGCGACCGGCTGGCAGCCGCGGATCGGCCCGCGCGCCGGGGTCGAGGCGCTGCACGGCTGGCTGCTCGAGCTCGGCGCCGAACGCCGCATCGCTCCCGAGCCGCCCGACGCTGGTGATGCCCGCAACACCGGTGACGTCCGCGAGGTGAGCCATGGCTAGCCCGGAATTACAAGGCGCCCAAGGCGCGCAAGGCGCGCAAGGCGCCCAGAGCGTGACGGTCCCCAAGCGGATGCGCGCGGCGGTGATCACCGCACCCCTGACCTGCGAGATCCGCACGGTCGATACCCCGGCACCGGCGGCCGACCAGGTGCTGATCCGGGTCGAGGGCTCGGGCGTGTGCGGCTCGAGCCTGCCGCGCTGGGAGGGCCGGCCGTGGTTCTCGTACCCGGCGCCGCCCGGCAGCCCGGGCCACGAGGGCTGGGGCCGCGTGGTCGCGCGCGGCTGCGACGTCGAGCGCCTCGAGGTCGGCGATCGGGTCGCGTTCCTGTCCGACCACGCGTTCGCCGAGTACGACGTCGCGGCCGAGAGCTCCGCGCTGATCCTGCCCGGCGGCCTCGATCGCCAGGACATCCCGGGCGAGGCGCTCGGCTGCGCGATGAACATCTTCCGGCGCAGCGCGGTCGAGCCCGACCACACCGTCGCGGTGATCGGGATCGGCTTCCTCGGCGCGCTCGTCACCCAGCTCGCGGTCGCCGCCGGCGCCCGGGTGATCGCGGTCTCGCAGCGCCCGTACTCGCTCGCGCTCGCGCGCCGCGCCGGCGCCGCCGAGGCGATCCCGCTCGGCGACGACGACACCCCGATCGTCCGGCGGATCGAGCAGCTGACCGGCGGCGACGGCTGCGACCGCGTGATCGAGCTGGTCGGCCTGCAGCGCCCGCTCGACCTCGCCGGCAAGCTGTGCAAGGTCCGCGGCCGGCTGGTGATCGGCGGGTTCCACCAGGACGGCCCGCGCCAGATCGACATGTTCCTGTGGAACTGGCGCGGCCTCGACGTGATCAACGCCCACGAGCGCGATCCGGCGGCCTACGTCGCCGGGATCGCGGCGGCGGTCGACGCGGTGTCGTCGGGCCGGCTGCATCCGATGCCGCTCTACACGCACCGCGTGCCGCTGGCCCGCGCCGGCGAGGCGTTCGAGCTGTCGCGCGTCCGCCCCGAGGGCTTCGTCAAGGCGCTGGTGACCCCATGACCGCCCGGCCCCGGCTCGGGTTCCTCGGCGTCGGCTGGATCGGCCGGCACCGGCTCGAGGCGATCGAGCGCGACGGACGCGCCGACATCGTCGCGATCGCCGATCCTTCGCGCGAGCGGCGCGACGCCGCGCTGGCGCTCGCTCCCGGCGCGATCGGTTGCGAGCACCTCGGCGAGCTGCTCGAGCAGCCGCTCGACGGCGTCGTGATCGCGACGCCGAGCGCGCTCCACGCCGAGCACAGCCTCGCGGCGCTGGCCCGCGGCTGCGCGGTGTTCTGCCAGAAGCCGCTTGGCCGCAACACGGCCGAGGCCGCCCGGGTCGTCGCCGCGGCGCGTGGCGCGAACTGCCTGCTCGGCGTCGACCTGTCGTATCGCCACACCACCGCGATCCGGCAGATCCGCGATGTCGTGCAGGGCGGCGGCATCGGCCGGGTGTTCGCCGCCGACCTGGTGTTCCACAACGCCTACGGGCCCGACGCGGCCTGGTTCTACGACCGCGCGGCGTCGGGCGGCGGCTGCGTGATCGACCTCGGCATCCACCTGGTCGATCTCGCGCTGTGGATGCTCGACTTTCCGGCGGTCGAGAGCGTCGACAGCCAGCTCTACGCCCGCGGCGTGCCGCTCGACCCCGGCTCGTCGCAGGTCGAGGACTACGCCGCCGTGCAGCTCCGGCTCGCCGGCGGCGTCGTGGTCCAGCTCGCGTGCTCGTGGCGGATCTCGGCCGGCCGCGATGCCGTGATCCAGGCGGCCTGGTACGGCAGCGACGGCGGGGTCGCGATGTCCAACGTCGGCGGCTCGTTCTACGACTTCATCGCCGAGCGCTACCGCGGCACCGCCGCCGAGCGCCTGGCGTCGCCGCCCGACGACTGGGGCGGCCGCGCCGCGATCGACTGGACCGAGCGGCTCGCCGCGGGCGTCGGGTTCGACGCCGAGGCCGAGCGCCTGGTCGACGTCGCCTCGGTGCTCGACACGATCTATCACGACGCCCGGCACCACGCGCGGCCGCAGGCGCAGCAGCCGGCCCGGCCGCACGCCGCGCCCCACGCGGGCAACGGGCAGCCGGCGACCGGGCCGCGCCAGGGCGGTATCCCGTGACCCGCGTGCTCATGACCGCCGACACCGTCGGCGGCGTGTGGACCTACGCGTGCGAGCTGATCGCCGCGCTGGCGCCGCACGGCGTCGAGGTCACGCTCGCCGCGATGGGCGGCGCCTTGTCGCCGGGCCAGGCGCGCCGGGTCGCCCAGCTGCCCAACCTCGACGTCGTCGAGCGCCCGTTCGCGCTCGAGTGGATGCCCGAGCCCTGGCGCGACGTCGACGCCGCCGGCGACTGGCTGATCGGCCTGGCCGCGCGGGTCGCGCCCGATATCGTCCACCTCAACGGCTACGCCCACGCCGTGCTGCCGTTCGCCGCGCCGGTCGTGGTGGTCGCGCACTCGTGCGTCTGGACGTGGACGCGCGCGGTGCGCGGCCGCGATCCGGGCCCGGAGTGGAGCGAGTACCGCCGCCGGGTCACCGCGGGGCTGGCGGCGGCCGACGTCGTCGTCGCGCCGACCGCGGCGATCCTGCGCCGCGTCCTCGAGGCCTACGGCGCGTCGCCGCGCAGCCAGGTGATCCCGAACGCGTGCAGCGCGCGGCCGTGGCGCCCGGGCCAGAAGGACCAGGTCGTGCTGTCCGCGGGCCGGCTGTGGGACGAGGCCAAGGGGCTCGCCGATCTGGTCGCGTGCGCGCCGCGCGTCGCGTGGCCGATCGCGGTCGCCGGCCCGACCTCACCGCCGAGCGCACCGGCGGCGTCGCGGCGGGCGCTCGAAGCGATCCGCGATCCGATCTCGGCGCCGGGCGCGTCCGAGGGCGCAGCGCCGCGCGGCGTCCAGGTGCTCGGCGCGCTCGAGCCCGATGCGCTCGCCGCGTGGATGGCGCGCTCCTCGATCTATGCCCTGCCCGCGCGCTACGAGCCGTTCGGCCTGTCGGTGCTCGAGGCCGCGCTCGCCGGCTGTGCCCTGGTGCTGGGCGATGTCCCGAGCCTGCGCGAGATCTGGGACACCACGGCGATGTACGTGCCGCCGGGCGACCCCGACGCGCTCGGCTTCACGCTGAACGCGCTGATCCGCGATCCGCTGGCCCGCGGCGCGCGCGCCGCCCGCGCGCGGGTCCGGGCGCTCGGCCTGTCCCCGGACCGGATGGCGTGTGCCTATCGCGCGCTCTACGACGAGGAGATCGCGCGCCGGCAGGTCCGGCGGGAGGCATCGGCATGAAGCTCGTCGCGTTCTACCACTCGCTGATCTCGGACTGGAACCACGGCAACGCCCATTTCCTGCGCGGCGTGGTCGGCGAGCTGCTCGCCCGCGGCCACGAGGTCCGGGTGTTCGAGCCCGCGGACGCATGGAGCGTCGCGAACCTGGTGTGCGATCACGGCGAGGCCGCGATCGCCGCGTTCCACGCCGCCTACCCCGGGCTGACCAGCGAGCGCTACGGCCTGGTGCTCGATCTCGATCGCGCGCTCGACGGCGCCGACGCCGTGCTCGTCCATGAATGGAACGACCCCGAGCTGGTCGCGCGGATCGGCCGGCACCGCGCCGCCGGTGGGCGCTACGCGCTGCTGTTCCACGACACCCACCACCGCTCGGTGACCGCGCCGCACGAGATCGCGCGCTACAACCTGCGGCACTACGACGGCGTGCTCGCGTTCGGCCGCGTGATCCGCGACCTCTACCGCGACCGCGGCTGGGCCGAGCGCGCGTGGACCTGGCACGAGGCCGCCGACAGCCGCGTGTTCGGCCCGCGCCCCGAGATCACGGCCGACCGCGACCTGGTGTGGGTCGGCAACTGGGGCGACGACGAGCGCACCGCCGAGCTCCAGGCGATGCTGATCGAGCCGGTGCGCGC